>QHZY01000050.1 GCA_003224855.1 Acidobacteriota bacterium | reverse complement strand
AGTTCGCGCAGCAGATTGAAATTTTGCATGTTGCGCGCGCCTACCTGCAAGATATCGAGGTAGGGCAGCATCATCTGGATCTGCGAAATCTCCATGACTTCGCTGATCACCAGCAATCCAAACTTATCGCCGGCTTCGCGCAGAAGTTTAAGCGCTTCCAGACCCAGTCCCTGGAAGGAATACGGAGAACTGCGAGGCTTGAAAGCGCCGCCGCGAAGTACGCGAGCTCCGGCCTTGGCAATCTTCTCAGCTACATTAAAAAGCTGCTCGCGCGATTCAACCGAACAGGGGCCCGCCATAACGATTACTTCCGGTCCGCCGACCTGAAGGCCATTACCGAATTTGATAATAGTCCCCTCCGGACGAAAGGCGCGGCCGGAGAGTTTGTAAGGCGCGCTGATGCGATGAACGTGCTCAACACCCGATAAAACTTCAAGGTTTCGAGTGTCAAAGTCCACGCGTGCTCCGACGGCGGCCAGCACGCTCTGGCGCGCGCCGGTCGTGCGGTGCACAGAAAAGCCCATCCGGACCAGATGTTCAATCACATCCTGGATCTGCTCTTCGGTGGCAATTTCCTGCATTGCGACAATCATAAAGGGCTTTCAGCTAACAGCTCTCAGCCATCAGTGAGCCCAAGGGCGGAAGCTGATAGCTGACGAGTGAACGCTAATCTGTTACCTCCGAATCCAGTTCGGTATGGCCCAAGTCCTCAGCTGCATCGGGCGCAATCTCTTCTTTCTGGATCTGCCTCATCACATCCATAATGCGTTCGTAAATGCGCTGCAGATCCACATCGGGCAGCGGCCCGGGATTCACTTTTCGCACATTGGCGAAAACCGTACTCTCGCGGTCAGGCTCGTAAATCGGCATTCCCGCAACCCGCTTAAGTTTGCCGATTTCATGGGCGGCATGGGCACGCTGGCTAAGCAAGTCCACCAGCTTGCGATCCAGTTCATCGATTTGCCTGCGCCAATCGGCGATGTCCATAGCTTCGACTTTCAAGCTTCGACTTTCGATACGAATACCCGAGACCGTACTCAGTCGCACGCGGTACTAATCTAAATGGCGGAATACTGACGGCTGACGGCAGACAGCTGTTCTATGAATTTTGCCACAGAAGACGCCTCTTTGCCCGGATTCTGTTCAATTGTCTGCACAATCGCGCTGCCCACCACGGCTGCGTCGGCGTAACTGGATACCGCCGCGACCTGCTCGCCGGTGGAGATGCCAAAGCCAACCGCGACCGGAAGTTTCGCGATCCGGCGAATGCGGCTTACCAGTGTTTTTGCCTCTTCCGACATCTGCTGGCGTGCCCCGGTCACGCCCGTGCGCGCGACCGCATAAACAAATCCGGTGGAAGCCTGCGCGATCCGCTTAAGGCGCTGGTCGGTGCTGGTGGGCGCCGCGAGAAAGATGGTGCTGAGTCGCCGCTTTTGCATTTGCTGCAAATATCCCTGCGCTTCTTCGACCGGGAGATCGGTGATCAATGCGCCATCCAGCCCGTTTTCATGACAGGCGTCCGCGAATTTCTGGTAGCCGAATCTCAAAACCGGGTTCAGATAAGAAAAGATGATGAGGCCGACATCAGACTGCTTCCGCAGATCGCGAGCAAGTTCGAAGACATGTTTGAGCGATGTTCCCTGTCGAAGCGCACGGTCAGTAGCGCGCTGGATGACCGGGCCATCTGCGACCGGATCGCTAAAGGGAACTCCCAGTTCGATCACGCATGCGCCAGCATCAATGCAGGCGGTTGCTACATCCCGTGAGGTTGCGAGATCAGGATCGCCGCAAGTAATGTAGGCGATAAGGGATGGCTTATTCGCGAACGAGAGCATGGTAGGTTGCGGTCACTCGACCCGCAGATTTTCACGCATTATTCCAATGTCTTTGTCGCCACGTCCGGAAACGTTCACCACCACGATATCTGACTTCTTCATCCGGGGCGCCCGCTTGATTACTTCGGCGACCGCGTGCGCTGATTCGAGCGCCGGGATTATGCCCTCCGTTCGAGCCAGCATAGTGGTAGCTTCCAGGGCCTCTACATCGCCAGCAGAAACGTATTCCGCCCGGCCTTGGTCTTTGAGCCAGGCGTGCTCGGGGCCAATCGAGGGATAGTCCAGGCCTGCAGAGACCGAATGCGTGGTCGCGATCTGCCCGTTCTTGTCCTGCAACACATAAGAGAAGGTGCCCTGCAGAACGCCCGGGGAGCCGCCGTGAAAACGCGCGGCGTGATCGCCAAGCTTTCCGCTGCGGCCGCCGGCCTCGACACCAATCAGCTGAACTTTCCTGTCTTTCAGGAATTCGTGGAAGATCCCAATTGCGTTCGAACCGCCGCCCACGCAGGCAATGATCGCGCTGGGCAACTTGCCTTCCGCTTTGAGAACCTGTGCCCGCGCTTCGCGCCCGATCACTCGGTGGAAATCGCGCACCATGATCGGATATGGGTGCGCACCCAGAACGCTGCCCAGCATGTAATGGGTAGTGCGCACGTTGGTGACCCAGTCGCGCATGGCCTCATTAATCGCATCCTTCAAGGTGCGGGAGCCGGACTCTACGCCGCGCACTTCTGCGCCCAGCAGGCGCATGCGGAACACGTTCAATTCCTGGCGGCGCATGTCCTCGGTGCCCATGTAGACGACGCATTCAAAGCCGAACAGAGCGCAAACCGTGGCGGTGGCAACTCCGTGCTGGCCGGCGCCGGTCTCCGCGATCACGCGGTGTTTGCCCATGCGCTCCACCAGTAGCGCCTGCCCGATACAGTTGTTAATCTTGTGTGCGCCGGTGTGAAGAAGATCTTCCCGCTTAAGGTAAATCTTGGCGCCGCCAAGCTTTTCAGTTAAACGGCGAGCGAAAAATAGCGGCGTGGGCCGGCCTGCGTAAGTCCGCAGCAGATGCTCGAATTGACGCGCACCTTTCCCGGATCTTTCTTTCCTGGCTCCACCTCCACGCCGGAAGCAACGTCTACGCCCCAGGGACGGAGAATGCGCATGGCTTCAGCAATATTGTCTGGCGTCAGGCCGCCGGCGATGACCACTTTCACGCTCTTGTTCATGATCTGGACCAGCGGAGCGATCCGCTGCCAATCGAATTTTTTACCCGTCCCCCCCGGTTCTTGCGGGGTGCCGGAATCCAACAGAAAAGTGTCCAGCTGGTTGGATTTTTTCGGCCTTCCCGGCCGATTAGCTTCGTCCGCAACGCGAGAGAAATCCGCGATCAGGCCGCGCAAACGATTTTCGTCCTGTAATAACAGCGGCACTGAAAGCGGCACCAGAATTCGGATGGGCTGGTAGAAACGTTCACCCTCAGCCGGACCGTTTGCTGGCCGCTGCAGGCGGCATTGAGTCGCGGTCAGCCGGACTTCATTGACCGTATCCACCACCTGGCCCTGCTCAGGATTGACGAACACGCCCACTTTTTCCACATGGTCAGGCAGTTGCGAAACGATATCGCGGGCGGTCTCTTTGTTAACTTTTCGCGGGCTGCCTTCGAAGAAGACAAAGCCGACAGCGTCGGCTCCGGCATCCACTGCCGTCAGTGCGTCCGATACGTTGGTGGTGCCGCAGATTTTTATCCAGGTCATTTCACAACCACCGCTTTGGGATGTTCAGTTACGAGTTCCTGCAAAGCGCCTCCCGGTGAAGAAGCCTTCATCAGAGATTCGCCAATAAGAAATGCGCGATAACCAGCTGCACGCAATGCCGCCAGGTCCTGTTCGGTGTGAATGCCGCTCTCCGCCACCCTCAGCGCGTTTTGGGGAAACAGATCAGCCAGATGTAAGGCGGTGTTGAGGTCCACATGAAACGTTCGTAGATCGCGATTATTGACCCCGATCAGATCGAATCCCAGGTCAGCCGCCCGGCGCAGTTCGTCCGCATCGTGCACCTCACAAAGTACATCCAGCTCGAGTTCGGTAGCGCGGGCTCGTAACCTGGTCAGCTCCGAGTCGGTCAATGCTGCAACAATCAGCAGGATTGCGTCAGCACGGCTGGCCTTCGCCTCCAGCACCTGAAATTCATCGATCATAAAATCCTTGCGCAGGCAAGGCAGAGAAGTGCTTTGTGAAGCGAGTTGCAAGTCGGCCAGCGATCCCTGGAAGAACTTCTCGTCGGTGAGCACCGAAAGCGCGGCCGCGCCTGCCTGCTCGAATCCCGCTGCCAAGCTCTGGACCTGAAAATCGGCGCGAATCAGTCCTCGAGAGGGCGAGGCCTTCTTAAGTTCAGCGATGATGGCCGTGCCATTCTCGCTCTTGCGCTGCAGTGCCCGGCGAAATCCACGCGGAACGTGGGCCGCTGCCAGGCGCTCCAACTCATGCACGCTCGCAGTGCGCTGCGCTTCCGCGAGTCTGTGACGGGTTGCAGCAATAATTTCTTGAAGGCTGACCGGCATGGCGGGTTTCAAAGATTATACGGGAAGACGCAGCGCCAGTTTTGCGCTACAGCAACATACCGGCGATGGATGCTGAAATCAGATTCGCCATGGTGCCCGCCATCATCGCGCGCACACCGAGCGACGCGAGCTCGCGCTTTTTGTTGGGCGCCAGTGCGCCGATGCCGCCAATCTGAATGCCAATCGAGCTGAGATTTGCGAAGCCGCACAACGCGAAGGTTGCGATGGTGAACGAACGTGGATCGAGCACTGCCCGCTGCGGCCCAAGCAGAGAAAATGCCACCAGCTCATTCAGCGCCATGCGCGTGCCCAACAGGTTGCCTACTATGCCGCAGTCTTTCCAGGGCACTCCGATGACCCATGCAATCGGTGCAAATACGGTGCCGAATATTCGTTCCAGGCTGGAAGGGAAGTAAGGCATGCCGTGCGCTGCCAGCCAGCCATGCAATCCACCCAGGATCCCATTGAGCAGCGCAATCAACGCCAGAAAAGAAATCAGCATGGCGGCGATGTTCAAGGCCAGGTTCAAACCGTCGGTTGTGCCGCGCGCGATGGCGCCCAGCAGATTCTCCTGTTTTTCCTTTTCTTCTTCGTCGGCGCTCATCACCACTTGGCCGGCAGTTTTGGGCTGCTCGGTTTCCGGCACCAGCATCTTCGCCATCAATATGGTGCCCGGGGCGGTCATAATTACGGCGCTCAGCAGATGCTTGGGCTCGATCCCGAAGGCGATGTAGGCGGCCATGATTCCGCCCGACACATGTGCCATGCCGCTGGTCATGACCGTCATTAATTCCGAGCGGGTGAGGTCAGGCAGGAAAGGGCGGATAGTCAGCGGAGCTTCGGTCTGCCCCATGAAAATACTGGCCGCGACGTTCAGCGATTCCGCTCCGCTTGCGCCCATGAAGCGCGTCATAACGCGCGCCAGTTGGCGGATGATGAACTGCATCACGCCATAGTGATAGAGCACGGCGAAGAATGCCGCAATGAAGATGACGGTCGGCAGAACCTGAAAAGCGAAATAAAATCCCAGATGCGAACCTTGCTTGCCCAGATCACCAAACACGAACTCCGATCCGGCAAACGCGTAACTGAGCAGCCGGTTGACTGCATTGCCCGCCATCTGGAAAATGCGCCGGCCAATATCGGCACGCAGCACAAACACCGCAAATGTGAGCTGCAGGCCCAGTCCCCAGCCGACTGTCTTTAAGCGGATCGCCCGCCGGTTGGTCGAGAAGGCAAAGGCAAGTGCCAGCATGGTCAGAAGTCCCAGTATTCCGACGAATCTGCTCATCACTTAGGCTGCTCCGGGTGGTCGATTATTCGGTGAATAAGTGGGGGTTTGGTGAACGACTGGTTTTCAGAGACACGAAAACTGCGTTCCATCAGTAACTTTGCCTGCTCCGCCTTGCTTTCCGAGTTGTAAAGTATGGTGAAAACCGGCTCGCCCGCAGCCACCTGATCGCCAATCTTTTTGTTTATCAGCAGTCCGACTGAGTGATCGATGCTGTCTTCTTTCTTTTCGCGCCCGCCGCCCAGCACCACGCACGCTGTGCCAACAGCCTCGCAATCAAAGGCTGCCAGATAACCTGTCTGTGAACTTACTACGTCCTTCTTATGTCTAGCGATGGGCAAGCGGTTTGTGTCATCGATGGCTGCAACATCACCGCCCTGCAACCCTACCATCTCGCGGAATTTCTCAAGCGCCCGGCCGGACGCGATCAGCTTTGCCGCCAGTTCTTTTCCTTCTTCCACACTCTTTGCTCTGTCTCCGAGAACGAACATCCAGGCGCAAAGCTGCAGGCAAAGCTCACGCAAGTCGCTCGGGCCTTCCCCGCGCAGCACTTCCACACATTCGATTACTTCGACCGAGTTGCCCGCCATTTTGCCGAGCGGCTGGTTCATGTCCGTGATCAGTGCCACTACCTTCTTGCCCATGCGCTGGCCGGTCTCAGCCATCAAACTGGCAAGAAACGCCGCGTCCTCCTCTTTCTTCATGAATGCGCCGGAACCGGTTTTTACATCGAGCACCAGGCCGTCTATCCCCTCGGCAAGTTTTTTACTCATGATTGACGCGCAGATCAGGTATGGGCTTTCCACCGTGCCGGTCACATCACGCAAAGCATAGAATTTGCGGTCGGCGGGAGCGATCTGCGCCGTCTGGCCGATCATCGAGCAGCCGCACTTTTCGAGTACGCGGCGAAACTCCGTTACCGGCAGATTTACATTGAAGCCGGGAATTGATTCCAGCTTGTCGAGCGTTCCGCCGGTGTGGCCGAGTCCGCGCCCGCTGATCATGGGCACGATCAATCCGCCGGCAGCAGCAACCGGCGCCAGCACCAGAGAAGTTTTATCCCCCACGCCTCCGGTCGAGTGCTTGTCGATCCTCTTGCCGCCCAGGTCGGAGAAATCCAACACCTCGCCCGAGTGCAGCATGGTATCGGTGAGCGCAGCAGTCTCACCCTGTGTGAGGCCGCGAATCAGCGCCGCCATGAGCCATGCAGCCGTCTGATAGTCAGGAATTTCGCCGGTAGTAGAAGCACGGACAAAGTATGCAATCTCTTCTGCGGACAGTTCCGCACCGTCGCGCTTCTTGCGAATGAGATCCACAGCACGGAAAGTGCCTGATGCGCTCATCGCAGGCAGCAGCCTCTTGCTGCACCAGAGATGCGCGGGAATTTCCTGACTGTGACCTGGAACATAGCTCAACGCGAAGAGCCGGTGAAACGCGCGGAGATTGTAACGCGGAGATTGTAACGCGGCGACGAGAGTTTGCGTATAGATTTCGCGCCACCTCAGTGTGCGACCGACACTATCCAGCCTAGGTGAATGCCGACCTGATCTCGCCGGAAACTTTGAGCTGCCAAGAAAAGACGCAAGCTGGATGGCCAACCCGCATCCTGCTGCCTCATCCAAGAGCTGCATTATTTATCGCGTAGAGGAGAGTAGTATGTTCAGCCAACTTCGTACAGCCACTTTCGTCGTCGTCTTTCTTCTTTCATCCTTCTCGTTCGCCCAGGTTGAGGAGCACTTCAACTTCGGAGGCGGAGCTGGATTCACAGTTCCTGCCGACCGTGCCGGAAACAGCCTGAATACTGGCTACAATTTGAATCTGCGCGGCGGATGGAACGTGAGCTCGTTCGTTGCTGCTGATCTGGATTTCACTTACAACCATTCCGGCCTGAATGACGCAACCCTGGCGCGTTTCGGAGAACCGGGCGGCTCGGTTGGAATCTGGTCACTCACCTTCAACCCGGTGGTTAAACTCGCGCCCTCTACCAGTCGCGTGCAACCCTATTTCACGGCCGGCTACGGCCTGTATCACGCCAATTTGACTCTGACCCAGCCATCAATTGTTCCGACACTGTCTTGTGATCCCTTTTTTGGATTTTGCACTCAGACCGCCATTGGCGTGGATCAGGTGGTAGCTTCCAACAGCACTTTGAAGTCAGGATTTAATGCGGGGGGAGGATTCGATTTTCGAGTCGGGCACGGTCGCATGAAAATCTTCAGCGAGGCCCGCTATCACCGCATGTTTACAACCCATGGCGAAGACGTCAGCTTCCTGCCCGTGACCTTCGGTTTTCGCTGGTAAAGCCCTGATTAACTTAAAAGATCTCTGTAGGCCAAGTGCGAACTTGGCCTTTTTTGTTGGCTTGGATTCGAGGCGCCGTGGAAACTGTTGTGTCGAACTTCAGATCTGGTGCCGAAGAAGGGACTCGAACCCCCACACCCTTGCGGGTACATGGACCTGAACCATGCGCGTCTGCCAATTCCGCCACTTCGGCAAAGTGACTTGGGTAAAGCGCTGAAACGCCTTCCCGGAAGGAGTAACATCAATATTTTACAGGTGTACCACCGGGTGTCAAACTTGGGGCGCCTTACTGTTCATGCTGCTGGCATACGAAATAAATTTTAATCATCCCGGGAGTTCGACTCGTGTCTGATACCGCCCTTCATAATGTCCCGAAGTTGCCGTCTGAAGTAGTTGCGCAGTTGCGCTCGCTGGCGCACGATCTCAGCAATTCACTCGAGACCATTCTGCAGGCGTCGTATCTGCTGGCCCAGGCCAAAACCGATGCCAACGGAAAGAAGTGGGCACGCATGATCGAAACCGCCGCCCAGGACGCGGCCCGAGTGAATCGCGAGATGCGGACTATTCTGAAATCGCAAAGCTGAGTTCCGGTTACTCCAGCTTCGCCGCCATGGTGATGTTTGCCTTCAGCACCTTCGATACCGGGCAACCGCTCTTGGCATCGTTCGCGGCTTTCTCAAATGCCGCCTTATCGGCGTTCGGCACGCGAGCGCTCACATCCAGGTGCACAGCCGTGATCGTCCACCCAGAATCGAGTTTCTCCATGGTGAGTGTGGCCGCGGTGTTGATGCTCTCCGGCTTCAGATTGGCATTGCCCAGCTGCGCTGAAAGCGCCATCGAAAAGCAGGCCGCGTGCGCGGCCGCGATTAGTTCCTCCGGATTGGTGCCGGGATTGTTCTCAAAACGTGTGGCAAAAGAATAAGGCGTGGTGGAAAGCACTCCGCTTGCCGATGAAACCGTGCCTTTGCCGTCCTTAAGGCCACCCTGCCACACCGCGCTTGCCTTGCGTTGCATGCGTTCTCCTAAATGTTTTGTATTTGAATTGCTGATTTATTTTATCGGAAGGCGAAGGCGATCGGCGATGAGCGCCGGTAGCGCTCAGTAAAAATCCGAGCAGCTGAGAAAGTACCCGCAGTGCGGACATACCAGCTTGCAGTGCTGATCACGCAAGTGGGTCGAGCAGTTGGGGCAGGTCTGCAGAACTTCGGCTGCGTGGTCATGCTTTGGCTCCGGCGCGTGGGGGTTCTCCAGCCTAGGTTCCATTTCCGGATCTTAACCAGCTTAGATCAGCCTCGCAAGCTGGTTGTGCGGTTCATGCGGTTCGGATTTATGATGTTCTCTCATAGAGGGCACTCCTTATGTATTTCGAGCAGTTCTACCTGGGATGTCTGGCGCACGCTTCTTACCTGCTGGCATCGGAAGGGGAAGCGGTGGTGGTCGATCCGCAACGCGATGTCGATCTTTATCTAAAGGCGGCTGACGAACACGGCCTTAAAATCCGACACATTGTTGAGACTCACCTGCACGCGGATTTTGTCTCCGGGCATTCCGAACTGGCAGCCCGTACCGGAGCGCAGATTTACATTGGAGCGCAGGCCGGCGCCCAATTTCCGCATGTAGCGGTAACGGATGGCTTCGAGTTGAACTTCGGAAAATGCAAGCTCAAGGTTTTGGAGACTTCCGGGCATACGCCGGAAAGCATTTGCCTGGTGGTCTTCAGTGACGACAAGCCCGGTTCCCCGTGGGCAGTTCTGACCGGCGATACTCTGTTTCTTGGTGATGTTGGGCGTCCTGATCTCTCGCACACTCACACGCCGCGGCAGCTGGCCGCAATGCTGTACGACAGTCTGCATTCCAAGCTGATGAGCCTGCCCGATGAGGTGCTGGTCTATCCGGCACACGGTGCGGGCTCGTTGTGCGGGCGCAATATGCGCGCCGAGCGCTCATCCACCATCGGCACCGAGCGGCTTACAAACTACGCCCTGCAGATCGCCGGCAAGGAAAAGTTTGTGCATGAGCTGACCAGCAACTTGCCTGCGCGCCCGGAATACTTTTCGCAGGATGCCGAGATTAATCGACAGGGAGCACCGGCGCTTGCCGCGCTTCCGGAGTTGCCGGCAATTTCGGCCGTCGAATTGAGACGGCTGCTTGATGAAGACGTGATCGCGCTCGACGTTCGCCCGAATGATCAGTTTGCCGCTGGGCATGTGCCTGGGTCAGTGAATATTGCACTCTCCGGCCAGTTCGCCTCGTGGGCGGGAGCGATGTTGGGCTTATCGTCGCAGCCGGTGTTGATCGCTGACACGGACGAGCAGATTTCAGAAGCGCGCATGCGCCTGGCCCGAATCGGTCTGGAAGGTGAACGCGGTTATTTGATGGACGGCGTCAAGGGATGGCTGGCGGCAGGCTTTGAGATGGCGCAGCTGCCGCAAATCACTCCGCATGAGCTCAGCGAACGCTTGCAGCAAGGCGGCATCGATGTGCTCGATGTACGCCGCGAGCCGGAGTTTGTCGCCGGGCATATTGAGGGCGCGAATTGGTGGCCGCTTGACCGTTTCAAACTTGCGCCGCCGGAAATTGATCTTAGTCGCGCTCTGGCTGTTCATTGCAAAAGCGGCTATCGCAGCATGATTGCGTGCAGCCTGCTCGAACGCGCCGGCTTTCGCAACCTCATCAATCTCAGAGGAGGCCTAGATGGGTGGCAGCAGGCGGGCCTGCCGGTCGAGGTGGAGAAGCCGGTGTTGGCGTGATCGTGTTAATCTGGTTTTCCAAACCTGAAGTGTTCTTCCTCTCAGCCGGGATGGCGGAACTGGCAGACGCAGCGGACTCAAAATCCGCCGGTGCTTAGCACTGTGGGGGTTCAACTCCCCCTCCCGGCACCAGCCCAAAAGCCGCGTGGAACGCGCGTCTGAAGCAGATTGCCGATCGTAAAATCAAGCTGCCAGATCAGAGCCGAAACTCTCTTGTGACGTCGTTGTGACGGGAAGAGAACGCACTCAAACGTAATTCGAAATAGAAATTCGGCTTATCTTCGTCCCATTTGGTTCGGCGTTTGATCTTACAACCACAGATTAACTCGGTCACTGCTTTGGTGGGATAGCAGGTAGAGCAATCCAAACCTGCCCTCCGCTGCCCAACATGCCCCATTTGTTGCGCGAGCGCTGAGCTGAGGTGGGCTGAACCCGCGCCAGTGCAGGACCCGTACTTCCAACTTCAAGTCGCGCTCGTCATTGTCGGACGCAATGTTCAACCTGGATTGATAGCTGGAGCTTTTACTGCGCGATGCCACTGAGAGAGATCAAGTGCGGACTTCCAGCTCCATCGTCGTTGACGCTGAGGGTACCTGTTAACATTCCTGGGATAGTGGGGGCGAACCGCACAGTAATTGAACAACTGACGCCAACAGCTAATGGGACAGTGCAATTGTTCGATTGTGTGAACTGATCGACAGAGCTGTTAATACCCGTTATTTTGAGCGGAGCAGTACCCGCATTCGTCACTTTTACCGTCTTAGCAGTTTTTGTTCCAACAGCTTTAATTCCGTAATCAAGTTTGATGCTAGAAAGTTTCTCAATTCCAGAGCCAATGCCGACGCCTTGTAGCGGAACCACATGTGGGGTCGAAAGGTCACTAGCAATAATGGTCACGGTGCCGGTCCGAAGACCGGTTTGCGTTGGCTTAAAGGAAAGTTTTATGGCCCCACAACCCACGAAGGGATCTATCACTTGAGGACAATTGTTGCTAACCAGCCTAAAGTCGGTTCCTTGCACCTTGATGCTGCTCACAGTGATAGATGGAAAGCCACCACCGTTGCCGATGCTCACGAAGTTCGGTACAGAGCTCAGGAGCTGCTGTTGACCAAAGTCAATCGCATCCGGCAAGACGATAAGACCGGTTCGTGCACTACCCGTAAGTGCGAACACTTGAGGCGACCCGAGCCCTGAATGCCGAACGGTAAGGGTACTGCTGATGGTTCCTGCTTGCGTAGGCTTAAACGAGACGTTCACATTGCAAGTGCTTCCGGCAGCTAGCGAAGCTGGGCAATTGTTGGTCTGAAAAAATGGAGGTAGAACACTGAATCCTTGCAGCTGAAGTACGTGCTGAGAACTGTTGGTTAGAATTATTTGCTGAGTATCATTGAATCCATTGATGACTGAGAACATATCCAGAAATCGAGGCAAGGCGGTGAGTTCCGAATCAATAAACCCTGTTCCGAACAACTGGATTGTTTGACTACCGCCAGGGCCTAAGTTAGCAGCGGTTAAGGTGCCAGAAACATTTTGGTTTATTGACGGAGAAAACGTCACAGCCACCCGGCAACTACCATGGGGTGGAATCGTTACGTTACACGAATTCGTTTGAGAAAAGCCCGAAGACGAGGACACACTAGTTACCGCTGCAGAGTAGGGTGTTGTATTGATGAGGTTCACGACGCGGGACAACGATGTCTTGGCGGTGAATTGCTGCCCGAATTCCAATAGCTGAGTTGAAGGGAAAATCGCGGAACTCGAGCCGATTCCTCCAATGAACACCGTCTCCCGTGTTTGACCTGGATCATGGACGATTCCGAGTTGCACATTATCGAGCGCACTCGTGGCGTTATAAATGACAGAAATGGTGCATGTGCTGCCTGGCTGTAACATTGCGGGGCAATTGTGAGTTTTGGAAAAAGGACCAGTGGACGTCAAAAAGATGCTATTGATCGCTGCGGGCTGGTTTCCTGAGTTTTTCACGAATACAGCCTGCGACGGGCTCTTGGTGCCAATTAATTGCGGAGCAAATCTGAGAAACTGAGGAAATACTGTTACGTTCGATCCGACCACATCACCCGATGCGGATTTCGTGATCAAAACTGTTTGTGAGGCTGGCTTAGCGTTGCTTATAATTGTCACAGTGCCTGACTTTTTGTTGTCTGCAGCTCCGGTAAGAACAAGATCGCAAGATTCGCCTCCAGTAAGTTCGGATTTGCAGTTGCCCCCCTGGGTAAAATTGGAAGATGTGGTTATTGAAGTGATGGTGAGAGGTAGGCTACCAACATTCTGTAGATTAACAAAGGGGGATGTACGAGGAGAGAGACTGATTTGCGGTGCATCTGCAGCCGTTACTTTGGCAATGAAATGGAAAGTAGGTGGAAAAAAAGGCGATACTTGGCCCGGAACAGGATGTAGAACCGGAAAGTCGGGAGTACTAACACCTGTGAGAAACATAGCGCCAGTCGCACTCACAGCAATGGCTGAAGCTTGCGAAGTGCCCGGGCCTCCCAAGTAGCTTGAGAATACCAGCTTCCCAGAAAGATCGATCTTCGAGACAAATGCTTTCGAATTCGATTGTATGGGTACACTAATTGGTTTTAGCAGCGGGTATTTGTCGGATAATGTCGTGCCGACGACATATGTGAAACCCTTCTTATCTACTGCTATGGCAGGGTCGTAGCTGCCGGGCAGCAGAGTGGAAAACAACAGCTGCGCCCCTGCGCTGTCCATAACTGCGACGAATACCCTCGGGTCTTCAAACGCATTTGCGCATTCAACGCTGATGGAATCAAGATTAAGCGGAAACGAGCAGGAGCTCGTATAGCCAACCACATGTGCATTTCCGAAGGGATCAACGGCCAGCCCAGTGGGAGTGTCGGTGCCTCCACCCAAATAAGTTGAGAAAACCAAGCTACGGCCGTCTGGAGATAGTTTGCTTAGGAAGCCAGTCACGATACTCTGTTGGATAGGACTCTTGAGCGGAATGCCGCCTCCGTTAATTATTCCAGTCAAATAGGCACTTCCGTTGAGATCAACAGCGATTCCTCTGCCCCAAATACTACCGGTGCCGAAGTATGTGGAATACACTAGAGACGAACCAGCCGAGTTGAGCTTTTGCACAAATGTCCCGCCCGGCTCGTCTTGGAACGCATTTACCAAAGGAAGTGCGTCACCTAATGAACCGGTAATGTAAGAAGAGCCCTCTGAATCAATCGCTATGGCAGAGGAAGGATTATTCCCACCCATATACGTTGAAAAATCAATTGACCCATCCGAAGATAACTTGGTGACAAAAGCTGAATTGCAAAACTCAGGGCATATCTGGGAATAGGCACTGGGTGTGGTCGGAAAATCCGTCGCCGAAGTTGTACCTGTCACGTAAGCGTGACCCAAGGCATCAACCGCGATCGCCGTGCCAACCGAATTAGAGTTGCCGCCGAGCCGTGTGGTGTAAAGAACCTTACTGCCACTTCCGCTCAGTTTTTGGATAACGACGGAGCCGCTTTCATTTCGTAGGACATAAGCGTTGCCCACGCTGTCGACACCGATTCCCTTAGGAAGCTCAAGAGAGCTCGAGGATATCAAGCTTGCATAACTCAATACCGGATCTATCACGAGAGCTCTAGCTTGGTCGTATTGGCCAATTCGAAAAGTAATTACATTGTCTGCGCGCAACACGAACCGGCAAGAGACCAACTTCTTCGCGCCGTTGATGACTTGGTAGACCGATGGAAGACGCAATTGCAACGATCCTGCTTCCGAATCAACAACAATGTCACTGGCCTCCGTTAAACGCGTTCGATTCGCGCCACGCATCTTGAACTGGATTTGACCAACAGAAGCACCCGGTGATATCAGGAAATCATATTCAAGACGTTGTTGATTTCCATAATAAACGAGATCAATTCCGGGATAGACAGAATGAAAGGCAACTTGCTGAAATTGGGGACGGTCTTCATGCCAGTAAGATGCTTCATTGCTAATATAGTAGTTGCTTCGACCCGGTAAGAGATCGCGAGCTTCCGCTTCCGCTTTCGCATCTCTGTTGGCACCCAACAGTTCAAGCGTCACTCTAGATGGAACGGCTGAGACGGATTTCAAAACCACAGCTTGGCTGGCGCTGAGAAGCAGGGTTTCAGTACCATTCGTGGAAATGAATGCTGCGGTTGAATCGGATTGGCCATGATTCGGCTCGAAAGCTATCGGAATAGGGTCGAATGTAGGCGACTCGCTCTCCTGGAGATCTGAGGCTGACATAACGGGAGCTATGGTAGCGACGCTGAGAACAAGCCAGAGGCACATCGGGTTACGTAGGAACCTCATGCAGATCTCCGACTAAGTGATGTCGACTGGACCTGGAGGTCCATCCGAGTCAACGACTTTGGACTTAGCTGCTCTTTTTGTCAAGGATCAGTGCCGTAGAGTCAGCAGCTGAAGGAATTAATATGCATTTGCGGATAGCAATTCGTCCGATGCAAGGGATTGTCCTCCGGGCGAAGAAATGCCGCAAATTAAGATTTCAGCGTCTGGGACATCAGAACCTCTCACATGCAACCATATGACTTCACCAACCCTAGCCTAGACCTTCGGAATAGGAAATTTCGGCTTGTGACGCCCCGGTGACGGGAGCCGGGCGCACTGGAATGAGCTCAAAAAGCTTGCAGGAACTGGCCAAGTGGTCGGATCTGGTCAGTACTGGGTTCCCTTGCGGTGAGGTCGATGACATAAGCAGTCTGGTTCGCCGTCATGATGAAGATTCGATTCCCATCAGGGGAAAACGTCTTGAACGAAATGGCGTCTGGAAAAGAGTACTGCTGTTTCAGTTGAGAAGTCGCCAAATCATAAACACTGATCTGACTTGAACCGCTTTCCACAGCGAGGAATCCACTCCGTGACGCGCTGGGATAAGCGCCAAAAAAATGTCCTTTCTTCTGTCCGCTAGACATCGAATAAATGACCACTTGATTTCCCGTTGCCGACGCGATTACCCAGTCGTCTTGGGCAAACACGTGAGTCACGGCAAATGATCCTTTGTTGGTTTTGATCACAAGCTTTCCTACCACGCTGTCGTTCTTAGGGTCGATTTCTTCAATGAGATAGTCGCTCTTGTCTGCACCATTCTTGAGATCTGGGTACTTAATCAGTTCATCACGTGCCGCATTCTGGCTAACCGACCACTTCAGCAACACTCTTGTATTACTTATGGAGAAGGAGGGCAGCTCGTGAGGAAAATAATGAGACCATACCAAACGGCCGTCACGGACGTCGCGAAGCTCAACGTCTTTATCGTTTGAACTAGAGTTCGGTACGCTGAGCACACTCTGAAGGAGCCGTTGCAAACAAAGGTATTGCGGTTCGAAGGTCATCTGGCCCTTGCTGCTTCGTCCGCGTGCCTTCGTGACCAGGAGGTAAGGTCCGTACTGCCTAGTGTCTGTATCACCAATTTTGTAACCTGATGCCTCGTTACCGGATATGGGATCGAGCCATGCGATTTGACGCTCGGTCTCCATGAACTTTGGGACATCGATGTATGCCGAAGAGTCGGGCGCGAACCACCCTCCATGAAAACCCCGCAACTCCATGGTGCGGATGTTGTGAGTAAGATCCCAAATCCCACCGCGAGTTCGGTTAGAAATTGCTATCCAGTTAAAATCTGCTGAAACAGCCGCTGCCTGCAGTGGACCTAATCGCCCCTGGGGCAGCTTTACTGTCGCCACATCATCAGATTTCCCCAAAGCATTGAGACCGAGTTCTCCAGTGACGCGCTCGGTTACAAACGTGCCATCGTAAATGTCTGCAGCAGTAGGCGATGCAACCTCAATTCCGATAATGCGATCGGCAGCCAGGAATGCAAAGCTCGACTTCAAAACATCTTTGACTGAGCCTGGAAGGGAAAACTCGTGGTGCGCGCTCAAGTCCCATGCAAAATATGCTCCAGTGGTGCCGGCCACAAAATAGTGGGCGTCAGGCGAAAACCTCATTCCAATCAATCCCAGATCGCTGCCGGTGACCATAGAAGTCGCGATTATGCAAAAGCCAAACGCAGTCGGTTGGATGAATGATTTTCGGCCGGCCAGCACTGAATTGGATGCCACATCGATTAGCAACAGCTCGAATTCTGAATTCAGGCATGCCAAGACTGAACCATCGGGAGACAACTCGGTCTGGAGACAAGGGTGTAACACTGTGACTTCATGCGCAGACGTTTGCCGCTGGTCAGCAACCGACCAGCTCTCTACGCGTAGGGAACGATTATGAAAAATGATTGATCGAGAATCGGGCGAGAACACGGCACGGTGGCCGTCGAGCGCTGGTATGTAAAAGAGAACCGCGAACGGCTCACGCGTCAGGACGTGAATACCTCCTTCGTCCTGAGCCAGAACAAACTTGCCGTCGGGGCTGAAGCGCAGATTGGTGATGTCGGGACGCAGTGGGCGAGTTAAAGATTGCTTAAAGATCAGACCTGGGAGAGATTCCTTGCTTCCAGAGCCGCCATAGTTGATCACCTGTGCTTGCCAGGTCGCAAACTCCGACGTGCGCGCCGCGGGTGGAATATCGG
Organism: Acidobacteriota bacterium; assembly: GCA_003224855.1. GTDB lineage: Bacteria > Acidobacteriota > Terriglobia > Terriglobales > Acidobacteriaceae > Gp1-AA142. The sequence goes on along the minus strand of QHZY01000050.1, from coordinate 5,643 downwards.
CACAGCCTGCAGGAAGTGCTGAAACATTTTTCAACATTTCTCCCAGCCGGCGTTCGGAAGGCTTCGTAGTCCCAAAGAGATTTGAAATCCAGCTGCCGCTCTTGCCGTGCGTCTGCTGAAAACGATCCCAAAGATCCACATATGCATGTGGTGCATAACCGGAGCGAGCCATAGCGTAGAGTGCAACCTGGTCCGCAACATACTGCTCCTCCTGGTTTTCGCTAGTGCGCGCGGGCTTGCGCGCTTCATTTTCAAGCAGCAGATGAAATTTATCGAACACGTCGGCGCGATCACCTACTCGTGTGACGCCCAGTACCTGCCGAAGTTGCCTGGTTATCTGAATTGCAGTCTGGTGGGTAACAATGTGCCCAAGCTCATGCGCAATGACCCCCGCGAGTTCGTCGTCACCCTTACTCAAAGCCACCATCTTGCGCGAGACATACACTCGGCCACCCGCGATACTGAATGCGTTCACCTGTGGAATCTCGATGAGATAGAAACGGAATCTCAGCTGAGTGGGTGGTAAGTGCTGAACCAGTCGATCACCAATCGACCGCAGGTATGAGTTCAAGGTGTCATCATCAATAATCCTGATCCGCCGCGCCAGGCTATCAGCCATGGCATCCCCAAGATCGATTTCCTGATGTTCAGAGAAAATATTCAAGTCTTGGGAAACAGTTCCAATAGCGGGGGGTAATGGGCAGTTTTGGGCTGATATCTGAAAACTCGAAGAGGGAACTGCTAATGGCAAGACTAACAGAGCAGCTAAAAAATGACGCCGCATGGCTGCATACAGTAATCCGGAACCTATCTGAATGCCACAACTAGTGCAAAAGATTTGGCTCTCGCGTACCTAGCTGATTAGGCTGCACAATTAGGGGAGTTTTTGGTGGATAAAGGTTGATTAATTCCTGCAGGATGCGTGTCAGACAATTGTGACGCTCTGGCGGCCAACTTCCCCTCTCGGCACCAGATCTGCGAAACCATTGCACGGTCCTGCCTTATGCCGTGCTTCCCACCCAATGAAAGGCGTGTTGCCTAAGGCCACCGTTTTCGTGCCGAGAGGGAAGAACGGCCGAGCGGTGTTTGGTATATACGCGACCGCTCTAGCGCACCATATTCTAGCGCACCATAAGAGATAACCTTCTGTGCTAGAACTGGGCCTATCATTGCTCAAGTTTGCCGGAAGATACAGGCAGTGAACCAGGTCATGGATTGATGACATCTCGACATGCACGAGATGCTCTGCTTTCACCCTGGCCCAGCTCGGTGGTGACAGCGGAAGGCCCGGTTCACTGCCAGCACGCATCCGAAAGTTGCAGAGGAGATATTGAAGCCAGCCGCATCATGATCGAAGGTGTTCAGTACATCACGTGAAGGATGGCACAACCAGATGATTCGAAAAGCTGCGCTGCAAATACTGGCTTTCGCCCTGCTCGGCTGCATAGCCTGGAACGCGTACATCGCGGTTAAACAACTGACAGAAACGCAGCGGACCGGGGCAGTCGCACTCGAAAACTCAAAAATCAAGGCAGAGATCTCCGGAGTGCTGCGCGACCTGACCGACATGGAAACCGGCCAGCGCGGCTATCTGCTGACTGCCGATGCTTCGTATCTGCAGCCCTACAGCGAGGCAAAGGCCAGAATTGAAACGGATTTTTCCAGCCTTCGTTCAGGATTGGCACATCGGCCTGAGCGTGAACAATCCTTGGAATCACAGCTGGAGTCGGTGGCCCACTCAAAGCAGGCTGAGATGGAGCGCACCATCAAAATGCGCCAAGAGGGATATCGGCATCGTGCATTCAAACTGGTGGATTCCAACGAGGGTATGGAGTACATGAGTCGAGCTCGCGAGCTGCTATCGGAGCTCTCCATGGCGGAAGCCAGCCGATTCACGCAATTTGACAACGCCAGGAGTGGCTCGCTCCGGAAGGCTCTGGTAAGCACCGCCATCGTCAATTTATGTCTGGTTGTGCTGGCGGCGTGTCTGTTGGGATTGATGTGCTACCACGCCAGGATGCTTGACAAGGAAACTGCTGAAAGCAAGAAAGAGCTAACCATACGCGACTCGCAGTTATCAAGGCTGACCTCTATTCTCTCCAACCAAGCGCGCTCGACGACCTCCGTGATCGAGGCCAACGCCCGCCTGTTGCTGGAGAGTTACGGCGGATTTCTGCCGCGCAAGGGACACGAATGTGCTGAACAGATAAAGGACGCATCTGCCGAGATGGAATCGCTCCGGCAAGAATTGGTTTGTAGCCCAGGTAATAACGGCGATCACAGAGCCGCTTAGGGTCATGCAGCTTCCTTGAAGACAGCGGAGTTGGTGAGCTAGAGTTTCGCGGGTTGCTGAAAAGGTGCTCACCAGTGAGCGCAACCGTGATTCCGCCAAATAGAAGGTGACCGGCTCCGGTGCGGTAGCGTTGTGAGTAATTCCGCTCCAGTGAAATTCAGCTCACGCTATACAAACTCCGGCAGCGCGCGGAACCGTCAAGCTGTATTCGCCTCTCTCAATCTGGCCAGAGCTTTGAGATTTCGTGATGCGGGCTTCGCGGCTGTCGAGCGCGGGCGCGCTGAGCATCCTTGTTTCTACTGTGCTGTTTCTTCGTGCGCCGAAGTTCAAATCGGCTCTGATATGTTGCTCAGCATCCTTGTTCAGAATGATTACGACTACTTTGCCGCCCGCGAACAGTGCGGCGTAGGCGGTCGCATTTACTCCGGTCTGCTGCAGTGGTGATGTGAAATCCTGTTATAGAGATACACCGCCCGCACGCTCGTTCGCAAACTTCATGCCGTAAGCCACCGGCTCCAGCACATAGTCCGAGCCGAAGGTCGCGATGGGCGTATAGAAAGGTGAGGATAAGTCGCGATCTGATCCGGGTTCTTGCCCTGCTGCGCGAGCATGATATCGCCGGGTAAAAAGCCGCCGACCGAGTTCGCTACTGCGGTTGAGAGGTCGAGTGAAGCTTGGGCCTCCGTTTTAGGCTGGGCATACAGTCGGCCTGCAGCGAGCGAGAACGTAGAGGAGAGGAAAGCGCGCCGGATGACCTTTCCCATGCAATCAGAGTGTAATCAAGAGCTTAGCTTGTACCGTATTTGACGCCGAATCGCACGGTTTGGCATAGCAAATGACCCGTTTTCTGATTGATTTTCACCCGACCGAGGAGCAGAATGCGTAGCGTCTGCGTTGGCCGTAAGCTGTGTCGATTCAGAAAATTCGAAATGACCCATTCTTGACTGAGTAGTTCACGAACAATCTTCCACCGGCGGCTGCTGGTAAGTGTGAAGCCGATATCGCTAAAGAGGTTCACCTGAGAAATACTTTTCACGTTTGGTCATTAGAAATCGAGAGGGTGTCCGTCATCTTCCGGGGTAGAAGGCAATTGTTCCAGCAATAAGTTGAAGGGCCACCAAGTCGGGGCCCAACAACCATTGGTCGCATGAAGGGGGAGCGAAATGGAAAATCAGCCGGTTAAATGGACCATCATGGCATACATCAACGCCGACAATATTCTGGCCAACTTTGCTGTTGAGTCTCTAAAACAGCTGCGAAACGCAGCCAGCGAAAACGTCGTGGTGATCGCAGAATTCGATGACAATCAACAGCCTGATGCGCGGGTTTACCTGTTCAAGGGTGATGAAAAGACTCGAAAGGCACCACTCGAGGAAAGCCTTATTCCCAGAGACGAGCTCGCGAAGTTAGAACATATTCGCGATGTCGACATGACGCGTCCGGAAACCCTGACAGAATTCATCGATTTCGCTTCGGAAATATCTGCGACTGAGCGTTATTGCCTGATTTTGTGGGGACACGGCATTGAGCTGCTGCTGGATGAAGATCGACGTTTCACAGACGAGAATGACCTCGGGAGAGCCCGAGGATATGTGAAGCCTGGAAACGCAACGTCGGAACATAACGGGGGACATCTCGCAAGATACCTGAGCGCAAAGAATCTTGGAAAAGCCCTTGCTGCTACGAAGCTTGCCAAGGGAAATTTAGCAACGAACCACCCTAAGATGGTTGTCGCGCCGGTCACCTTGAAACCAGGCCGCACTCTGGACATCATAGGACTGGATGCGTGTTCCATGAGTATGATCGAGATCGCCACCGTGGTCCAGGAGTACGCCGACTTCATGATCGCGTCGCAGGAAGATGTCCCGGATGCTAGTTTCCCGTACGAAAGGATTTTGGAGGACCTGGAGAACGACGAAGAAATGAGGGGCAATGTTACGAGAGTTTGCGAGCGTATTCCCCAGCTCTACAAGGACGCCTTTCGGGATTACATTGCAACTCCAAACACGGGAGTGAAGGGAATTACGCTCGCGAGTTTGAATTTGGGAGATACCAGCTCTATTACGGGATCGTTGGCCAAGCTGAGCACCGCTCTACTTCATGCCAGCTGTGATCCTGGGAAGCGCAAGCTGATCCTCTCCGCGCGGCAAAAGGCCAAAGACTTTGTATTCGGCATTCTGGTGGACCTGGGTGATTTTTGTGAGTGCTTAGAGGAAGCGTTCGCACATAGGGAAATCACGGACAGCAATCTGCTCACTGCATGTGCGCAAATTCAAGACAACCTTAAAGGTCCGAAGAACGGTTTTGTCCTTGCGAATGAGGTGAGTAGGCAGGGCAGCCGCTGTCACGGAGTTTCGGTTTATCTTCCATTTCGCGACGAGACAGACGCGACCGATAACGCTGAGGAGCGCTTCTTCAAAGGATCAGGCGCGCACCCCACGAAAGGGTCAGGCGCCCACCCAACAAAGGAACGACTCGCAAGAATTCAGGAATTGGAAGCAGATTTCTGGATGCTCAAGCAATTTCGGCCGACGGGATGGATGGAGTTTGTCAAACGGGGTTGGTCGCTTATCCTGGCGAGCGAGGTCCCATTAAAGATCGATTATTACTATTCAGCTGAACAATGCGCGGCCAATCTTACTGCTCTGCACGAAGGCGCGCTGACCAAAGCCGCATAGTTGATATAGCTGTCGATTCGGATAGGAATGTTGAGCCAGAGCGGATCCGGCGGATATGAAGTGGAAGGTAATTCCGGCATTACTGGCAAGCGCTCTTTCCTTTGCACCTGTGTCCTTGCAAGGGCAGGTTGAAGCGTCTCCCGGCGGCGAAATAAGAGTTGAACCCAGTATTCCAGGAGTGTCTGGGAACCGGGCCAGCAAACGGAACGCACTGCAAAACCGTGCGCAAGCAGCATACGAGGGCGCGGTTAAATTGGGTCAGAACCAGACCGCATCCGATCTGCATGCGGCGCTAAAAGCGTTCCAAGATAGCGCACAACTATTTAAATTCGCTCATCAGAGCGAAAACGCCGCACACGCGCATTTTCGTGCCGGTGAAATCTATTCCACATTAGGCCGATACGGACTTGCCAGATACTCTTTCCAAACATCTTTGAAAATCGCGCAAGACCCTGAACTCCGGTGCAGAGCATTAAGCCGGATTGCAAGAACCTACGCGATCACCGGCCCATTCTCGCTTGGGGATCGATACTCGAATGAGGCGATGGGTGTTTGCTATCACCTGAGCTAAGGCGGGCAGGCGGAAGCCCTGGAGGCCCGCGGCGAAGTCCTCGACTTCGCAGGCGAGAAACTGAAAAGCGATGCGCACGTTATCCAAGCGCGAGACTTGTT
>QHZY01000171.1 GCA_003224855.1 Acidobacteriota bacterium | reverse complement strand
GGCCGTGGCGGCACAAGGCAAGTTGTCGGTTCACTGGGAAGAATTGACCGCCGGTGATTTCCGCACTGCGATTCAACAATCCCAGGGCACGTGCCTGTTACCCTTCGGCATCCTTGAGAAGCATGGGCCGCACCTGCCGTTAGGCACAGACCTGCTGAACGTGCGTTACGCCACACTCCACGCTGCTGAACAGGAGTACGCAGTGGTGTTTCCTGAATACTTTGTGGGTCAGATATTCGAAGCCAAGCACGAGCCCGGGACCATCGCCTACAGCCGGGACCTGCAATTGAAGATGCTGCAGGAAACCACCGACGAAATGGCGCGAAATGGCTGCAAGAAAGTGCTGATTGTGAACGGTCATGGCGGTAACGAGAATCTGCTGCCATACTTTGCCCAGACCCAACTGGATAAGCCTCACGATTACGTTTTGTACGTGCTTGGGTTGGTGGATACTCCTTCCGGAGGGCCGCAGCGCAAGACCACGGGTCTGGACTGGCACGCCGGCGAAGTCGAATCTTCCACCACAATGGTGTCGCATCCCGACCTGGTACATCTCGACCGGGCGAAGAGTGAATCGGGAGCCGACCTTGGCCGGGTGAAGCTGCCGGAAAATGTGTACACCGGCATCTGGTGGTATGCACGTTTCCCCAATCATTATTCCGGCGACGGCTCCGCTGCCACCAAAGAAATGGGCGAATTCAAGATGAAGGCGTGGCAGGATGGCATCGTTGCCGCAATCCGCGGTGTTAAAGCTGACCAGGAGAGTCTGAAGCTGCAGAATGAATTCTACGAGAAGTCAAAACATCCGCTGGACACCCGGCCGTGAACTGGCCGATGAGTAACTTGAGTAACTTTAGCGCATAAAAGGCCCGTGCTAGGCTCCTCGCAGAGCTAGTCATTTCAGCAGTTTGCGAGGAGCAATGCTTCGCCGCACGTCTGCCGTAATTGTTTTGCTGACCGCTTCTGTCGCGGCGAGCGGCGTCCGCCATCGTCTGCCGAGCTTCTCGCCTCAATTCGTCCCGATAACCACCCACTCTCAAAATGCGCGTGTGAAGTTTGAGAGCGCGATGAAGAACCTGGAATACATGCGGCGGGACCAGGCGCTGGCTGATCTGCGTCAGTCGGTTATTGCCGACCCCAATTTTGCGCAAGGCCACATTCTGATCGCGCATGTGAGCCATGATCCCGTAGAACAGGCGGCGTCTCGCACCAGAGCGAAGGCCCTTGCCTCAAAAGTCAGCCGGGGAGAACAGCTTCTAATCACCTGGCTGGCGGGCGTGCAGGAGGGCGATTATCTTCCTGCGATTGCCGCAATGAACGATCTGTTAACCATCTACCCGCGCGATCAGCGCTTGCAATTTCTTGCAGGCAGATGGCTGGTAGAGCGAGAGCGTTACTCGCAGGCCGTGGTGCTTCTGGAGAAAGCTGTTTCGCTTGCGCCCAACTACCCGGCGGCGATCAACGAACTAGGTTATGCCTACGCATTTACCGGAGAGTTTCAGAAAGGCTTTGCGCAGATGGAGCATTACATTGCGCTCGAACCCGATCAGCCGAACCCGCATGACTCGTATGGCGAGCTGCTTCGAATGGCCGGCAAGTTCGATGAGGCGCTGGTTCAATATCGTCTGAGCATAAGGATGGATCCCAACTTCGGATCGGAACTAGGGGTGGCTGATACGTACGCCCTCATGGGCAACCAGGCGGCAGCACGCGAAGAATATGAACGCGCCATCGTTTTTTCGTTGGACGAGAGCGACAAGATTCAATACCAACTGCAATCAGCAGTCACCTGGATCCGCGAAAACAATCCGAAAGAAGCAAATCGCGCAGTTAAGGCTGTCGCCAAACATGCTCACTCGGCGGGTTTACCAGCTTGGGAGTCGGAGGCATATCTGGCGCTTGCGCTTTACGAACCCGATTCCAAGTCTGCCATGAAACTGCTGGGCCAGGCGGAAGCGGCGCTCCGCGAACACAACCTTATTTCTGAGGGTGACAGGCAGGACAAACTGGCACACATTCTATGGGCACGCGCACTGCGCGCCTCCCAAGCCGAGGACATGGGCGCTGCGGACACGGCGCTAGCTAAAATGCAGGAACTGTCCGAGCATTCCCGGAGCCAGGCGGTCGAACGCTGCTATCACGCCGCAGCCGGCATGGTCCTGGAAGCGCAAGGCAAGCACGCGGAAGCTGCAGAACATTTGCAGGAGGATGTTGACAACCCATTTTCAATGCGCTTGCTTTGGCAAATCTATCGCAGCACGGGACGTACCGATGAAGCGCGCGAAATTGCCGCCAGACTGGCGCGCTTGAACGTTCCCACAGTCGAGCAGGCTTTGGTGGTGCCGGCTTTCCGCACCGAATTGATCACTGAAGCTCGTACACAGCCCTGAATTCTGCATGGTACGCATTCCTATCATCAGGCTCGGTCGTGGACGGCCGGATCAGCGCCCGCCCAAACTGGCCAGTTACAGGCCTGAGTTCAGTTTCCGGGGATTGCAAGTGGGGGTTGACAATCTTCGTCACGATGTCCACTTAAGCCGCAAGTTCGTTGAGCAGATGCGACTTCACGTTTCGCGCCTGATCATTCGCCATGCAGACCTGGAAGGAATTCTTGACGCTCAGACGGTGGACGCCGCGAAGCAAAATCTGCCGGGTGGCCTTCGTCCTGCAACCATGTCTTCGCGAGCGGCAGCCTCAGATCTGAAGCCCTTGCTGTCAGACCTGCTGGTTGGTTCCGTGAATCGCGCCAAGGTCAGTGGCAGCATCGCCGTAGATTTGCTGGGGCGAACGGCAATCCTGAAATTTCTCAAGCTGGAGCTCAATTCTCAATTTCTACTGCTGCTTGAGCGCGGCCGGACCAAACTGAAGAGCTATGAAGGAATGCGGTCGGACAGAGCGGTTGAATTCCGCGAACGGATTTCACAATTCCAGGTAAACAAAAAAATTATTCTGCGCAAGACCAGCCAGGATCTGTTCCGGACGGTTCGTGAAATCGAAAAGGAAACACTGGCGCGGATGCGCCGTTCACTGTTCGGCGCGGATCAGGAACACACCTACGCGCTTTTCCTGAACCCGCTGGTTTTCAGCGAAGATGGCAGGGATCCGTATCTGAACGCCGAGCACTACGTCATGCTGGGTAACTTCGACAGAGATCCTGACCGATTCATGCGGATCCGCGAACTGTTCATCTCATTTGTCTCATCGCTGACGGGGCAGGGCGCAATCGAAGAAAGCGCGATGGAAGGCTGGTTGAATGTGCCCGAGAACGCTCAGGAACTGGTGGCTGCCGGCCAGCCGGATGACGCGACGGAGGCTGGCCAGGGGCAAAGGTTGAGGTTAACGGCATGGCTGAATCTACTGGAGCGCGAAAATGTGATGGATTGGGTGGCTGCATCGTATGAGATCGTCCCGCTGCTCTCCGAATATTCTCCTCGCATCAATCCGCAGCAGTTGAAGAACGGGTTGATTTCACGCGAAGAACGCGAACGGGTGGAAAAGCTCATTGCCGAGCATGGCCGCCTGAGCCCTGAAAGCTGGTACTCCGCCATGGCGCGCTTCTCTGCCTGCAAGGGCAGTGAACGTGCCAAGGTCGCGGGGCGCTTCATGCGCGATTTTCTTCGCTATCATCGCGACCTTCGCCGGCTGGAAGCTTTGAGCAGCGGACTGGATGCAGTAAACCTGATTGGCAGTGATCGCATTCAAGAGCTTTCCGCAATGAACGGAACGCTGTACGAGTTCCTGCTTGCCGAGGAGCAGAAACCCGCCAGTGACAAGATTTCACGCCATGTGATCATCAAGGCCGACGTCCGCGACTCCACCAAGCTGACGCGCATGCTGCTGGAGCGGGGGATGAACCCGGCGTCCTACTTCAGCTTGAACTTTTATGATCCGGTAAACAAATTGCTGGCCAAGTACGAAGCTACCAAGGTTTTTGCGGAGGGTGACGCCCTGATCCTCGCGCTGCTGGAACATGACGGTAAAGCATCTCTGCCCGTGAGTCGGGCGTGCGTGCTGGCGCGCGAAATCATAGAGATTGTGCGCGGCTACAACCACCTGCTGCAGCGTGCCGGGCTTCCAAGCCTCGAATTGGGGATCGGAATTTCGTTTCAGGACTCGCCTCCGATGTACCTTATGGACGGCGATCGGCAGATCATGATCTCCGACGCGCTGAATGAGAGTGATCGTCTCTCATCCTGCAATAAGAGAGTACGAAAAATGTTGAGCGCGGTCGACACGCCATTCAATGTTCACGCATTTCAAACTGCTGAGGTGCAGGAATCAGACGAAGATCTCATTGTGAAATACAACCTGAACGGGATAAAGATGAGCGAAGCGGCATTTGCTCGCCTGCAGCAGGAGATGTCGACCCTAAGTAGCTTTGCTTCAGAACCCCGACTTCAGACGGCTCGGCCGAAACGGAATCAGCACAACCGCCCGCAGATCGACCGGAGCGCCATTCTTCAATGCAGGCTGGAAATGCCACTTTGAAAGCGCATTGCAGGCGTAGAGATCCAGCCGTTCATCGATTGACTTCACCACATGCACATCCCCCACTGATCCGTCCCGGCGGATGACGGCACTCACCGTTACGGTGCCCTGAACATTGTCCCGCATCAGGGAGAGAGGATATGCGGGGTCCACTTTCTGGATCGCTTCGGGGGCAGTAAGTTCTCCGTGGTCATTGCTATCCGCCAACTCCGCAAACCGAATTACCCAGCTTCCGCCGCTGGAATTCAAATTGGGCATGTTCAAACTCATGGAGTAAAACCTGCGGCTGCCGAAAACCTGGCGATCGGCCTCCGTCACCTTTTCGTCTGGCACTTCGGAGGCTGGTCCGGTAACCCGAGCAGTTTCAGGCTTGACTGATGCGATCTGTGACTCACCAGGGTAAGTTCCTTGTGCGCCGCCCACGGCGTGGGATGCGGGGCCGACCCGCAGCCCCGCGGGAATGCCTCTGCTGTTTCCCGGGGATGGTGATTCTCCCGTTTCGTGTGCACGCCCTTCCACGGTCGGAGAACCTGCAGCGCCGGTTTTGCCATGCGGTCCAGCCTCAAATGCACCACGGCGATTGCCATTTGGAGCCACAATGCGAAGGTTGAGCGAAGCAGGATGAATGCCTAACGCAATCAGCCTGCCTGAGGTTGTCGCGCCTTGCATCCCGGAAGTAGACGGCGCGGGAGCGATTGCAATAGGGGCCAGTCCGGCAGCAACATTAGCTGCCGGCGAGCGTTGTCCTGTGACTGTTGGGGCCGGCGCTACCACCTCTGAGCCGCCCATATCCAGAGCGTTAGCGTTTCGGCGGATCTCTCCAGCTGAAACGGCAGGAGGAGGACCGACCGCGGCAGTCTGCAGAGCCGGTGTGTTGTTGATGCGGGTGGCGCTCTCGAGACTTGGTGTCGGCCCAATCGGCTGCGAAGACAAATTCATCACTGGCTTGCTCAAGGAACCGGCCACCGAAGGTGGAGGCTCAACTACCGCCGGCGGAAGGATCAGGCCGCCGTTCTGATCGAGTGGACGCTCGGCAGCTGAGATTGGCACTGCGGGAAGAGGCGGTGACTGCTTCCATTCAACTACGTTCGGAACTGGTGCCTCGCGGTCAAGCTTGATATCCGGCGGAGTGACGATGGTCTGCGTGCGGTTATCGGGATTCGCTGGAACGGAAAGAATTGGCTGAGAGGCAAAAGCCGGCTCTCCCCGAGTCGGAGAACTCTCGCCAGCACCGGAATCAAAAGGCGCCAGATACTCCGTCGGCGAGAAATAAATCACATCTTGCTTGCTCAGGGAAGCATGGTCATAGACGCGATCAGGCTCCGGCCAAAGGCGTCCGGTCGCGAGAATGAGTGCAAGCGCCAGCAGATGCATGGTTCCCGAGAGCGCGAAGCGCGCCCAAGGGAAGCGGCGCGACACAAAGACGTCGGGCCAGAAAACTCCTGGTGCGATCCCGGACTCGATTCCGGTTGGAGATTTCCGAAAAATATCAGCGAGGTTTTGCCAGAATGTCCGGAAACCCGGCTCCCAATGCGGCAGAAGAACGGGTGCAGAGTCCTCTCGAACGGCGAGTCTGGTGGTCTGCAGCGGGAAGCCCATGAGGGGAACGGAAGTCCAATTATAGCCTGCGCCTGTGGTTATTCATGCTCACAATCGAACCGGGCCACGATCATGTTTTAATTAGGTATGTTGAAACCGATGACGCGTTGGTGGATTGTATTGATTCTTTGCCGGCTGGCACTCTGCGCACAACAGGTACCTCCTAACCCGGTGGATGACTACTCCGGCATGTATGCATTCATTCGTGACGGCGAATTCTTGCAACTCACTATCGAAGAGGCCGGAAGAGTTACCGGGTTTATCTCTCGTTATGGCGACCTGGAAAGCGATCGCGGCGTTTTCCTTGATCAGTTTTTCAAGCAGGGCAAGCTCGAAGGCAACAAGCTGACTTTTACAACCGATACGGTTCACAGCGTCTGGTACGAATTCAAGGGTAGTGTGGATCGAGGGCAGGGCAAGGACCGCACCGAAGAAGACTATTACGTTATTCGCGGAACGCTGACCGAGAACACGATCGATGCCAATAAGAAAACCTCGGCACGTACCCGGCAGGTAGCCTTTAAGTCTTTTCCGCTGGATGCTGCACTGCCGAAAACCAGTAATTGAAAGACATTCCAGCAGTTTTGCCGCAAGTCGCGCGCGTTGTATGCTCGGGACGTGCCAACCGCGAAGGCTTCCCGCCGCTCGCCATCTGCCGCGTTGTTTGTCGGCCTGATCATTACTCTGGCGGCCGTGGTGGCGTATTCGGCATACATAACCCGGCAGATTCAGGGCCTTCGCGAGCTCCAGAATAACCTGGTTAATCGCAACCGTCAGGATTCATTGCAGCTGCTGCGAATACAAAATGACCTGAACTCGCTGGCTCTTGCCATGCGCGACATGCTGGACAATGATGAGCCTTATCCGTTGACCGCCTGGGCGTCTCAGTTCCATCGCATTCGCACTGACCTCAATGACGCGTTGAAAAACGAGGAGCAGGTTGCGGTCGGAACGCGGACTCCCGAACAACGCCAATATTTAAGCAACATGGCTACCCAGTTCTGGGACGCTGTTGACCGTATGTTTGCTCTGGCGAAAAATGGCAAGCCGGAAGAGGCTCGAAACCAGATCCGGCTCACATTGCAGGCACGCCAGCAGGCCCTCAGCACGGCGGTGGCGCGCTTGCTGGTGCAGAACAATGAGAGCGAAGAGCAGGCGGCGCAACGCATCGCGGATATTTATCAGCGTGTTCAGCGCCAGGTGTACCTGTTCTTGACCGCAACCCTGGGTGCCATCCTGCTTACGTCTCTGTACCTGATACGGTCAAACCGCATGTTGTTCGCGCAATTGGCCGAATTATCGGAGCAGCGCAGCGAACTGGCGCAAAAACTTATCTCGACCCAGGAATCGACCTTACGCCACGTTTCTCGCGAACTGCACGACGAATTTGGACAGATTCTTACCGCCATCGGCTCAATGCTGGCGCGTGCCGGCAAACAGATCCCCGAGAACTCTCCTTTGCGATCTGATCTTCGTGAAGTCGGCGAAGTCGCCCAGCAGACACTCGAAAAGGTCCGCAGCTTATCCCAGGCGCTCCATCCTATGATGCTGGAAGAATCCGGCCTGGAGAATACGCTCGACTGGTACTTGCCGGTCATGGAACGGCAATCAGGTATTCACATATCCTATGAAAAGTCCGGTGAGCCGTTCGAGGTGAATGGTAATGGCGCGATTCATGTCTATCGCGTGCTGCAGGAAGCGTTGAACAACGTGAGTCGGCACGCTGGAGTTAAACAGGCGTGGGTACGTTTGCGGTTCACTTCGACCGGCTTGAATCTTGAAGTTGAGGATCACGGCTCTGGAATCGCGCCGACCGCAATGAAGAAGGGAATAGGCATGGTGGCCATGCGGGAAAGAGCAGAATTACTGGGAGGAACGATGGAGGTAGGCAAGCCGTCACAGGGTGGCACTGTTGTCCGCCTGGCGGTACCTCGGGAATCGCTGGATGGTCATGCGGGATAAGATCTCGGTACTGCTGGTCGACGATCATGCCCTGGTGAGACGTGGCTTCCGTCGTATGCTGGAAGATGAACCGGATATCGTGGTGGCGGGCGAGACCGGAGATGGTTCCGAGGCAGTTCGCCTGGCCCATAAGCTCAAGCCGAGCGTTATCGTAATGGATTGCGCCATGCCGGGCATGAACGGATTGGAAGCGACCCGGCAGATCCTGCGCGAACAACCTGAAGCGGTGATTCTGATGTTGAGTATGCACCCGGAGAACACGCTGGTGAAACAGGCTTTGGACGCCGGCGCCCGCGGCTACGTACTCAAGAATGCCGTAGACCTGGAACTCAGTGCTGCGATTCGGCGGGTTGCATCAGGAGAGACGGTACTGGATCCGCAGCTTCGTCGTCCCGCCGCCTTGAAAGGTGAACGGAGCGGGGGATTGACTCCACGCGAACTGGAAATCCTGCAGATGATTGTTGACGGCAAGTCGAACAAGGAAATTGCAACCTCCCTTGAGCTGAGCGCGAACACGGTTGCCGTGCATCGTGCCAACATCATGGACGCGCTCGGCATTCACAAAACTGCTGAGCTCGTGGTGTACGCCATCCGCAACGGGCTGGTCAACCTTCCGTGAACTCTGAGTCTGGGCTGGATCGCCGCAGCTTTTTGTTGACCATGGCGGGCCTGGCTTCGACCGTTTCGTTCCCGCTCCTGAAAGCATTTGCAGCTTCCCGGGCTGGATTTCGCATGGTCGACGTGACTTCTTCCGCCGGCGTGAATTTCAAACACAATAGTGGCGCTTTCGGCGGCAAATTTCTTCCCGAAACCCTGGGTTCGGGATGCGCGTTTCTCGATTACGGCGGCGATGGCTGGCAGGACATCCTGTTGATCAATGGCGCAGATTGGCCGGGCCGCCGGCGTGAGCGCAGCACCGTGAAACTGTGCCGCAATAACCGCAACGGGACTTTTACCGACGTCACTCGAAGCGCCGGCCTGGATATCGAAATGTACGGCATGGGTGTGGCGATCGGAGATTACAACAATGACGGATTCCCAGATCTTCTCATCACTTGTGTCGGCCAGAATCGGCTCTTCAGAAACACCGGGAAAGGGACTTTTGTTGATGTCACAAAAAGCAGCGGTCTTGCGGGACGCCAGGCCTTCAGCACCTCAGCCTTGTGGTTCGACTACGACCGCGACGGGCT
>QHZY01000170.1 GCA_003224855.1 Acidobacteriota bacterium | reverse complement strand
TAAATCAGTATCCCTGATAATAAGAAGGTGCCCAGGAACTTGCTACCTTCCACCCGGAGCTGACGCGATTCACCCGCGTAGTCGATCGTGAAACCCTGCGGCAGGATCTTTGCTGCATCATCTTCCAGTAACCGCAGCGCTTTGTCTAAAGGTACGTTCGGGGGAACTACGCCCTGGATACGCACGGAATTCAATTGCTGGAACTTCTTAAGACCTCGCGGTTGAGTCGAGGTCTTAAGGCTGGCAAATGTGGAGAGCGGCACCATGTCGTTCTTGGAGCCGGTCACATAGATTTGCGACAGCTGATCCGGAGTCAGCCGCTCCACTCGCTTTACCTGCGGAATCACTTTATAACTGCGACCCTGGATGCTGAACCGGTTCACATAATTTCCCCCCAGCAGGGTTGAAAGGTCCTGGCCCGCCTGGCTCATATCGACGCCCTGCGAGCGGATTTTGTCGCGGTCAAAAACCACTTCAGTCTGCGGCTGGTCGAATTTGAGGTCCGAGTCGGCGTAAATAAACATGCCGCTCTTCATGGCATCGCCAACCAACTGCTGCGCGAAACCGACTAATTGCTGTGGTTCAGCCGGAGTCGCAATAACAAAGTCGACCGGGAAGTCTCCTCCGCCCGGCAACGGCGACGGAGTCAGAGGAATCACGCGAATCCCGGCGATCTTGGATAGAGGGCCGGTAGATTCCACCAGTAATTGTTGGGCAGTTTTCTTCCGTTCGCTCCAGGGCTTAGTCACCATACCGCCGAAGCCGCCGGTCGGACTGGTAATCTGGAAGATGCTGCCGCTTTCCGGAAACGCGTGATAAACGTCGTACACTTCTTTCGCGAACAGGTTGGTCTGATCTATGGTTGAGTTGGGGGCGGCCTGAATCACTCCGAAAACAACTCCCTGGTCCTCTGCCGGCGCCAGTTCACGCTGCGAGAACATGTAGAACGGAACAATCAGCACAGCAATGATGGCCCACAGCGTAAGCACCACCGGCCGGTAGCGAAGCGTTCCGGTAAGCGTGTGCGTATAAGCGCGGCGTACTGACTCAAACCGGCGATTCACCCAGCCCGCAAACCCGCGTTCTGACGCACCAGCCTTAAGCAATCTCGACCCCATCATGGGAGACAGCGTCAGCGCGACAATACCTGAGACTGTCACTGCGCCTGCCAGCGTGAAGGCAAATTCGCGGAACAGAGCGCCCGTCAATCCGCCCTGGATGCCCACCGGCGCATACACTGCCGCCAGCGTGATGGTCATCGAGATGATCGGCCCAACCAGTTCGCGGGCGGCATCAATGGCAGCCCGGAGCGGCGGCTTCCCTTGCTGGATGTGCCGCTCCACGTTTTCCACCATGACGATCGCATCGTCAACCACCAGTCCTACCGAAAGAACGATCGCCAGCAGTGTGAGCAGGTTGATGGTGAAACCTGCCACCAGCATCAGGAAGACCGCGCCAATCAGCGACACCGGAATCGCAACCACCGGAATCAGCACTGATCGGAACGACCCGAGGAACAGGAAGATGACGAAGATGACGATCAGAAGTGTTTCCGTCAGTGTATGCAGTACTTCGCTGATCGCATCCTGAATGTATGCCGTCGAGTCGTACGGAATACCAACCTTCATTCCGGTTGGCAGCTGCGCTCGAATCGCCGGAATCTCCGCACGCACCTGCTTGATTACATCCAGTGAATTCGCCGTGGGCAGCACCCAGATGCCCATAAAGGTGGCGCTTTCACCGTTAAACCGAACATCAGAATCGTAATTTTGGGCGCCCAGCACCACATCCGCGATCTCGCCCATCCGCACGATGACGCCGTTATCTTGCTTAACCACCATGTTGCGGAAGTCTTCCGCCAAGGATGTCCGCGCGCTGCACTCCGCTGACCGCGCTCAGCTTGGGTTGCACCACACGCGTCAGGTAATCGGTGATCTGGTTCTGATCGAGATCGCTGGAGGAGAACCCGATATACATCGCCGCGAACTGATTGTCTGCAGTTTGAAGATCGATGACGGGAGCTTCCGCCTCCGGCGGCAGGTCGTTGCGTACCTGTGCCACCTTGGCCTGGATCTGCGTTAGTGCCGCGTTCGTGTCGTAGTTAAGCTTCAGGTGCACCAGAATGGTGCTCAGCCCCTGGGCGCTGGACGACTCCATGTAGTCAATGCCATCCGCGCTCGCAATGACGCGCTCCAGCGGAGTCGTGATAAATCCGCGCACCAGATCGGCATTCGCGCCTACGTACGAGGTGGTCACGCTGACCACCGCGATATCGCTCCGCGGATACTGACGTACGCTCAACGAACGGATCGATTGCAAGCCCGCGATCAGAATGACCAGGTTTACTACAATCGCGAGGACGGGCCGTTTAATGAATAAGTCTGTAAACTTCATTGGTTAACTGTCCTCGGGCTTGGGAGCCGGATTGTTCTCCGGCTGAACTTTGTTGTTCACTTGTACGGCCGCGCCGTTGCGCAGCTTGAATACTCCAGAGGTGACCACCTCTTCTCCCGGTTTGACTCCGGAAAGAATTGCCACCTGGTCGCCGCGCGCAGGCCCAACCTTCACAAATTGCTGACGAACTCCGCGGTAGGTCTGACCTTTGGGGTCCTTCATATCCGTAATGACAAACACCGAGTCGCCGTAGGGCGCGTAGCTGATTGCAGATGCCGGCAGAGTGACAAAATTACCCGGCGCTCCAGATGTTGCGTCCACTTGCACGAACATTCCGGGTTTCAGCTTGCCCCCCGGGTTCCGCAATGTCGCCTGTACCTGGATGTTACGCGTGGTCTGGTCGACCAGTGAGTCAAGAGCCGTGACTTGGCCGCGGAATTCGCGGCCCGGCAGATCGTCGCTCGTCACTACCAGTTGACGTCCTACCTGGACCTTCAACGCGGCTTCCTGGGGTATTCCAAAGTCCACATAGATGGGATCCAGGGATTGCAGTGAAACAATCGGAGCGCCGGCAGCTAAGTACTGGCCAAGATTGACCTTACGCAGCCCCAATATTCCAGAAAACGGTGCTCGGATGATCTTTCTTTCAATAGTGGCCTTGACCTCGGCAACGTTGGCCTCCGTCTGCCGCTGGTCGGCATTGGCGCGGTCGTAATCCTGCCGTGACACTACTCCCGCGTTCGACAGATTCTTGGCGCGATCGTAGTTGAGACTGGATAATTCATGCTGGGCCTGCAGAGATGCCAACTGGGCGCGCTCCTGCCGGGTGTCCAGTTCGACCAGTATGTCCCCTGCTTGCACCGACTTACCTGACTCGAAATTGATCTTTGCCACGGTGCCCGGCAGATCGGCGCTGACAGTGACGCCATGCACCGCTTCCATGGTGCCGATGACACCGATGGTATTAGGCCATGGCGACTGCTTGGCCACAATGCTGGTCACCGCCTCCGGCGGCAGTTGGAAGCTCTTGGAGGCCGCGACCGCAGTCTGAACCTGCCGGTATTTAACAAATGCCAGGCCGCCAAGCACCAGTAATACGACCCCCAGCATCAACAACATTCTTCGAACCATTCGCTTTTCCTTCGTTCAAGCCAGTGTATTAGGTTTTTGACTCGTTTTTAACAACGTGGGTAGCGGCAAAAGCGGGAATTGGAGCTTGTCCCACCTGCAGCCGGCCCTGTAGACAATGCCCTTTGTTTTGATTCAGTTCTGAGTTACAGCGATTCGAGGAATTTTGGCGTGCGGCACGAAGATGAAATGGCTTGCACAGATCCGTGTTCTGGCGCTTGGGACGCGGCTTTTGGCGAAAACTCTTTTAATTAATCAGCCTCTTTTCGGGTTATACTCCAGCCCGCCATGAGCCACTTCAAGGTTTCGCTTCTTCTCCTTTTATCCGCCTGTTTCGCCATGCCGTTGCTGGCCACGGGTGCGGACACCAAACCAAAACAACCCGTCGCCACCGTGGACGGCCAACCCATCTATGACGAGGACCTTGCTCCTTCCATTGAAGGACAGCTCCAGCCTTTGCGAAATCAGGAATTTGAGATCAAGCGTAAGGCCCTGGACGGCCTGATTGAACAGAAGATGCTCGAGGCTGCCGCCAAAAAGAAAGGGCTGACGACCGAAAAGCTGATCGAGCAGGAAGTGAACGCCAGCATTTCCGATCCCAGTGATGCCGAGCTGGAAGGCTACTACTACGGGTTGGGCAGAGTAGGAAAACCTTTCGCAGAGGTGAAGACTCAGCTTCGAGACTCATTCAAGCAGGCGAAGATACGGCAAGCGCGCGAGAACTACATAAAGACGCTGCGCGAGGGGACGAAAGTGGTGGTTCTGCTCTCGGCTCCGAGAGTAGAAGTCGCACACGATCCAGCGCGCGTGCGTGGAGATGCCAAAGCGCCGATTATGATCGTCGAGTTTTCAGATTACCAATGCCCCTACTGCCGTCAGGCCGAACCAACCGTCAAGGACGTGCTGGCGAAATACGGCGACAGAGTAAGGCTCTCATATCGCGATTTCCCGCTCAGCGCCATCCATCCTCAGGCCATGATGGCGGCTGAGGCCGCGCGCTGCGCTCTGGAGCAGGGCAAGTTCTGGGAGTACCACGATCAGCTGTTCGCGGGGTCGAAGCTGGAAAAAGATGTTTTGATCGGATACGCCCGCGATTTGAAGCTCGATGAGAAGCAGTTCGAGTCCTGCCTGTCCACGGAAAAGTACAAGGCCGATATCGAAAAGGACACCCAGGATGCCCGTAAAGCGGGCGTTAACGGCACGCCTGCGTTCTTTATCAACGGCGTCTTTCTGAACGGCGCTAAGCCCAAGGAAGAGTTCATCAGTGTCATCGATGACGAACTGGCTCGGAAAAGCAGCCATCCGACTGTGAGTGTAAATGTCTCTCAGGTAACCCGTTAGCAGTTTATTGGCTGTTTCAAAACTGCACCCGGGCCACGACGCGCATCTACTTCGCCGAGAATGCATCTGCGGAAGCTCTGCGTATCAGCCAAAGGTACCAGTACCTTCGAGATGCTCCTTTGTCACTGCACTTGCGTGACCTCCCCTTATTCAATTTAGGCGGGGATCATGGTGGGAAGGATATCCATCATGAAAATGAGGATCTGTGCCCCCCGGATCTTTGGCCGCGCAATCTTCGCCGGCCTGACGCTCCTCATCAGCACAGTCGGCTTCGCGCACAACCCGAACGACAACGGCCTCGCTGACGATCCCGCTGTTGCAGCCCTATTGCAATATGGGCAGGGTCAAGCGGTTCAGCTAGAAGGCCAAATGGAAATTGTCCATCAGGATTTCAAAGATGGCCATGGCCGATTTCTCTTCACACTGAAGCAAGTGGATGGAACTCGGGTTCCGCTCAAGTTCGCCAAGCACCCGCCAACCCACCTTCTATCTGGAGATCACGTCCGCGCCAATGGCCGGCTGTCGAATGGCAATCTGCTCCTCTATTCGGGCAGCAACGTGAAGCAAACGGGGGGAGGTTCAACCGGAGGGACAGTGACACCCTCGATTCCTGTGCCCAACACCTTAGGGCCGCAGTCAACCCTGGTAATGCTCGTCAATTTTCTGGACGACACTATCCAGCCCTACACCGTCGCCGATGCACAGAACATGTTCTTCAATACGGCCAGTAATTTTTTTACCGAAAACTCCTACGGCCAGACCTCTATTACTGGAACTATTGTTGGCTGGTACACGATCCCTGATAGCGTTACAACCTGCAACATGTCCCAGATGGCGAGCGATGCGAGAAATGCTGCGACGGCTGCCGGCGTGAACCTCTCGTCCTACACCAGATATGTGTATGCCTTCCCGGATAACGGTGCTTGTGGGTGGGCTGGTTCTTCAACGGTCGGCGGAAATCCATCGGAAAGCTGGATTAACCAGAGCACGCCCGATAGTCAAACGATACACCACGAACTCGGGCATGCCTTGGGCTTGTGGCATTCCCATTCACTTGACTGCGGCTTGACAGCAGCCATTTGTTCCAGCGGCAACGTCGTTGAATACGGCGACCGTCTGGACACAATGGGTACACCACAAACAGCATCCCCGCACTACAACGCCTTCCAAAAGGAACGCCTGGGCTGGCTGAATCATGGAGCCTCTCCTCCAATACAGACGGTGACCAGCAGCGGAACATATACTATCGGTCCTTACGAAGCCGGCGGCTCCGGACCAGCGGCGGTGAAGATTCTAAAATCCACCAATTCCGCAGGCGTAAAAACCTGGTACTACCTGGAGGCTCGTCAGGCGCTTGGGTTCGACTCATTCCTCGCTGACAGTATTTATTACACTCAGAACGAAACCGCTGGTGTACTTGTCCATCAGGGTACAGACGGCGATGGCAATAGCAGCCAATTGCTTGATATGACGCCGGCGACTCCAACCTCCCGAGGTTGGTTCGATGCCTCGCTTGCTACCGGTCAGAGCTTTGACGATTCCACAGATGGGCTTAGCATCACGCCGACCAATGTAAGCAGCGCAGGCGCAACCCTGGAAATCACGATGAACGGATCTGCTTGCACCAAAGCAAACCCCGGTGTCACGGTCTCCCCATCTCAGAGCCAGGCTGTAACGTCTGGAACTTCAGTCAACTTCAGCATCACAGTTACTGATAACGACAGTTCCTCTTGTGCACCCGCAACCTTTAATCTAAGCGACGTGTTGCCGTCGGGTAGTTGGAGCGGCCAGTGGAACACCGCAGTGCTGCCGCTTTCCCCTGGCAAGAGCGGCTCAGTGACCCTGACAGTAGCCTCGCCGGCAGGGACAGCAGATGGTTATTACACCCTTGCCATATTCGCGAGCGATGCCTCAGCTAACACCTATGCCGCATCTTCCTCAGCTACCTACCTGGTTTCCGCACCGGCGGCCCAAGTTGTTAGTGTGGCAACCAATCAGACCAGCTACTTGCCCGGCCAGACCGTTAGCATCACCGTTACGATGGCAGATGGCACAGTCCCCGAGGCTGGCACCAACGTGGCTGTTACGGTCACCACCCCCGGTGGAAAGGGGACCACACTAAATGGGACCACGGGAAGCAACGGCGTGGCCTTAATCAATTACAAATTGTCACGTCGTGCGGCCACTGGGACTTATCAGGTGCAAGCAGGCACAAGCGTCCTGCGAACTGCGTCTGTCGCTGGAGCCAGTACCAGCTTCTCAGTGCAATAAGCTCTCGTCACGAATCGATTCCTGAACAAAAAGGCCGGCCAGGTTCGGCCGGCGCTTTCGAATTGCTAAATCGCAAGCTGCTGCGGGACCGCCCGCTGAGATGGGCGATCCCACAATCATTAATTACTGAGACGACGTGTTCGCCGGTTGCAAGCACTCCTTCACTGTGAACGAGTTATTGGTCACCGTGATGAATGATGTACCGGTTTCACCTTCGTCACCGGTGAAGCTCCCGCTCACCCTGTCGGTGTTCGAGATGCAGTTGGTTGCGTCAAGTGCGCCGCAGAACTGCGCGTCGAACTGGCACTTGTAGTCAGAAGAGCCAGTCCCGGCTTGCAGTTGTGAGGAACCTGTTGGTAGCGCGCCTCCGTTCGTGGAACTAGCGGTTACCCCGCTTAGCGAGCCAAGGCCCGCACTGCCAACAGCGACGCCGCAAGTGGTGCCAAGGATGAGGTTGCCTCCGGTGTTTGTGCAACCAGCATTGGTGCATTTGGTAAGATCGCCAAAGGGAGTGTCAACGAGACCTGTCAGCGACAGATTCTCATCGAAGCCGCTCGTGTTGGTGACGTCCACGCTGTACCTGACGGTTACGCAAGCGGCTTTCGTGCTAACGTAGCCCTTGTCTATTTTCGCGGTACTCGGCGCTTCTCCGGATACCACTTCAACGCTATTTGAACTCGTCGGGCCAAAAGTGCCGGTCGACGATCCTCCTCCACTTACGTTTACGGTGTCCGTTATGTCCTTCTTTTCGGGCTGGCTTGCCGTGAAGGTGCACGATGCCGGAGTTCCGTTAACAGTTATCGGCGTGGAGCAAGTAGTGCTCTTTATGCAACTTGTTCCCGCGCTGGCAGTACCGGCGCCGGTGCAACCCTTGAAAGGAGTGTCGACCCCAGTACACTGAGACTTGCACAGATCGCCAGCGGCGCAAGCGGACACCTTCCCGTCATCCGAGATTGTGCCGTACTGGCTGTCGCAAACCTGGTCGACTACGGCATCGCCAAAGTTCGACTTGTTGGTAATGCCTACCGTGTAGACCACGTCACCACCCTCCACATTGGCAGTACCGAACGTGCACTTGCTCAAGTGATCCTGCGCAGGGCTGTTGCCAGCGATGGTGCAGTCCTTTGTTACTTCCACACTTGGCTTCTGAACTGTAATGCCAAGAGGGATTGTGTCGCAATTGCACTTCGAAGGAGACCCCGGTATCGCCGTTGGCTTCGAATTAAGGAACGCACCTTCATAGGTGCCATCGTTTGAGAGACACTGAACGGTGGATCCCGGCACCTGCCAGCTGGTGCAGTTCGGCAGACTTAGCTCTGTGCCGTTGGGGAGAGTGGAAGGGCAGATGAAATTCGTAACCACGGCGCTGACAACCTGCGTCGCAGTGAACGTTTGCGTGTGCGGTCCCGAGCAAGGTACCACAATATTCTTCGCATCCAGGCACACTGGGGTGTCGTTGCTGCTGGTATCCCCGCAGTTATCCGGGACTGCGCCCTTGGTTGGAGGTTGAGGATCAAGCTCCTCGTACTTGGCATCGTTCGCCGGAGTAAGGATGTTATCCGAACACGTTCCGGTTAACGCGTTCGTAGCGGTGGGGTCCTTCTGAAAGTAGAGCCCGATATTTGATCTCGGCGACGAAGATGTCGTCTGCACCAGAAAATCCGCGAGAAATGTAAATGTCCCCGGCGTGCACGTCGTAATCGGCAAGCCGGTGTTAGGATCACGGACATTAATCACTTTCGCAACCCGCACATCGTTCGCCGTGCAATTCAAACTTTGTCTTGCTGTTAAGCCGTATTCGTCCTGCAAACAATTTCCTGCGAATGCCGGCACCGCCAGCACCAGCATCGCGAGCATCGCTACCATCAATGCCATCTTCTTACAACCATCTGTTCGACAACTCATTTTTCCTCCTAAAAGACCCATGTCCACACGGGCCTAAAAACAAGTTGCGCAAACGCGCCGGCCGAGACCAGACGCGGTTGTCGTCAACGCGCAGAGCAGAGTGGAGGCCATAGGAGTTTCGCCGGGGAGGGCTGCTGTGGCCGAATCTGGCGCACAGCACGGTGATTCTCAGGCTGGCTTTCGCCCCAAAAAACGCGCCGGTAGTGTGTTTCAGGGCGATCGGGAATACAAAGCACTTCTAAGAACCGGCACATTACCTGGGGACCGCGATGCATGTATTTGAAAACACGCGATTTGTTCATCGATATTCCGCCAAGGCTATCTTTGATTCCTTTTATATTTGTCTTATATTTGTCGCAAATTCCACATTCGGTGCTACTATGTGCGCCGACGTTGGAGCGCCACTTCGACGCAGGCGCGCTCGGCCGAAAGCCGCGCCACACCCGTTATTGCGGCGAGGTGGGCTCGGAAAACAGGGCCCCTAAAATGCATCTCCCCAGCTCTCCCGATTCCATAATTTGTTTTGGTATTTTCGAACTGAACCTTGAAGCCCGCGAACTGCGCAAGCGCGGCTTGCAGGTAAAGCTCACCCAACAGGCCTTCCGTTTACTCGCGGCGCTGGTTGAAACAGCCGGCGAAATTAAAACGCGCGATGAACTTCGCAAAAAGCTCTGGCCAAGCAATACCTACGTCGATTTCGAGCACAGCCTGAACAAAGCCATCCACTGCCTGCGTGAGGCGCTAGGAGATTCGGCGATCAACCCTCGTTTCATCGAAACCGTTCCCGGGCGCGGCTACCGGTTCGTTCCTGTGGCCCACAAGCGAAATGAGATTCGGGTTGAAAAGAAGCCGCTGGAGTCGTTAGCAGTTATCCCATTCACGTTCGTCTCCGGGCCCGAAGCAGAAAGCACGTTTATTGCTGCTCAGCTGACTGCGACTCTGATCAATGTCCTGTCCCGTGAATCAAAAGTACGCGTGCTGGCTTACAACACCGTCCGGCATTACAACACTGACGGCAAGACCCCCGCCAACATGGCCGCTGACTTAGGTGTGAAGAGTGTGCTGGTGGGAGAGGTGTTTGAGCGTAATGCTGAAGTTCTTATCCACGTCGAGTTGATCGACACATCCGATGGCGCGCAGCTCTGCGGCGTACACTTGAAGCGCAGCCCGCTCAATTTTTCTGAGGAGATCGAAAAAATTGCGGTTGAACTCGCAAACAAGATCTTGACCGCGCTAGCCGGACGGGTGGAGAGCGCAAGGCTTAAAAGGCACTCCGATCTCAGCGATGGCCCGCCAGTGCCGATTGCCGCCCGGGTACTGTCTAAAGCCTGGATTTTTTGAGTTTGCCTTTCTAATCTCCTCAATCGAAGCTTTATCATCAGTAACACCGCCATGCTTGCCAGTTTTGCCTGGAACGAGAAGTTTCGGATCGACAACGTCGATCAATTACTGACGCCGGCGCTCGCCATTTATCCAGAAGTCCTGGCCCGTAATATTGAGCAGACTATTCAATTGCTCGATGGCCATGCCGATCGCTGGCGGGCGCATATCAAAACCGCCAAGCTGAACTACACGCTGCGCATGCTGCTCCAGCGCGGGGTCGGCAACTTTAAATGTGCCACCACGCTCGAGCTGCTCTCCGCCTGCCAGGCCGGCGCCAAAGACATTCTGTTGGCTTATCCGGCGATAGGCGCGAATGCCCGCCGTGTGCGCGAAATCTGCGAGCAGTAT
>QHZY01000274.1 GCA_003224855.1 Acidobacteriota bacterium | reverse complement strand
TCCGCGCCCGTTGCTGTTACTAACCGTGTTCGGGAACCCAAATTTGTCCGTCAGCCGGTTCCATGCGAGCTGGACAAATAGCCGATCCTTACTTGTGAAGTTGTAATCGATACGGCCCTGCAGTTCCCATCCGTTAAAGAGATTACCGGAACCAGTATAGGTCTGGTTCTGGGAGCCATTAATGGCAACCGTGTCATATAAAAGTGGAACTCCAGTGCGCGGGAACGTACCCGCCTGAAGTCCTGGGATGCTGCTGCATGGACCAGCGGCTGTGAACGTCGGACTAGAGAGCGCGGCCACATCAGCAGCCGTTACCCCCAGCAAGGACTGCATTCTGGCCGCAATCAGCGGCGTGCCAACCGTGTCGGGGCAGAGGTAATGGGCAGCATCGGTTAGTCCAGAATCGCCAAATTCATTGGAAAGATACGAGTTCAGATCGACTACAGAACCATCCTCGAGTGTGTGGGGGGTACCTGTGATGGTTGCTGGGAAATTGCCGTACAGAAGAGCAGCCGTTGAACTTGGAAGCGCGCTAATCACCGCCTGACGGAATTGCGGCGACTCCACAGTCACAGTAGTCGGTGGTGCTGACTCGCGAAATCGACTGTCTTGATACGACAGAAAGAAGAACAGCTTGTCCTTCAAGATCGGTCCGCCAAACGTCCCGCCAAACTGGTTAAACCGTAAAGCTTGACGAGGCGTGTCGGTGTGATTGTTAAAGAAATTGTTGGCGTCAAAATAATCGTTCCGGTTGAATTCCCACCCGCTGCCGTGGAAGCTGTTGGTTCCTGCCTTGGTCACAATGTTCGTGCTCGAACCAGCGCTGTTTCCATACTGGGCCGACATGTTCAAGGTCAATTGTTGGAATTCCTGCACGGTATCTTCAATCGGCTGGTTGACAGCGCCGCCGCTCAACCCTTTGTTCGAGGAACCGTTAATCAGGAAGCCGTTGAAGTTCTCGCGCAGACCGTTCACCACCGTATTCGCGCCATTTTCGGAAACTACGCCACGGACGTTCACCGCACCAGGCGCCATCTGAATCAGGTCGTAGATGTTGCGACCATTCAATGGCAGGTTCGCAACCTGGGTCGAGTCAACGATGTTAGAGACCGGCAGAATTGGTGGTGCTTGTGACCGAAAGATTGGTTCCCACATTGGTCACAGTAACTTTGGCGTTGGCGATCGCGGCGCCGGAAGGATCCGTTACCGTTCCTGTGAATTGACCATTCTGTACCTGGGCCAACGCGCCCGCTACCAACACAAATACGCACAAAAACGACAGGCAGAACCGCAACTTTGTCATTCGCCTACCCTCTCACGGTGAAGTCGCCGAACTTTTGTTAACTGGGAGCCAAGCCTAAAAGGTGTTGCCCCGGGATACGGCTTAGCCACGGTGTGATCGAAAATTTGAGCCGTTGTTGCACTGACAACTTCAAGCTTTTGTACCTGGCGGAGAAACAGGGAAGCTCAAAATCCCTATCACACCAATAACGGGGTGGAATCCACCCTTGGAAAGCAAGAGGCAACTCCGTCTCCAAACTGCTTAACGTCCGCCCGTCAACAACATGCATAGGAAGCTGTTACGGAAATCTATGGGTAACAGTAGGTGAACTCGATGGTGTATTCAGAATTTTGTAGATAACACTGTAGTGTCCGCCCGTAGTGTTTAGACCTTTACCGATCCGGCTCCCGCACCACGACTTCCTGATCGGCGTGAACTTTTTCCAGTCGACTAACCCTGCCCGAAGGCCATCGCACGTTGATCACGTCGACACTCGAAGCTTCTGCCAACCCAAAGTGCAAGCGGGCATCGCTTGCCGACTCGAAACTGCTGTTTGCCCTGGCCTCAAGCGTTTGAGTGCGATTCCCAGCCTTTATCTCAACTTTAGCGCCAAGCCCATCACGATTGGACTTTGTGCCCTGTAATTTCACTCGCAGCCAGTGGCCGCTCGGCTTGCTTTGGTTCCTCAAAAGCACTGGAGCGCCATCGAGGACTGTCATAACGACACTCTGCCTGGCATCGTTCCAGAAGTCTCCGATTGCTGCTCCCCGCCCAACGTAGCGTCTCGCGAGCGCTGCGCCTGCGCTTTGTCCAACTTCCTCAAACTTTGCGCCCAGCAGGTTGCGAAAGACCAGCGGCCGTTCCGCATAGGTGACACCAAAAGAATGCTGATCGACCTGCGGATTCACATGGCCATTAGCAATAAAAACATCCTGCCAGCCATCGTTATCGAAGTCCATGAATTTGGCGCCAAAGCCGAGGAAAGGGATGCTGACCGGCCCGAACCCAGTCGCACCCGCGAGATCGGTGAAATCTCTGCTGTGGTCGTTGTGATAAAGGTTATTGCTGTCGTCCGAAAAGTTGGTCTTAATAATGTCGGGCCAGCCGTCATTGTCATAATCCGCTG
>QHZY01000169.1 GCA_003224855.1 Acidobacteriota bacterium | reverse complement strand
CTGATCCACCGTGTAGTCGCAGCGCAAAGGACCGAGGCACATCCTGTAATCGTGTGCTGGATTGAGTGTTTGTGCTAACTCCCGCTCCTTGCCGCTATCGGTAGTGCGTCCTGCATTTCCCAGGTAATCACTGTATTGAGCGTGAGCTTCGGCTGAGTTGGGGTTATGCTGAATGGCCCTCCTAAATTCGCGTTCAGCGCCGGACCAGTCATACTCGTATTGCATTAGCAATCTGGCCAAGGCAAGACGCGCCTCCACATTCGTTTCGTCCAATTCCACAGCTTTCGTCAGAGCTGCTCTGGCTTTGGGTAAGAACTCGAGATGTGGAATGTTAGCTGCATCGACTAGATCGAAATGTGCCACGTAGGCTGGTATGTAGTTGGGGTCTTCCTGCATAGCCCGGTCCAAGTAGGAAACTGCATCGGCTGTCTCTTCCTGCTGCGCTGAGCGTTTATCTTTGTAGAACTCAAGTTTGCCAGCCCGATCCAAGTGGAATCGCGCTTTGACGAAGGCATCTAGCGCTTTCGGATTTACAGGCCGCACTTTTTTCAGCCTCGCCTGCTCTTCTGGCGTGACTTTGATCTGGATTTCATTGGCAATTTCGCTGGCAACTGTGCTCTGCAAAGCCAGCATGTCCTTCATGTCGCGCTCGAAGCTTTGCGCCCACAGATGGCGGTCGGCGGGTCCGTAGATGAGCTGTGCCGTAATCCGCACACGGTCACCCGACCGCTGTACCGTTCCTTCAACAATTCCATCCACGTTCAGCTCGCGGGCGATTAGCGGCAGCGGTTTTTCTGTTTTCTTATAGCGCATGACAGTCGTTCGTGAAACGATCTTCAGGGCGCCAATTTGGGCGAGATCAGTAATCAGCGCGTCCGTGACCCCGTCTGCGAAATATTCTTGAATCGGGTCGTTTGACAGACTCGCCAACGGCAAGACGGCAAGGGAATGAATAGAAGGAGGGGGGCTCGGAAGAAGCCACTCTCTGATCCCAGCCACATTGAAAGCAACTACGCAGGCAAATATAAGAGCGATTGGCCCAAGCACGCGACCGACTGCCCCCAGGCTGCTGCGTCGGCGCGTATCCGTCCCCCTCGCACCGGCTACCTCGGTGGGACGCACGGGTGGAACTCCATTCGTCGGGTGAGCTGCCGCGACCAGCCGGTATCCCCTCCTAGGAATGGTCTCAATGATCCGGGACTCGTGGGCGTCGTCACCAAATACGCGGCGGAGCTCGGAAACCGAGCGCTTAAGAACATCGTCCGAGACGAAGGTGTCAGGCCAGACAGTCTGAAGAAGTTTTTCTTTGGGAACGACCTCACCTGTGTGCTCGGCCAGGCACACCAAAACCTCCATCATCTTCGACTCAACTCGTTTGGAAGTACCGTTCTGGGAGATGGTGTTCAGGCTGGGCTGAACCAGCCAGGGCCCCACTCGGAAGTCGCTGTTCACGACCTACTCCAGTAAACCTAAGCAGCAGAATTATATACGCGCTCTGGCGATTCACCCATTTAAATTGTGCCTCGCGCATCGCCGGAACATCACCAGAACCTCACTCTCGCCTCATGACTTCCGAGGGAGGGGCAGGTACAAACCAAGTCTTAAAAGGTCGCGCCCAGCAGCTCGCCCTTAGGAGAAAATCATGAAACTTGCAAAGGCTTTTGCAGCCATCAGCCTCTTCCTGGTTCTAGCCGTATCAGGCCTTCATGCCGCCTGCAGCAGCGCCACAGCAGTTGGCACGTTCGGTTTCACCACCACCGGAACCCTCATTCTTCCGGCCGGCCCTGCACCAGTCGCCGCTGTAGGTTTAGTCACCTTTGACCTGAACGGTAATGTTACGGGGAGCCAGGACCGAAGTGTGGGTGGCGCCTTTGCTCACGAAACGATCACCGGCACCTTCACCGTCACCCGTGATTGCACGATAACCGTCGTCGCAAACGTCTACGACAGCTCCGGAAACTTGGTGCGTACCTCTACGATCCCTGGCGTTCTGGTCAACAACGGGAAGCAAATTCGCGCGATTTTCGAGACTGTTGTGCTCCCCAATGGACTAGACCTTCCTTCGGTCCTGACGCTCGAAGCTGACCGAATTCGGGGACATGCAGATTAATGTACGTACCGCGTACGAATGGCTTCTTCCTTTTTGCAGAGCGAAGCAACAATTTAATAAAGGACTTCGTGCCATGACTCAACAACAGAAGCTGTTCGTCGCCGTTCTATCGATTCTGCTTCCATTCAGCCCTGCGGCACACGGGTCGTTCGGGACCGATGCGACGCTGGTTCTCAGTGTCATCGCTGTGTTGATTTTTCCAATTTCGTCAGCTTACCCACAAACGGTGCCTTTACCTAATACTCCCGGTGCACCCGCCGGAGATATATCCAACATTCCCAAGGGAATCATCGATACCATGAACGGGATCGCGACACGGGATGGGCCTCGCGACAGCGGCATGCAAGGCAAAAAGTTTGTCGAACCAGAGGCGAGCTGCCTGTTTCCCCCGCTGTCATTCATAACGAATCCCCTGATTGGCGTTGAGGGATTGCAACGTACTGCCAAGGCGAGGAATGAGTATTGGCAGGGTTGCGTGGCATTGAAGAGGAAGAGAACTGCTGAGGCGGAACAACATTTTAGGAAGGCTGTCCGCCAATATCCAAAATATGTCACCGCGTTGACTACCCTAGGCCAATTACTTGCCAAGGAGCAGCGGCCGGAGGAAGCTCGTATTGTTTGTTCTCAGGCGACAGTTATCAATAGAAGTTATACGGCTGGCTATCTTTGTCTGGCTGACCTAGCTATGCAGGAACATTCGTGGGACGAAGTATTGGCGCTGAGCGGACGGGCCTTAGAGATGGGCTCTTTCACCAATTTTGTTGCTTACGAGTACCATGCCGCCGCCAATTTGAACCTTCACAATCTTGCTGCAGCGGAAAAGAGCGGCCTGCGGGCGGCTGATCTCGATAGGGAACATCGCGAGCCGCGCATTTACTTCGTGTTGGCTCAAATTTATGAGGCGAAGGGCGACTTCACGAAGGTAGCTGCAAGCTTGCACGAGTATCTCAACTACACCGATAGTTCGTCGGATGCGGCAATGGTGGAGCAGTATCTTTCGAATCTCGAAAAACGTACGGAGGCGGTTCGGGGCCCACATTCGGCAGAGACGACCGACAAAGCCGATTCGGCATCGAATCGCTGGGCCCCACCCGACATTGATGCAGGTGTGCCCCGAGTTCTAAGCAATTCCAGTACTTGCCCCCTCCCGCAGATCTTGAAACAAGCAAGCAGTCACACGCTGGACCTGATTGAGAATATGCAACGTTTTAGCGCGAGTGAACAGATCGAGCAAATCGAAATTGATCGGAATGGAAAACGGCACAATTCGGGTACGGAGGTTATGAATTACGTTGTTGAGGTCGAAGAGACTACATCTGGTTATCCAGCCATCAAGGAGTACCGAGCGGGAGTAAGTGGAATGCGACAAGCGGCGGTCCTTGACTCTGGCGCTGCGGTTTTCGCGCTGATCTTCCATCCGAGTCACATCGGGAACTTCGAATTTCAGTGTGAAGGGTTGACCGATCTGCAACAATCGCCTGCCTGGCAGTTGCACTTCGTCGAGAGCGATGATTCCAATAAGGCATTCACGGCCATCAAAAAGGGGGGAACCATCCACCTTCCCAGATTTAAAGGCAGAGCCTGGATCTCCACTGATGGCTACAACGTAT
>QHZY01000049.1 GCA_003224855.1 Acidobacteriota bacterium | reverse complement strand
CAACTTAATGCAGATCGCTAGAGCACTGGCCGGAGAAGGGCGGGAGCGTACGGCCAGTATTCCGAAACGGATGCGCGCGTGCCTCAGGCCCGCGCGTCCTCTATTCTCTGCTACGGCGTCGGATCGGCGAAGGAGCCGCCGTAGATGTCGCTGTTACCGAAGGTCGCCGGACAGTCCTGTTGCGGCGCGGGCTCAGTCGGCACAGCTGTCCCGTTCTGCACGGCGTCCTGTGCCGCGGCCCGCCAGGCGTCAATTGCCGGACACTCGGCGGCGTTGCGAGTATCGTTCCATACCGCAGCGCCATACGTCCGTGTAGCTACCGCATAAACGTAGTCCCCGAGAAATTCCAGCCACAGGTTGTTCTGGCTGGAGCCGCGCGGGTCGCCGGTAGCCCCGCGATGCAAATCCGACCACGCCGCCACTGTCGAGCCGGAAACATCGGCGTGCTTGACCACCCCCACAAGGTCGCGCGGCGATGTGGTGTCATTCCGAAGGACTGTGGTGAACGCGTTGTAAACCAAGTACGCGTCGGTTCCATTCGGCGAGATCGCGATTGCCGAGTAGTATCCGCGGTCTCCGCTGCTCTCGACCGCCAGTGGCGCCGTCCAATTATTTCCACCGTTGCTCGACGAGCTAAACAAAACGTGTTCGTGATTGACCCCGTCTCGCCCATCCACCCAGGTGCGGACGATCAGGTTCGTGGCATCGGCGCCCGTCGGCGCTCCATTGGCAATATCAATGCTCGGAGCCGATGACAGGTCGTCGCGCGCCCCGGCAATCCCATCCATCACGCAGCGGAAGAAGTCGCCATCGAATTGCACCAGAAAGCAGGTATCCACGGCGAGGCCGATCTTCAGCGGCCGCGTCCAGGTGTGCCCACCATCGAATGACTTCACTAGGATGTGCGAGCCGAATCCCGGCAACCCGACCGCGAATTGGTTGGCAAGTACGTATACCACGCCGTTGCTGTCGGTCCGTACGGTGCAGCCTGATCGCCCAACTCCCTGCACCGGGTTGAACGGGTTTCCGCTCGCGTTGGTCAACTGTTTTTGCGTCCAGGTGTCCCCCCCATCAGTTGACCTAGCAACTACCAACGGCGCGGCGAAGCCGGCGCGGGCGGAAACGGCGCATACATATACATAACCGAAGAAGGGGCTGGTGGCCGCATTGTCCGCCCAGATCTGGTCCTTGTCCGAGAACGTTATTGCCGACTGTTTCGAGGCTATGACAGGGTCCATCCAGGCGCTTGGCATACCGGCCGCAGCGGCCGCAACGTTGTCTGTCCGCGACACCGCGATCCCTTCCGTACCTTTCAAGGTTTCGTCCCGTTTATTGGTGAAGAAGTTGGAAGTCAGGTTGGCGTAGTAGAGCCGAGAACCGTTGGCCCACGAGAATGTGCCATCGGAGCCAGGCCGAGGGCCAAATGCCAGTGCCGGATCGCCATCGGAGACCAGGCCGTTTTCGTAATACCTCAGAAGTGTACTAATGGGCCCGACGTGTGGGCTACACGGTAGATCCGATGATCCCACCACTCCTAGGCAATCCCGAGCTGTCCAGCCCGAATACGTTGGCTGTGTCCAGGTATGGCCGCTGTCAAACGAGAAGTAGATGCCGGAGTCGCCAACACCCTGGGTGAATGGGCACGTATTGTCGGCGCCGGCATTGCAGGCCTCCATATCGATCTCATCATTCGCGCCCGCAGCCAGAATATTGGGGTGCGCCGCATCCACCGCCAGCGCCGGTTCATTCTGCTTGTTTTGAGAGAACGGAGTGGTCGGACTGCCGATGCTCACGCGTATATCATCCTGAGCGATGGCGCAGACTGCGGTTGTCAGCACCGGTGCAAGGCCGACGACCACCAGCGCCAGTGTAGCCAGGCAGAAACGTGTCAGACAGTGGGCGATTTGCATCATACAGACTCCTCTCCCGGAATGGGGCTGCGCCGTGCGTCGTGCTGCTGTGACCCATCCCGGAAGCCTACGCTGGCCCGGCAGTATTTGTCCAATGATGTGCCAATCCTTGTGGCGTTAACAGAGGCTACGGACAGCATCAAGACCGCTTGAAGTAGAGCTCAATGATGCCCGACCGAGGATCGTGGCGAGCCGTCGCACAGCACGCTGTGGCGGAGAGGAAAGCAGATCCCTCTGATCCGCAGCTAAGGCAGATCAAGATCCGGGCCAGGTCTTTAAGGTGTGGGGCGGGTTGTAAGTTGAAGTAATAGCCAGGCTACCCAAACCTGGACAGCGGATAGAACAATTAGCACAATGTTCAGCAGGGTAGTCATCGCATGAAGGCTCTTGATGGTTGCCAGCAGCCAAGCGATGCCCAAGAAACTGGCCACGGCCTAAACAGACTGATGCCCGCTGCGATAAACAGAATTACTCTGACCCAAATAAAGGGTCTTGTGCTTTTTCTGTTTCAGCAGAATAGCTGTCAAACATGGGGAGACTCCAACAGGAAGGCAGCGCCACTCTACAGCAGTTTCCGGTCCTGCGCCAAGTCGCCTACTCTGTGGTAGTGTCTAAAATGTGTTCGCCAAACTCGCCAAAAAGAAGTCGTTCGCCAAAACGGGAGCGGGCCACCGATCGAAGGTTCGGCAGCCCTAAGCCGCTAATCCGACGCGAGTTCCCGCGCCAACCGCGCAATCTCTTCCCGTTTTTTGAACCATGACTGATCGATAGCGTATTCGTGGACGAAAGGACAGATGACATCGACCTTGTACCCCTTTTCGCGGGCCCAGTGGAGCGCGCGTTCGGCGAGGGCGGAAGCGAGTCCCGTATGCTTAGATCTTTGGGGATTTCGGTGTGGATAAGTTCGAGGACATTTCCAGCGAGGGTGTATTCCAGATAAGCGAGCCTGCCGTGCCGCTCGATTCGATGCGCCCACTGATCACATTTTCCGGCGGCAGGGGTTTGGGATTGAACAGCTCACGCGCGAGACGCAGGAGTCGGATCGGCATCGCTTCGCAATCTATACCACCAAGACTAATCGCATGTTTTTTCAGACAGAAGTGTTATGAACATCCCCACTCAAGCCAAAATCGGGCTTGAGTGGGCCACCGTCAGGATGTTGCGGTTCGCTTTAGCGCGCGCTCGAGAGTCTGGTCCAGCGCTGCTTTTGCTTTGTCGTATTCGGGCTGTGTGAGCCGCCCCTGCTTGTGGTCGATTTCGAGCTGGAACAATTCTTCTTTCAAGGCCTCGAGCAGCAGCGCTGAGCGGGAGGACGCACTGGCTGGTTTCGGCGCGGAGGAACTTTGAACGGCTGTGGGCGAAGGGAGCCCTTCTCCCGGTGACCGCTTGGCGATGTACACCGCCCCGGCGACAAAGACTGCGGCGAACCCGCCCAATATGTACCAGCGATATTTCTCCAGCGGATCGGGTGCGTCGATTGGCGGGCCAAGGCCACCGCCCGGGCGTGTGTCTCGAGCGGCGGGCGCTTCGGCCTGCGCGCCGCCAGCTGTTTCTGCACCCTCGTTGGCCAAAGCCCCGGTACCGGAGATGGTGAACGCCAAATGCTGGCCGGGTTGGGTATTGGAAGCGACCTGCACCGTTGAATCGGAGCGCCCGGGATCTGCCATCGACTGAAACGCTCCGCTGACGGCGGGCGCGAACTGCATTGTTTTCGCGGTCATCACCACGAAATGCTGGGCCGGATAAAGAAGCCTGGGGTCGATTTTTGCCTGTCCGCTATAAGGCAGATGAAAAACCACCTGGAATTGGGTTTCGCCCGGCCGCAATGGAAAGACAAACGCATACCGGTTCCTCTCCTTCTGCGGAACTGGCGCGGAATTCAGGGGCTGCCCGCCTTCTGTCTTAGCGACCGCTTCGTCCACTTCCGCTCCCTCGGGCAGGTAGAACTCGAAATTATGATCGTTCATCTGCGTCACGGGAGGATCAGAGGTATTGTTCACGGCAAGAATCCGTACTCCCTGCAGTTCGTTTCCCTGCGCCTGAAACCTGAACACATCAGCGGTGACGCTGATTCCGGCGACCTTTTTGGCCACGTCGTAAACCTGAACGTCAACTGAGCTGGAACCGGGGGGCACGACGCGATGATAGGTAACACCCTGATGTACGACTCGCACCAGGTGCGGTCCCTGGCCATCCATCTTGAAAGTAAACTTTCCCTTGGCATCGGCTTTGGTGCGCCCGGCCTCTTCCATGCCCTGCCTGAGTTTGAGCAGGATGACTTCATCACCCGCTGCCGGCGTGTGGACTGTCGCATTGGTAACGGTTCCGGCGAGAGTCTGCGCGTGCCCGAAACTCGCGGTCAGCAGAAGAGCAAGCGACAGGGTAAGAAATTTCAACTGCGCTGCTCCTCAAAACGCTCGAGACTGGCGATTTCAGCCAGAATCCCGGCCGCCTCATCCTCAAGGGAACGCTCCATCGTTTTAAAATCGGCCTCCGGAAGCTTGCCCGCGCGGAAGTCGAAGTTCAAATCCCGCAAGTTCTCGTAAACGGTTTCCTTGCGCTCTTGCAAAAAGCTTAAGCGCGTCTTTTCCGGTCCCAGCCGCAGTTTTCCCGGAAGGTAAAAAACGTATAGCAATACCAGCGAGGTCATCAATGCGCAGACTACTAAACTCACAGCTCAGTTTCCTTCCTTGCCTGCCGCCGGTATGCATCCAGCATGTCCGGCGTCTGACTAGCGGAGTTGCTCACGGGCTGGGTTCGATGACTCCAGTTGCGAGCGAGCACCACCAGCGAGATCACACCCAAGGCCAGCGCGAAGTACGGAACCACCCAGGCTACGCGGTTAAATCCGGTGCTGGTTGGTGCAATGAGGACGGTCGGCCCGTATTTCTGAACAAAAGTCTGCAACGTAAGATCATCGCTCTCCGAACGCTCTACGCCGGCCGCAAGTTCACCGCGCATGCGGTCCGAATACGCACAGCCGACGTGGTTGCACTCAAGCAGCACCTGATTGCAACCGCAAACACACATCAGCTTGTGTCCTAAATTGTTGAAGCGCGCATCGTCTCCGGCGCCCATGGCCAGCAGAGCCGTTAACACAACTAACCCGGCCAGCGACCAGCGGTTTTGCGAAAAGCCCCTCATCTAATCTCCCGCTCCCACCGTCGCCGGTTCCGGAACGCGCGCCGGAACAGTAACCCTGACGGGTGCAGCATTCGCGAACAATGCGGTGATAGTTCCAAAAATCATCACCAGCACACCGATCCAGATCCACGGCACCATCGGATTTAAATGCGCTTTTATGATGGGTCTTCCTGTGTCGGGATTGATGCCCTCGTAAACCAGGTAAAGATCCTTGACCAGGAACAAGTCTTCTCGAACGGTCGCATGAATGCGCGGCACGGTCTGGGTTTGCTGGCTGGCCTTGTAGAAACGCCGTTCCGGATACATGGTCGTTATCTGCTTGCCACCGCGAAACACGTCGATGATCGCCCACTCGTTTCCGTAGTTCGGATTGTCTTCCTGCGTATAAGACCGGCAGACCAGCGTATACGGGCCGAGCGACACCTTGTCGCCGTATCCCATCTCTTTTTCCGCCTCCTGGTTAAAGGGTGTGCCGAGGATCCCGATAACCACGATGGCAA
This sequence comes from Acidobacteriota bacterium, assembly GCA_003224855.1. Lineage (GTDB taxonomy): Bacteria > Acidobacteriota > Terriglobia > Terriglobales > Acidobacteriaceae > Gp1-AA142. The sequence continues at coordinate 8,314 of QHZY01000049.1, read as the reverse complement.
CGCCAAAATGAACGATGTATCCGCCGTATCGGCGAGTATTGCGATGCCAAAGATGCAGCATGGAAGGCAGCAAGCTTTGTCCGGTGTGGCGCGCGATCACGCGTCCACCGCGCACGAATTCTGAAATAACTGTGAGCGCGACCAGCGTGGCCAACATCCCGGCCATGAGTGCGTAGAAATACGAAATATCCGTCCAGGGCCGGACGCCGAAAACAAGCATGGCAACCCCAACTGCGATCGCTCCGAGAAAAGGCCAGAGAAAATTGCGCTTCAAACTTTCGAGCGAGGTCTTACGCCACGCCAGAAGCGGTCCGGTGGCCGTCAGCAAAAGCAGCAGCAGTGTGACTGGAATTGTGACTTTGTTATAAAACGGCGGCCCAACCGTGACTTTCTTTCCTTGCACCCATTCCGAAAGAATTGGGAACAGCGTGCCCCACAGAACTGTGAAGCAGAACAACACGAATAAGAGATTGTTAAAAAGAAAACTCGATTCGCGTGAAACCAGCGACTCCAGCCTGTGCTCGCTGCGCAAGTGGTGGCGGTTAACGATGTAGAAGTAAAGGCAGACTGCGAGAATCACCAGTAAAAATCCTACAAACCAGTCACCGATCGAAGATTGCGCGAATGCGTGTACTGAGCTGACCACGCCGCTGCGCGTCAGAAAGGTTCCAAAAATTGAAAGCCCGAAAGTGGCGAAGATGAGCCACATGTTCCAGACCTTCAGCATGCCGCGTTTCTCCTGCATCATGACCGAGTGCAGAAATGCGGTGCCTGTGAGCCAGGGCATGAACGAAGCGTTCTCCACCGGGTCCCAGCCCCAGTAACCTCCCCAGCCCAGCACCGAGTACGCCCAATGCGCTCCCAGGAAGATGCCACATGTCAGAAACATCCAGGTGACCATGGTCCAACGCCGGGTAATGTGGATCCACTTCTCGCCCGGATACTTCATAATCAGCGCGCCCAGCGCAAAAGCAAACGGAATAGTGAATCCCACGTAGCCCAGGTAGAGCATGGGCGGATGGATGACCATTTCCGGATACTGAAGCAGCGGGTTCAGGCCGTTACCGTCTGGCGGCAGAGAGCCCTGCATAACGGCAAACGGGTGCGCGGCAAAATTGAGCAGCAGCAGAAAAAAAACCTGAACTGCGGCGATGATCACGGATGCATAAGCAAATAGCCGGGTATCGGTCCTATGACGCAGCCTTAGAATCAGGCCGTAACTGGAGAGCAGCAACGACCAGAACAGCAGCGAGCCCTCCTGCCCGGACCAGAGGGTCGCAAACTTATAAGGCGCAGGCAGATCGCGATTGCTGTGATGGAATATGTAAGCGATTGAGAAATCGTCCGCAAATGCCGCTGCAACCAGCACTAGTGCGGCGAGGAAAACCACTGCGAACACAGCGATGCCGGCGCGGCGGGCGGTTTCGCCCAGCCGCTCAGATTGCGCTCCGGGCCATACCAGAGCCGCCAGACCCCCAATAAAGGAATAGGCGCTTAAGGCAAGGGCCAGCAGCAGCGCGTAGCTGCCCAATTGTGACATAAGGAGACCGAACCTATCTTTTCAGAAACTCAGGAGAGAAACAACGCCTCAGAAGGCATACTGAGCACTAAAACGATATTCTAGATCTGGCCGCAGAGGTGAGCCGTGCCGATCCTGCACACGGCCATCCGGCCAATCAGGCAATCTGTTGCAGTCTGGCCATCACCTGACGCTCGGCTTCAAACCAGTCTTCGACTTCATGGCCGGGTTCGCATCCGCGCTGCAGATATAGCTCGTAGGCGCGCCCGCGGATTTCAGTCTCAAGGTCTGTCGCTTGGCCGTTCCCTTTTGCGGAGGAAGGGTTTTCAGCGGAGATGGGTGTAACTATCGACATTTCAGAGGTTTTACGGCTTCCGTTACGGGGTGATTTCGCTTTCGGCATGATGGAATACTCCTTACATATACACGGTTCAGTGATTGAACCAAATTGATGAATTAGCCACACTTATGCCAGCCTACTTGCATTGTTAGCCCACACATTTGCGGCGGATGATGATGAAATCATAAACCAAGAAACTGTGAATATGGGTTATCAGATCAAAAAAGTGCGATGAATTCGCGCGATGGCTTCGATCAGATTTACTTATACGAAGCTCAGGTTCAGTGGAAATCATGCGAAACGGTTTCAGCCTGAGTGACATGAAGTGCGGACACCCGCTCAGCCTTGACCGAGATTACATTGTCCTGGTTCTGCAGGATACCTTCGACCAGCAGAAATTGTTCCGAGCTTATAAGCAAACGGTTCTTTTGAAATAAATCCGGCATGACGATGGCATTCGCAACGCCGGTTTCGTCTTCAATACTTAAGAAGACAAACCCCTTGGCAGTACCGGGACGCTGTCGCGCGATCACAGATCCCGCAATCCGGGTACGCCTGCCATTTGGCACGCTGGTAAGATCCGTAGCCTTGCGTACTCCTATGGCATTCATCCGTTCGCGATGGTATGCCATTGGATGAGGCCCAACTGTAAGCCCGGTGCCGCGGAAATCAGCAACCAGGCGTTCTTCCTGGTCCATCGGCCGTAAAGGAGATTTCGCGTCCGGTTCGGGCAATTTATCGACCAGCGGGCCGGAGTGACGTACGGCGCGTTCTACCTGCCACAGGGCATCGCGCCGATGAAGTTGCTCACCATTAAGGCGCTGAGACACGGATGAAATCAGTGCAGTTGTGCTCTCCGTGACCCCGTGACTCCGGGGTGAAATGAAGTTCAGGGCCCCTATTGCTGCCAGCGTGTTCAGTTCATCACGCCGGAGTTCAGGCACGCGATGGATCAAGTCATGAATAGAACTGAAGGGAACACCATTGCGCTCATTCACTAAAGCCTGACCGGCCTGCTCGCGCAACCCGCGCACATAGCGCAGACCAAGGCGGAGAGCTGGAGATTTCGCGGGCGAGGGCGCCCGCGCCACATATTCTTCCAGCGTACAGTTCCAATCTGATTTCATCACATCCACCGGTAACACCCTGAGCCCATGCCGCTGCGCATCTTTAACGATAGTGGCAGGGCTGTAAAAACCCATAGGCTGGTTGTTGAGCAGAGCGGCAGTAAATGCGGCCAGGTAATGACATTTCAACCATGCGCTGGCGTAGGCGATCAACGCAAAGCTGGCGGCATGGGACTCGGGAAATCCATACAGCGCAAAAGAAGTGATAGAGAGAATGATTTGCTCTTGCGCTTCCTGCGAAATTCGGTTCTGAGTCATGCCCGCACGTAAACGGGTCTCGATCTGCTGCATGCGTTTTTCTGAGCGCTTGAACCCCATGGCCCGACGCAGTTCCTCGGCTTCGCCTCCGCTGAAATTTGCGACCACCATCGCCATGCGCAGCAACTGTTCCTGAAAGAGCGGCACCCCAAGAGTGCGCTTCAATACAGGCTCAAGCGAGGGATGCGGATAGGTGACTTCCTGCCGTCCCTGGCGGCGGGTGATGAACGGATTCACCATCTGTCCCACAATCGGCCCCGGACGGATGATCGCAACCTGAACAACAATGTCGTAAAAACGGCAAGGGCGAAGCCGCGGCAGACACGACATTTGGGCGCGGCTTTCGATCTGGAACATGCCAATGGTGTCGGCTTTCTGCAACGTACCGTACACCTCCGGATCATCTTGCGGGAGCTGCGCAAGATCGATTTCATCATTGTGATGATGGCGAATAAGCTCGATGGAATCTTTCAGCACCGCCATCATGCCGAGCCCGAGCAGATCGACTTTGACGATGCCGAGATCAGCGCAGTCTTCTTTATCCCATTGCACGACTACCCGGCCTGGCATGGATGCTGGCTCGAGCGGAACTATGGAATCGAGTTGGCCCTGGCAGATCACCATGCCGCCGGAATGCTGCCCCAGGTGGCGAGGCAGATCCTGCACGGCCACGCACAGCTCAAAATATTTACGCAGGCGCGGATGGCTCAGATCAAGGCCTGCATCGTGAAAACGATGGTCAAAAGTGTCGTCAGCGTCTTTGTATTCCCAGTTCGCAACTGCTGCGGAGACTTTATTTAATGTTTCAGGGTCAAAACCAAGCGCCTTTCCCATTTCACGCGCCGCCATGCGGCTGCGGTAGGTAATAACGTTGGCGGTCATGGCAGCGCCCCGCTGGCCGTATTTGCTATAGAGATATTGAATTACTTTTTCGCGCTCATCTCCGCTGGGAAGATCAAGATCAATGTCCGGCCACTCGCCGCGCTCTTCAGAAAGAAATCGCTCGAACAGCAGTTCCATGCGAACCGCATCGACAGCCGTGATTCCAAGCGCATAGCACACTGCGCTATTGGCTGCCGATCCGCGACCTTGTACCAGGATGTTCTGCTCGCGGCAGAAACGAACAATGTCCCAGACAATCAGGAAATACCCTTCGAGTTTCAGCCTTTCAATAAGCGCCAGTTCGCGTTCGATTTGAACTCGAGCGCGCGATTGCAGATCGGCGCAGGCTTTTCCATAGCGATCGCGAAAACCTTCACGAGCGCGCTCACATAAAAACGACGCCATAGTCTCGCCACGGGGTACCGGGTATTTGGGGAACTCATAGCCGAGATCTTCCAGCGTAAATTCGAGGCGGGATGAGAGTTCCAGGCTATTCGCAACTGCTTCTGGAAGGTCTGCAAATAGCTTTTCGATCTGCAGCGGAGATTTCAAATATCGTTCCGAGTTGCGTGTAAGCAGGCGGCCGGCAGTCGCAAGTGTGTGATGGTGGCGTAAAGCGGTGAAAGCATCACAGATTTCGCGCTCGCGAGAAGTCGCATACGACACTCCGTTTGTCGCCAGCAGTGGCAATTTTAGAGAGCGTGCGATTTCAATGGCTGCATGATTGCGAGCTTCCTGCTCGCGATGGAAGTGGCGCTGCAATTCGAGGTAAACATTCCCGCGTCCGAAAATATTTACCATGCGATCGAGCACTTCTCTGCCCTCGTCCATCCCGCCGCTTCCAAGCGCTTTGGCTAACGGCCCGTTTTCATCGCCGGTAAGGCAGATGAGACCTGCGGCATGCTCCTGAAGTTCGTTTTCGAACACTGCGCCTTCATCTTTCTTGGCACGCAGCTTCATCCGAGTGAGCAGGCGGCACAGATTCTGATAACCAGTGCGGGATGCGACCAGTAGAGGAAGCCTGTATTCACCACCAAGGCACGGGAACTCGGAGGAATTAGCTCTTTTGCCACCTTTGCGATTCAAAGGACGATCCGAAGAACACTTATTTGAAAATGTTTTTTCCCTGCCTTCATGCCTCGGTGGTGAAAAAATTTGGCACGTCACTTCCGCTCCAATATGGGCTTTGATTTTTGCGCTTTTGGCAGCCAGATGAAATCGCGCCGCTCCATACAAACCGTCCCGATCGAGCAATGCCATTGCCGGCATCTGCAGTTCACTGCCGGTAGCAATTAATTGCTCAGGCGCAGAAGCGCCTTCGAGAAAGCTGAAGGCAGAACGGGAGTGGAGCTCGATGTACATTGAGTAATTGAGTGATTTGAAAATTGAGGAATTTGAATTCGTTAAAAACCGAAGACTCCTGAAAGATTTCAGGTTATAAATTCCTTAATCATAGGTTCCTTCCACGAACCATCCACCACTGAGCAGATCTCGCACCAGGCGATAAAGTCCGATTCCATTCTCCTGCTGTAATGCGATATCCCATTCATCGCGCGCCCACGGCTCCTGCTCCCACCAGTCTCCGGAAAAGCGCCAGGGGCCAGCCACCCATAAAACGTGCCCATCCATATCTTTCTTCTTGTGACAGGCGATGCGCGCTGGCGAGCCGTCCCGTACAGTGACGGATGCTCTCATTGGCGGACGAAACATGCGCAGGGCAGTGACCACATTCTTTTCACCGCCAACGTTGCCGTTGCCATTGCCACTGTGAGCGGAAGTGTTTCCACGCGGAAGCTGTTCCAAGCCTGCGAAGCGCCGCATCTTAAATCCCTGTGGCCGATGCGTATCCAGAATTTCTACTGAGCCGACTCTGGCTGCGCCCACTATGCCTGCAATCCGGGCCAGCGTGAGCTCAAGCTTTTCCGGTTCGGGCGCAGGCGGCAGGAATAGTCCGTTCTGCGCAAGACGTGGACGTGCGGGCTCAGCTTTCAACAATATCTTTTTGATGGGTGCGCCGGGCGGATGCGCATTCAAATCAAGCTGCAGCAGCTTAAGAAAAATCTTGGGATCAACCAGAGGAACAGGAAGCCGCAGCTTACGGGTAAAAAGGATGCTCGCGTCGCGCTCTATAGCAATCTCGCGAACTTCTGGATTGTGTGTGGGCGCTCGCCCAGCTCCTTCACTCGCAAAAGCAGCTCGTTCAGGATGAACAACGCTTCTCCCTTCTTCCAACTCCAGCTCAAGTGTCAACTCCTGGGTGGCCAGCGCACGCGCGTTCAGACGAGCACAAATCTGCTCCAGCATGCGGTTCATCAGGAATGCCATTGGCTCCAGCAGAACCAGCGAATGTTCCAGCTCAACACTTTCTTCGAACATCAGCGGTTCCTTTATTGGAACGAGCGTGCGTAAGGCCGTGCCACGCGCCCACCTTTGCAGGCGAAGTCCCTTTTGGCCCAGCCGCTCACTGAGCGCAACTTTCGGCAATGCAGCCAGAGCGCCAAGCGTGCGAATTCCCCAGCGCTCCAGGGTTTCCTGCATCTCTGCCTCACAAGGCAGCACATTCACAGAAAGCTGCTCAAAATAAGCGCTCTCTTCGCGTTCGGGAATCACAGTGATTCCGGGAAATCCTCGCGCCCCGAGCATGGCTGAATCCGGATTTGACGCAACTGCGACGTGTGGTTCCAATCCGAATCCGCTGGCACATCGCGCAATAGCGCAGGCGATTTGTTTAGAAGACCCAAACAACTTTTCCAGGCCTGCAAGGTCGAGAATGATTATGTCGTGATCCGTTCCTTCCACACGTGGGGAAAACGATTGTGCACAATCGAGCAGGGCGGCGTACGCAGATTTTTCCTGGGCAATTGAGCGCTTGCGCAGAACCAGTCCGGTGCAGGCTTCGAGCTGTGTTTTCGTCATCCTCAGCTCTACTCCGGCTTCCCGGGCGCTTTGGTTGATCGCAAAAGCTTTTTCCAGCGGAGCGCTACCCTCCAGCACAGCTACAGCTTGGGTGCACAGGTCAGGTTCAACTCGCAGTAACGCCTGCACGGGGAAATCAGGGACGAAGATGCATGCAAAAGGCATGGGCTGGTCATCGATTCTGGTTTTATCCTGCGCGCACGGCTTGTGTTCTGAAAGTTGTGTGGGCGGATTGTGCCGGCTTGCGCGTCAGGCGTGAGCGCAGAAGCTCTCCTTCAATCTGCATCCCTTCAAAAATCCGGCAATGAGCCGGAAGTCCCACTTCAGGCAAGGTTCCCCGAGCCTGGAATCGGAGAACAAGCGACGCGCAGGTTTGTGCGCACGGAGCCTGGGCAACTACCAGCAAAATGGTGGAAGTCGGCTCGAGCGCTCGCTGGAAGCGAAACCAGGAGGCCAGTGGCACCCGGCGCGCGATTTGAAAAGGAACATCGCTGAAATCAATAGCCACAACTCCAAACCCGCCCGCCTGCAACAGCAGATCGAGAACCCGCAATGCCTGCTCGACTGCAGCACATCTAATATTTCCGGAATTTTTCCGATCCCTTTTTTCGCCACATCGCACCCACAGCAGGCGCGAAAAATCAGTACCCGCAACCGCCGCAGAATCAGGATGGAAAGCGTCACTGGTATCAATCAGAGCGCAGAATTCACCCCGCTTGGTTGCCGATCCCAGGGCCGAAAGCAACACGCTAGTGCGCCCGGAAGAGGGGGGCCCGCAGATTTCGCTCAGGCAACCGCGAGGCAATCCGCCGGTAAGCGCATCCAGTTCAGGGATGCCGCTTCCAGCCAATTCCGGCGCAGGGCGAATCTCCAACTGAGAGGCAGGCTTTACCTCAGCTAGCCTGGGATTAGCCGCCAAACGCTCCAGCAACGCAGACCCCGGCGTAGCAGAAGATGGCGGACGAGGCGGTGGAACCCGGGAATCCGAAAAGAGGAGCGAGAAAGCCATAGGCTGGCCGAAGCTTTAAAATCCAGAGTAAGTTTCGCTTTTTATTCGCCACTATTTTGCGCCTTATTGGGCGGGCTGTCAAGCCGGTTGACTGCGCAAAATCCCTGTTCCGGGAAATCCGAGAAGGTGTAACATTCAGCATAGAAAGCTGGCTTCATCCGCACTTATTTGAGGAACGAGAGCCGGTATTAAATTCATTTCGCCGGTTCCGATCCTTTCGCGAAAGGGGAGCCGATGCTAAAAACTCGAAATTCCGTCCGTTT
>QHZY01000168.1 GCA_003224855.1 Acidobacteriota bacterium | reverse complement strand
GGATTGAGGCTGAAGGCAAGCTCGCGATGCTCGTCAATCTGCAATCTGACATCTTTCTGCTCCGCCGACTGGAATCCTTGAGCGTCTACCCGAATGGTGTACATAGCAACGGGAAGCAGCGGAACCAGATAATGGCCGGAATCGTCGGTCTTCGCTTCGCGCGAAATACCTGTGCCTTGCGAGGTGATTGATACCTTCGCCCCGGTAATCACAGAGCCGGTTTTATCTGAGACGGTCCCGGCAAGACTTCCGGTGGCTTGTCCGAAGAGCTGTGCGCAGCCAACAACCAAGAAACAACAGGCAAGCAGAATCAGCGACCTTCTGGTCAGCGACATCGATTTCCCCTCCGGCATTACTCGTCAAGTGGCGGACGAGTGTGCATTTTCCCCATGAAAAGTTGGACACCGCCTGAGCGCGCAACCTCGGCATTCAGGAGATTATTTTTGAATCTCAAACCTGGCGGCTGGAAGTTGGGCCGTATGTCAGCCCGAAAAACGCGAACGCGAATTGTTTTCCCCACGGTCACCAATTTTTAACGTAAGACGATGCGCGCCACGATATGCCATTTGTGCTTGCAGTGTCAACCAGATAAGGGCTTGACAGTAGCCGCCCAAGCAATTTTTAATGCGCCTCGCGTTGATTGGTGTCGGCCACAACAGAGGAAACGAACACAAACCGTGAGAAAAATCGTTCTTGCAGTGCTTGCTGCTGTCCTAACTCTGACTTCAGCTTTCGCCCAAACCAAAAGAAAAGTCATCATCGATCAGGATGCGCGTGGTCCGGCAACCACTGACCAGCAGGCAATGTTGATGCTCCTGCAGTCACCCGACGTTGACGTATTAGGCATCACAATCGTCAGCGGGGACCAGTGGCGCGACGAGGAAATCGCCCACACCCTGCGCATGCTGGAGCTTACCGGGCATAAAAATGCCAAGGTCTATCCGGGAGCAGTCTTCCCTTTGATCAACAGCAAAGAAGAGATCGCGCGCTGGGAAAAACTCTACGGAGCAGTGAACTATCAGGGAGCCTGGAACCAGCACAAGATTCATGCTCCCGCAGGAACCGCCTACACGGGCGCCTGGAATTCAGGTGCATATCGCAGTCCGTATGAGGTGCCCGACCTGCCGGAAGGCAATCCCACGCTGAAGGCCGAAACCGAAGATGCGGCGCACTTCATCATTCGCACGCTGCACCAGTATCCGCATGAAGTCACCATCTATGCCGGCGGCCCGCTGACCGACCTTGCCCAGGTGGTCAGCCTGGATCCACGCGCGCCGGAGCTCGCACAGGAGCTTGTGATTATGGGCGGTTCGATCGCGCCGCAGATGCCCATGAGCTGGGAGACCGCTAACCGCCGCGAGTTCAATTTCTGGTGGGACCCGGAGGCGGTTCACATGGTTTTGCATGCGCCCTGGAAGAAGATCACTGTCACCACTGTAGACATTTCGGTCAAAACCAAATTCACGAAAGAGATGATCCAGCAGATTGGAAAATCTGATACCCCGTCGGCGCGTTACATCCGGGACTGGGCGGACGAAGAGTTCCTGTGGGACGAATTGGCGGTCGCGGCCTGGCTCGATTCGAGCATTATCACCAGGCAGGAAAGCCTCTTCATGGATATGGACATCTCGCACACCGCTGGGTATGGCAACACGCTGGTGTGGATGCCCGGAGCCCAGCCTGGCTTGGGTGAGCAGCAGGTAATCGTGCAGCAGGATCTGAATCTCGAAAAGTTTTACAAGATGCTGGTGGAGTTGTTCACCCGGCCGGCGCCGAAGTGAGCGGTGAGAAGACACGAACTCCAAGTCCCATTCTTAGTCGATGTGGTAAAGGTTGCGCGGCTTAGTAGAAAGGCCAGAGATTACTGAACCGAACTGGCAACGCTGGAGAACGTATTATTGGCGTGCGAACCGACCAGACGGATCGTCCCCACTACTAACACCAGAATCACTGCCAGCATCACAGCATATTCGGCAATATCCTGCCCGGAGTCATCGAAATACATCTTTCGAAACAGCTCTCGCATAGCGACCTCCGTAGCTATCGGGAAAATGTCAATCGAGAACAATGATGACCTCGCATACCCCGCTTGTCAAATGAAGGAATTCGCCAAACAAGCGGAAATTATTAGCATTAAGGCCCTACTGAGATGCAGGCTGGTCGCAAACGTTTACTGCGTCAGGTCGCGTACCGACCGGGAAGCGAACTCGATCACCCGCCCCGGAAGGATTCCCAGATACAGGGTAGCTGCTATGCTGATCGCCAGCGCCGCATGCAAGGCCAGGGGTGTAGGCGCAATTGGAATTTCCTGACCCCCCTCCTTCATATACATAACCACGAGCAGGCGGAGGTAGTAGTAGGCGCCAATGGCGGAATTCAGAACACCGATGATCACCAGGCCGGTAAGGCTGTTCTGAAATGCGGCGCTGAAGACATAGAACTTGGCGAAAAAACCGCCGGTCATGGGAATGCCGATAAGGGACAGCAGAAAAATGCTGAGAGCGGCAGCGAGAAGAGGAGAGCGACGGCCCAGGCCGGCATAGTCTTCGATCGTTACATAGCGTTCACCGGCTCCGGCCAGATGGCTGACGATGGCGAAAGCGCCCACGTTCATGGCAGCGTAAGTAGCCGTGTAGAACATCACCGCGGGAATACCGTTCGCCGGCAGAGCCGCATAGGCCATCATCAGATATCCGGCGTGCGCGATGGACGAATACGCCAGCAGCCGCTTGACGTTGTGCTGCACCAGCGCGGAGAGGTTGCCGAGGGTCATAGACAGTGCGGCAGTAACCCAGATGAGCCCGAGGCGGCCCGGTGCATTGATTTCAAACAGAACCCGCAACAGCACTGCGAATACTGCGGCTTTCGGGCCTGTCGACATCAACGCAACTACCGGGGCGGGCGCGCCTTCGTAGACGTCAGGCGTCCAGATGTGGAAGGGAGCGGCTGCCACTTTGAATCCCAGGCCGACAAACATCAGGGCGATTCCCGCGAACGCCAGGGTGGAAGTGTTTCCTGCCCGCAATGACTGCGCGATTACCGAGATGCCGGTCGAACCGGTTGCCCCAAACATCAGCGCCACGCCGTAGAGGAAGAAGGCTGTCGCAAACGATCCCAGCAAAAAATACTTGACTGAAGCTTCGCTGCTGATGGCAGCACGCCGTCGAAAGCCGGCCAGCACATAGGTGGAGATCGAGGAAATTTCGAGCGCGATGAAGATGAGGACCAATTCCACAGCCGAGGACATCAGGCACATGCCCACCGCGCCCAGCAGAATCAGGCTGTAGTATTCACCGGCGCGAATCTGCTGGGTGGCCATGTATTCATACGACATCAGAATCACCACAGCGGTGATGGCCGTGATGAGGATATGAAAGCGAAGACACAAAGCACAAGCTCGGGCAGAATTCGGAGATAGTCTGCCGCTCGGGGAAGGTCGGGTGCCGCTTGCAGAAGCAAGAGCGTCACTGGCCCACCACCTTACTGGCGACCTGAGTGAACGGAACGAGCATGGAGTGGATCGAGGGTTCGATGCTGTTGAGCCAGAGTAACGGAGCCACGCCCATGACCAGGGCTGCTACTGCAGTAGGCCACAGCGCGGTGCGCTCACGTCCGTCAATATCCAGCAGTCCAGCATTCACCGCATTGCGGACCTGGCCGAAGAATACGCGTTGATACATCCACAGCAGGTAACAGGCGCTCCAGATCACGCCGGTGGCGCCAAGAATTCCAAACAATGGCCGGCTCTGAAAGGCCCCACTCAAGACCAGAAACTCGCCGATAAATCCATTCAGTAGTGGTAGGCCTACAGACGCCAGCATGAGCACCATAAAGGTTGCGGAATAGACAGGCATGGGGGTTGCCAGGCCGCCGTATTCTCTGATTTCGTAAGTATGCCGCCGTTCGTAGAGCAGGCCGGCGAGCATGAAGAGGCCTCCGGTGGAGACGCCGTGCGCCAGCATTACGAAGGTTGCTCCACTGAGGCCGGCTGCCGTGAAGCTGAAAATTCCGAGTACAACAAATCCCAGGTGGCTGACTGAGGAGTAAGCGATCAGCTTCTTCAGGTTGGGCTGGATCATGGCGACCAGCGCGCCGTAAATGATTCCGATAAGAGCGAGGACGCTGATCCAACCTGCATTAGCTCGCGCTTGGAGAGGGAACAGTCCGAGGTTGAAGCGCAACATTCCGTAGGTCCCCATCTTCAGCAGCACGCCCGCGAGAAGGACGGAACCTGCGGTCGGCGCTTCGACGTGGGCATCCGGCAGCCAGGTATGAAATGGAAACAGCGGGACCTTTACAGCGAAGGCAACAAAGAAGCCCAGAAAGAGCCAGCCTGCGGCGCTCGGAAAATCGGGAATCTGGCCGGCTTGTGCCGCCCTTTGCAGAGCAATAAAATCGAACGTACCCGTCTTTGCATACAGCCACAGTATCGCCGCCAGCATGAACATGGAAGCAATCATGGTGTACAGAAAGAATTTCACGGCGGCATAGATCTTCCGCCCGTGGCCGTACATGCCGATCAGCAGCGCCATCGGAATCAGCGTGGCTTCCCAGAAGAAATAAAAAAGGAAGAGATCCAGAGAGACAAAAACGCCGATCAGCGCGGTCTCAAGAACCAAAAGCAGAATAAAGAATTCCTTGACGCGCTCGTTCACCGATCTCCAGGAGATCAGAACGCAGAGCGGGGTGAGGAAAGTGGTAAGGACGGCCAGCCACAATGAAACCCCATCCACCCCGAGGTGGTAATGAATGTTTGGCGTCGGTATCCACGCTTTGTCGAGCTCGAACTGGAATCCCGGTTCCGCTCGGTGGAAGTGGACCGGGAGGTGAAGCGAAGCAACAAAGGCGAGAAGCGAAATGCCCAGCGAGAACCACCGGATTTCACGATCACGGCGGGGAAGAAACAGCAGCAGGATGGCGCCCGCCAGCGGAGTGAAGGTGATCAAACTGAGGATGACGGGGTCAAGATCGTGGACGTTCATTGCGCACGCACCCCCAGCCAGACCATGTAGCAGATCACGGCAGCTGCGCCGGCCGCCACCCATCCCGCATAGGAGCGGATGTTGCCCGACTGCATGTGGCGGACGGAATCGGAAAGCTGCCTGGCACCATCGGCGCTGTTATTAAGTGTTGCGTCAATCACATTCTGGTCGACGCCGTGCCATAAAACGTTGGTTGAAATGGCGAGCAGCGGGTTGACGAGGACTGCGGCATAAATGTCATCGACGTAATATTTGTTCAGAACCGTTGTGTAAAGACCATTGAGGGTATCGGCGATTCGTTGCGGGAGCTCCGGCTGGAATGAGTAAAGCAGCCACGCAAGCCCCAGGCCGAGCAGCGCTGCGACCACTGAGATTCCAGTGAATATCAATTCAGTGGTTCGGCTTGTCTGAGGCTCAGGCCCTTCGGTCTGTTGCTCGGGAGGCGCTGTTTCGCCGGGCATTGTGTGTGCGGAATTCAACGCCGGAGTGGAAGCGTGGAACACCGGAGCCAGGAATTTATCGAACTGGTTTTTGCCGCCAAGCGACCCCGGTATCCCGATCCATCCGCCTACGAAAGAAAGCACCGCTAGAATCACCAGCGGCACGATCATTACCATTGGGCTCTCATGCACGCCGTGGGAATGACCGCCGTGCGGGACCGATGCTGCGGCTGGCGTATCGGCATCATGCCTCTGAGCGTCCTGACTCCCTCGATATTCGCCGGTAAAGGTGAGGAACCAAAGCCGGAACATGTAGAAAGAAGTCAGAAACGCTGTGATCAATCCGATCAGCCAGTAGACCCAGCTGGCCTGATACGCGCGCCACAGGATTTCGTCTTTGCTGAAGAAACCAGCCAGTGGCGGAATACCAGCGATCGCAATTGTTCCGATAGTCATGGTCCAAAAAGTCCAGGGAATCTTCTTTCGTAAGCCGCCCATCTTGCGCATGTCCTGCTCGCCACCGACGGCGTGAATAACAGAACCAGCCGCTAAGAACAGCAAGCCTTTAAAGAAGGCATGGGTCATCAGGTGGAATATGGCAGCTGAGAATGCAGCTACTCCGCAGGCAAGAAACATGTACCCAAGCTGCGAAATCGTGGAGTAAGCCAGAACTTTCTTTATGTCGGTCTGCGTAATTCCAATCGTGGCCGCGAAAAGTGCTGTGAGCGTCCCGATAACGGCAACCACAGTCAAGGCCATCGGCGCACGCTCGAAGATCACATGCGAGCGCGAAATCATATACACGCCCGCGGTCACCATGGTCGCAGCGTGGATCAGGGCTGATACCGGTGTGGGGCCTTCCATAGCATCGGGCAGCCAGACATAGAGCGGAATCTGGGCCGATTTACCTGCCGCCCCGACCATCAGCAAAAGTGCGATCGCGGTGAGCAGGCCGGCCGCACCCGTCTCTGCGGACATCGGGGCAACACTCTGGAACACCGGCGAAAAGTCGAGCGACCCGAAGTGCCTGATCATCAGGAACAGGGCGATCAGAAATCCGAAGTCGCCGATCCGGTTTACGATGAACGCTTTTTTCCCGGCAGCCGCGGCAGAATCACGTAAGAAGAAGAACCCGATCAGCAGATACGACGCCAGTCCCACGCCTTCCCAACCGATAAACATCACCAGGTAGTTGCTGCCCAGCACCAGCATCAGCATGAAGAACATGAACAGGTTCAGGTAGGAGAAGAAGCGGTAAAAGCCGCCCTCCTCCCACATATAGCCGACCGAGTAGATGTGAATAAGGAAACCGACGCCGGTGACAACCAGCAGCATAACCAGTGAAAGCTGGTCGAGATAAAAGGCGAAGTCGACCTGAAAGGAGCCGGCGCGCATCCAGTGGGCGAGCGTTTCAGAGTAGGGAATTGCGAGAGAGGAAAAACGCGAGGCGATGTACGAAGCGTAGGCGAAAGCTGCACCGCAGAAGGTCAGGGCCACTCCAGCTACCGCCGGGCGCGAAAACTTCTTCCCGAACAGGCCGTTGATGGCCGCGCCAATCAGCGGCAGCAGGGGAATCCACCACAGATGCAGGTTCGGCGTCATAGTTTGAGCAGGTTTACCTGGTCTACGTTCAGGGTCTCGCGAGTGCGGTACACAGCGATGATGATGGCCAGCCCAACAGCAGCTTCAGCTGCGGCCACGACCATCACGAAGAAGACAAAGATCTGGCCGCTTAACGCATGCCAGTGCGCCGCGAACGCCACAAATGAAAGATTCACGCCGTTGAGCATCAGCTCGATCGACATAAAGATGGTGATGATGTTGCGCTTGATCAAGAAGCCGGCCACTCCGCAGGCAAAAAGGAACCCGCTGAGCAGCAGGTAGTAATTAAGCGGTACCAACTACCCCTCCTTCTTTGTGTGCTCGACCGCTTCCGGGCGGGCCGCCAATACCACGGCGCCCATGATTGCGATCAGCACCAGCACGGATGTGACCTCAAACGGCAGCAGAAAATCCCGAAATAGAAGTCTGGCGATACTGCGGGGACTACCGGGAAGCGCGCCCAGAGCAACCTCACCGGTTCCCGAACGCGCTACAAGGACCCATGCGAGAAGCACGCTGCCGATAATCATTCCCGGAATCCCGAACAGGATGGCCACGCGGCTGCCACTCGTCTGTTCTTCTTCGCCCGCGTTCAGCAGCATGATTACGAACACGAAAAGGACCATGACGGCACCGGCATAAACGATCACCTGCACGGCCGCTACAAACTCCGCGCCGAGCAATAGATACTCGACCGCGAGCGATCCCATGACCACCACTAGTGACAGCGCGCTGTTAATGGGGTGGCGTTGCACCAGCAGGTTGATCGCTCCTGTGATGCAAATCGCTCCGAAAATCAGAAATAAGCTCAGGTGCAGCATTTTATTAATTCAGTCGCCGGCAAGGCGTCCGCGCCACACAACCCGCGAATCACTTAAGAACGCAACGCAACGATTAAGGCTGTTATCACTAGGTTGGCAATTGCCAGCGGCAGAAGATACTTCCAGCCGAAGGCCATCAGCTGATCGTAGCGGAAGCGCGGCAACGTCCCGCGCACCCAGATATAAACAAAGATAAAGACGAAAACTTTGGCGATGAAGTAAAGCACGGGCAGGACCGTCTGCTGTAGCCACGCCGGCCCGAACATAGGTCCCAGCCATCCGCCAAAAAAGAGAATGGTTGCCAGGCAGGCGACCGTGATCATGTTGGCGTACTCAGCCATGAAGAACATCGCAAACTTCATGGAACTGTATTCAGTGTGGTATCCGGCCACCAGCTCAGTTTCAGCCTCAGGCAAATCGAACGGGATGCGATTGGTCTCGGCGTACGCCGATGTCAGATAAACAAAGAACGCAAAGCACTGGCCCTGGAAAAAGAACCAGCGGGGAATGAATCCGAAATACGTTCCCTGCTGCGCCAGCACAATCTCGCGCAAACTCAGGCTGCCCGAGAGAATCAATACGCCGATCAGCGATAGGCCCAACGAAATCTCGTAGCTCACCATCTGCGCGCTGGCGCGCAGTCCTCCCAGCAGCGAGTACTTGCTGTTTGAAGACCAGCCGGCGAGCGCCACCCCGTAAACCCCGAGCGAAGTAATGCCAAGCACCACCAGCAGTCCGATATTTACATCCGTGATCTGGAGCGGGGTGGAGAACTTGCCCACCGTAATCGCATTACCAATCGGAATAACTGAAATAGACGTAAGCGCGAAAACTACCGCGAGCATGGGTGCAGCTATGTACAGCGGTTTGTACACGTGCGGCGGCGTCAGGTCTTCTTTGAAAATGAATTTCAGGCCGTCGGCCAGCGGTTGCAACAGTCCGAACGGACCGACGCGCGTGGGGCCCCAGCGGTTCTGCATGTGGCCGACCACTTTGCGCTCCAGCCAGACGCTGTAGGCGACCGCAGTCAGCAGTATGAAGATGGTGAGGACGATCTTCACTAAAGAAACGATTATGTAAGTTTGAACGTTCAAGGCGCCGTGTCTGATTGCAGTGGTGCTAAGAACTTACAAGACTACATGACGGGAAACCTAATCCGCCGCAACTTCCGTTTGCTCGGTCCGATGTTGATTTTCGCTTACGGAATTCAGAACTTTTGAGTATCTGCCCAGAGTTCCCGAAGTAAAAAGTCCATCGTTGGCGGGAACGATCAAACCTGGATCCTGCAGAGCGCCCAAGCCGGAAAATTCCGTGTGCTGGTCATTGCCCGCCATCAGATTCAGGCGAGCGACCTCGTAACCGGGAACCAGTCGCTGGATCTCATCAAAAATTGCCATCGGATCAAACGGGCTCATCTTCGGTTCCAGGCCGTGCGCCTCCAGCCAGACTGCGTGCCGGTCGGCTTCCCCGGATTGCGCGCCCCGCGACTGGCCCATATCGGCCGGCTCTCCACGTCGGAAGGGAACAAGCTTATGAACTTCGAAGCCCATGGCATCCGCTATGCGCACAATCGAAAATGCAAACGGATCAACCTTGAACCGATTGATCGGATTGGCGCCGACCACGTAAAGCGCTTTGAGTTGGCCAGCTTTGGCGCTTTCGGACATTTGAAGGAAGTTAAGTCCTGGTAGGGTGGGAAGCGTGCCCCAGTCTGCGGCGAAGCTGGATCCCTTATCAAGCGGCAAGTAGCCGGGTAGCAGGTCCGGATAAAGCCCCATGTCGGCTGCGCCCCGCGAGTTAGCGTAGTCGCCCAGCGAGACAAACTTTGCCTGCGGAAGTGCGTTTACGAGGCGAGCAATACTTTCGCCGCGCAACTCTGAACCGAAAATCACAACCAGCTCAGGCTCGGCACGAACCTTGTCTCGCAGATCCTGAAGCTGGGCTGCGTTTTCACCCGCGTGGGCAGCGTTGCCGGCCAGGAAGTCGATAAATGCAGCTTCACCGCCGCTTTCAGGGACCTGCGCGAACAGCGTGGCCTGGCGTCGCAGCTTAATCGATTGTGAATTTACGACGTACAAACGCGCGCGATGTAGCCGAACATTGTTACGAATCTGCCAGGCCAGTAAAGGATGCTGCTCGGTCGGATCACTGCCGATCAGCAGAATGGCAGGCGCGCTGTAAACATCTCGCATGCTGGCGGTGCGACCGGATTTTCCCGCGAGGGCGGCGGCCAGCGCAGGGAAGTCAGCCGTGCGGTGATGGTCAATGTTGTTGGTCTGCAGAACGACGCGTGCGAACTTCTGCAGCAGGTAATTTTCCTCGTTGGTAGTACGGTTAGACCCGAAAACGCCGATGGCCTGGCCCCCATGACGCTCCAGGGTTTCGCGGAAATTCCGCCCCACCAGTTGGAAAGCTTCCTCCCAGCTTGCCGGTGTGAGTTGGCCATCTTTGCGGATAAGCGGCCGGGTAATGCGCTCGGCGCTGTCGACAAAATCAAAAGCATAACGGCCCTTGATGCAGAGGAAGTCGCCGTTGATGCCGCTCTTATCGCGGTTGTCACCGCGCACGATTTCCATCCCGGTATCGGAGCGGCGAACCCCTAAAGTTGTCTTGCACCCGTCAGCGCAATGCGTGCAGGGCGTGCCGACGTGGTTCATTTCCCAGGGCCGGGTTTTGTAACGATAAGCTCCCGAAGTGAGTGCGCCGACCGGGCAGATATCAATGCACATGCCGCATTCTTCGCACTCGAGGTGGTCTTCCTGGTTGGGCGCGATGATCGAACTTACGCCGCGATTCTGCACGCCCAGCGCCCACACGTCCATGCCCTCGCCGCACACACGCACGCAGCGATAGCAGAGAATGCAGCGCGGGCGATCAAAATAGACCACAGGTGACCACTGCTGCTCTTCCCGGTGATGCTTGGGCTCGATGTAGCGCGACTCCGCAGCCCCGTAAGAAAACGTCATGTCCTGCAGTTCACACTCGCCGCCTGCGTCGCACACCGGACAATCGAGCGGATGGTTGCCGAGCAGAAGCTCGACCATGCCCTTGCGCGCCTGGTGAATCTCGGGGGTGTCGGTCGAGACCGCCATGCCTTCGGTGATGACGGTGGTGCAGGCAGTCTGCAGCTTGGGCATCTTCTCAATCTTTACCAGACACATACGGCAGGCGCCCTGCAATGAAAGATTAGGGTAGTAGCAGAAGGAAGGCACTTCGATGCCGACGCTCTTGCAGGCTTCGATCAGAAGCGTGCCCGCGGGAGCCGTAACTTTTTTGCCGTCGATGGTGATATTTACGTCAGGCATTCAATTCAATCCGCCATCACTGGCAGTTGCTCAACCGCTGCGCCTTCGCACGCGCACGGCCGTCCTTCCAGATGGTCCTCAAACTCCTGGCGAAACTTTTTTATGAACGCCATCATCGGCATGGCGGCCGCGTCCCCCAGCGGGCAGAAGGTCCGTCCCAGCATGTTTTCCGACAGGTAATACATGTTGTCGATGTCTTTCATTAAGCCGCCGCCGGAGTGGAAACGGATCAGCGTCTTCTTCAGCCAATCGGTGCCCTCGCGGCAGGGGATGCACCATCCGCAGCTCTCATGCTGATAAAACTTCATGGTGCGCAGGGCAAATTTCACGATGCAGGCAGTGTCATCGAGCACCACCAGTTCGTACACCCCCGGCCGCTCGAGGTTGCCGCTTAAACAGAACAGCCGGGTCCCGCCGTTTTTTGGAGTTCCCAGATTGGCGAACCACTCCGCACCGCCCAGAAGGATGTGCGGGACACTTGCAAGCGTTTCCGCGTTATTGATTACCGTGGGCCCGCCCCACAATCCGACCACTGCCGGGAACGGAGGACGAATGCGCGGTATGCCGCGCTTGCCCTCGAGTGATTCCATCAGCGCGGATTCTTCGCCCACTTCATAGGCCCCTGCTCCGCCGTGCCAGTACACTTCGAAGTCGCGTCCGCTTCCGAAGATGTTTTGACCCAGAAAGCCGCGGGCATAGGCGTCGGCAATAGCCTTCTGCATTATCTCGGATAGATATCGGTACTCACCGCGAATGTAGATGTATCCCTGAGTCGAGCCAACCGCAAGACCAGCGATTACCACTCCCTCGATCACCGCATGAGGATCGTGCTCGAAGATCAGTCGATCTTTGCAGGTTCCCGGTTCGCTTTCGTCTCCGTTACATAAGATGTATTTCGGTTTGGGCGATTGCTTGGGCACGAATGACCACTTCATTCCGGTGTTGAATCCCGCGCCGCCGCGTCCGCGCAGGCCCGAGTTCTTGACGGTATTGATGATGTCATCGGGCTGCATGCTCAACGCCTTCTGTAGCGCCTTGTAGCCATCCAGCTCGAGATATCGGTCAAGTTTGGTCGCACCCTGGCCAAATCGGCGGGACACGATCTTTATTTCGTCGGGATGGGATACCAGATCAGCCATTTGAAGTTAATCATTGACTCATTGAATCAGTGACTCATTGAATCAGTGACTCATTGAATCAGTGATTCAATTCTCATTCATGCAATCTGTTTCTGTAATCAGCCAGCACCCGGTCCATCTTCTCCGGCGTCAGGTTCTCATGAAAGTCATAATTCACCTGCACCGCAGGTGCCCAACTGCAGCCGCCAATGCATTCCACCTCTTCGAGGGAGAAAGCGCCGTCCAACGTAGTTCCTTTGTGTCCGATGCCCAGCTTCTTCTCGCAATGCTCGAACAGCTCTTCGCCGCCACGCAGCATACATGCAATATTGGTGCAGACTTGAACGTTGAACTTGCCTCGTCGTTTGGTGGTCAGCATGGAGTAATAACTGATCACGTTCCTTACATCCAGTTCGCTCAACTCGAGGCGGCCTGCGATTTCGGCAATTACCTCATCACTCAGAAAGCCGGTTTCGTCCTGCGCATACAGCAGCGTCGGTACCAGTACGGACCTCTTGGTCGGATAATGTGTCAGCATTTCCGAGAACCGCTGCTCGAACTGGTCAGAAAAGCGCATTACCGTTTGACCTTCGTTTTCCTTCGTGCCCCTGGTGGTTAAGAAAGCGACGGTATCCAGCGGACTACCTGTCGATCTCTCCTAACACAATATCTATCGAACCGATCGCGGCCACCACATCCGCCAGCAACCTGCCCTCACACATCTTCGGTAAAGCCTGCAGATTCGCCAAACAAGCAGCCCGCATATGTACCCGGTACGGTTTGGCCGTGCCATCGCTTACCACGTAATAGCCCATTTCGCCGCGCGGTGACTCGATTGCCTGATACACCTCGCCCGCCGGTACTGCAAAGCCTTCGGTAATAATCTTGAAGTGATAGATGAGGGCTTCCATCTGCGTCTTCATCTTTTCGCGATCCGGAAGCACCACTTTAGGGGCATCAGCCTTGATCGGACCTTCCGGCATGCCATCCAGGCATTGCTGCACGATTGCATTCGACTCACGCAATTCCTGCACCCGGCAGAGATAGCGCGTGTACACATCCCCGTTTTTGCCCAGCGGCACTTTGAATTTGAAGTTCTCGTAGGCCGAGTAGGGCATATCACGACGCAGATCGAAATCGACGCCGCTGCCGCGCAGCGTGGGGCCGCTTGCACCCAATGCGATCGCATCTTCTGCTGTGATTGTCCCGACACCCTTTGTCCGCATGCCCCATATCGGATTACTCGTGAGCAGGTTCTCGTATTCATCCACCCGGGCAGGGAAGCGCTTGGCAAACTCTCTTACCCTCTCGAAAAATCCCAGCGGTGGCGCCAGCGCCAGCCCGCCAATGCGGAAATACGAAGTCATCATGCGTTGCCCGCTGATCATTTCAAACAAACGCAGAATGTCTTCCCGTTCCCGAAAACAATATAGGAAGACGGTCATGGCTCCGATATCGAGCGCGTGCGTTCCCAGCCACACCAGATGCGAATTGATACGCGTGAGCTCATTGAGTAACACGCGAAGCCATTGCGCCCTGGGCGGTATCTCCAGCCCCAGCAACTTCTCAACTGCCAGGGCGTAGCAGAGATTGTTAGTAAGCGGGCAGAGATAATCGATTCGGTCAGTCAGTGGCACAACCTGCTGATAAAACTTCGCCTCACAGGTTTTTTCTATGCCGGTGTGCAGATATCCGATGTCCGGCATGATGCGCACCACGTTCTCGCCGTCGATCTCGAGAATGACTCGCAGCACTCCGTGGGTAGACGGATGCTGCGGCCCCATATTCAGGATCATGGTACGGTCCTGGCCGGTGTCGAGCGCGGGCGTGGGAGCAAGATGCGACATGGCGATTACCGGTAGCCTTCCACGGGGTAATCTTTGCGAAGCGGATGGCCGTCCCAGTCTTCAGGCATGAGCAGCCGGCGCAGATAAGGATGTCCACTGAAGCGCACGCCGAAAAGGTCGTAAACCTCGCGTTCGAAATAATTTGCCGCCGGCCAGACCGGTACCACGGAATCCAGAACTGGCGAATCTCCGTTCAACCGCACCTTCAGCCGGACGCGTTCTTTTCTTGCCATCGAAAGCAGGTGATAGATCACTTCGAAGCGCGGCTCCTGCGGCAGCCAGTCAACGCAAGTCACATCGCAAAGGAAATTGAAAGGACACTCGGGATTATCGCGCAGCAGCGCGCAAACCTCGCGAATCGTGGAGCGCTCGACCCAGATGGTCATTTCATCGCGATCAAACTTCACTTGCTCAATCGCCTCGGCACTCCATGCGAGAATTTTGCTGATCGCGGGATGATTTTTCAGTTGCTCAATATCGGTTACCTGCGCCGGCATCAGAAGTCCCGCCTTTCCATAGATGCCTGTCCCCAATCCAGAACGCCTTTTTTCCAGATGTAGAAGAAGCCAACCAGGACGATACCGACGTAAACCAGCATTTCGTAGAACCCGAACATCTTCAATTCGCGCAAAATCACCGCCCAGGGATAAAGAAAAACGGCTTCCACGTCGAATAAAATGAAGAGCATCGCGACCAGGTAGAATTTGACTGAAAAGCGCTCGCGCGCGTCTCCGATAGGAGTCATGCCGCATTCATAAGGGGAAAGTTTGGCGCGGGTGGGTTTACGATAGCCGATCAGCCACGACAGCATGACAATCGCACCCGCCAGCGCTCCGGCCAGCACAAAATGCATTAGAAGGGGCAGGTAACGGGCGAAGTAATTGTCGGGCATAGGGGAGCTATATATAATTCGCGCAATAAGGTGCTGAACATCTTAGATTAGATTTCAGGCGCGAAGAGTGTCAAGCGCAGGCCAGCCAGTCTGGCAGCGGTTGGGCGACAATTTTTTATAACGGGTTCCTATGATTTTCGGCTTCAATACCGACGTTAAGCATGAAGATACTGTGTACCACGTGCAGAGCGAAGCACGGGAACACGATCTGCTGCAGACCCAGGTTTTCGTCCGCGGACGCTGCATTGGCAAGCGGGCGACTTCTTACGCCGAACAATTGAAGACGGGCGGGGTTACGGACCCGCAAAAAGAACAGATGCTGCGTGATCAGCATCGCCTGGTGATGGATGCGGTACGCGAAGGCAGGCTTGATGATGTTTTCGACAAGCGCGACACCCCGGAAACACTTGCCGCCATCAAGCAACTTGACCTGGAGTGGACCAACGCCGAATCCGTTCACTCTGATCGCAACCTCGTCATGCGGCTGCGCGTCACCGAAGCCGGCGCCGTCGTCGAGGGTGCACGGCTGACCGTGCGGTTCGCACGTCCGGATGCGGCCCCTTTCTACACCCAGGTACTGACTGACAATGCCGGTACAGCGGAGATGAACTTGGAGGTCGAAGAGGCGGCGTTGTCCGATGCTTCCGTCCTCATTCAGGCCAGCTACTCCGGCCGCACTGCCACCCGCAAATTCCAGTTGCGCAGAGTGGAAGCTTAAGAACTTAAAGCCTGATCGAAAAATACCAAGCTCAAAAACACCGAGCGGGAACTCCCGCTAACCGTGTCACCTGCAATTTTTCTAGTTAGAATAGGGATATGAAGACACGCACACTCGGAAAAGGCAATCTTAAAGTTTCATCCATCGGGCTCGGCTGCATGGGTATGAGCTCCGGTTACGGCCCGCCCAAAGATAAGCGGGAGATGATTGATCTCACCCGCAAGGCGGTTGAACTCGGTGTTACGTTTTTCGATACCGCGGAAGTGTATGGCCCATTCACCAACGAAGAACTGGTTGGTGAAGCACTTGCACCCTTCCGTAAGCAAGTTGTGATCGCCACCAAGTTCGGGTTCAAAATTGACGCAACCACCGGCAAACAGGCCGGGCTGGATAGCCGGCCGCAACACATCAAGGATGTCGCCGCCGCCTCACTCAAACGGCTCAAGACGGACGTCATCGACTTGTTTTAGAGAGAGCCCGAGTTGGATGTAATGCCGACTCTCGAGGAGCTCGGAATCGGTTTGGTTCCGTTTAGCCCCTTGGGGAGAGGTTTCCTGACTGGCAAAATCAGCGAGGACACCCAGTTTGAGAAAAACGACTTCCGTAATCTGGTTCCTCGCTTCTCGCCGGAAAACAGGAAAGCCAATCAGGTATTGGTCGATCTGATCGGGAACTTCGCACAACGCAAAGCGGCTACAGCCGCTCAAATCAGTCTCGCGTGGCTGCTGGCCCAGAAGCCTTGGATTGTCCCAATCCCGGGTACAACCAAACTGCATCGTCTGGAAGAAAACATCGGAACGGTTGAGGTCGAGCTCACCCCAGAAGATCTCCGGCTGCTCGACATTGCAGCCTCTAAAATTACAGTGCAAGGTGCCCGTTACACAGAGGAACTGCAAAAACTCGTAGACCGGTAAGAGACTGGGCTTTGTAACTGAGATCAAGATTTTGAAACAACGTCGTCCTCAGGTTCCAGAACTCGACATTCGAACTACCGGTCGATAATCTTTCCTTGTGGAAATCACAATCAACGGCAACCCGCGACCGGTCTCCTCTCCTCTTACGTTGGCTGATCTTATCCAGCAGCTGGGCATGAAGTCTGACCGCGTCGCGGTTGAATTGAACCGCGAAATCGTCCCTCGTGACCTCTGGGCGGTCACCTCTCTGCATGACGGTGACCGGCTGGAAATCGTGCACTTCGTAGGCGGCGGTTGTATCCGGCTCTCCTAAGGGAACTTACCTAGTCACTGCTGAATCCATAATCCACAATTGACTTGCGACCATCTCGTCCTAAAATGTTTGAAACATTGTGCACCAGAAATGTTTCAGCTGAGGATTGAGACTCTGGCTCAGGAATTTACATCCCGCGAAGTTGTAAAGCTGACCGGGATCACCCTGCGCCAGCTGCAATGGTGGGACGAACGCGGGATTGTACGTCCCGCCCGCAAGGGCCATCGGCGGCTCTATTCCATGGAAGACCTGGCGGAGGTTGCGGTTATCTGCGAGCTGCGCACGCGCGGTTTTTCTTTGCAACGCATGCGCAAGGTGGTGCGCTTTCTGCAGAAAGAGTTCGGTAAGCGGCTCGCCGAAACTGTTTCCGGCAGCTCTGAATACCATCTGCTCACCGACGGGCGGACCATTTATCTCGAGACCTCCACCCGCCAGATCATCGACATTTTGAAGAATTCACGGCAGCCGCTCTTCGGAATCTGTCTAAGCGACACCGTACGCCACATCAAAGCCGAGGTCCGTGGCTTCAGAAAGCAGAACGGATCCATTGATTCGAAGAACTCTCAGGTTCGCAACAGGGCTTAATGCGAAAACTTCGGTTCCTTAGGGAGGGGAGCGATGGTCGGTGAACTAAACGTTCTGACCGAGTGGATTCCGGAGCAGATGCTTCCAGGTACAATTTTCGTTCTGGAAAATGCGGGTAAAGTGGGCGAAAAGCATGATCCTTACTGGGCGGTGCTCTCCTGTCCCGCCTGCGGCACTCTTGGCCTGATCACTCGTAAGCAAATAGCCGGCCTGCTGCCAGTGATTTGCGGTTCAGAGAGTTGCTCAGCGCAATTTTTCATCAGCGACAGCGATGTGGTGATCCGGAAAGCGTTTTAGAAAAGCTTTTGCAGTGCCACCGGCACCTGTTCCACGATCTCAATTCCAAAGCCTTCAAGCCCCGCAACTTTTCGCGGATGGTTGGTCAGCAGTCGAATTCGTCGCAAGTTCAAATCTGACAAAATCTGGGCGCCTAATCCTATTTCACGTTGGGTGCGCCGCTCACTTTCCGGAGCGGGCGGCAATTTTTTTTCGCGATGAAAAATAAGCGCCGCGCGCTCGCCTGCGCGCTCAACCGAAAAACCTTTCGATGTCTGGTGCAGATAGATGAGAGCTCCACGGTTTTCCGTCGCTATCGCCTGCAGCGAGCCTTCGATCGTTTCTCGGCAATCACAGATGGATGAACCGAACACATCTCCCATCAGGCAGTGCGCGTGCATGCGCACCAGCACCGGCTCGTTCCCGGTTTCTATATCGCCTTTGACCAGTGCCACATGTGATTCGCCACCCTCCACCTCGCTCTCGTACGCGATCAGCCTGAACTCTCCGTAGCGGGTGTCAACCAGCGCTTCGCCTACCCGGTGCACGTATCGCTCATGCTGCATGCGATAGCGAATCAATTCGGCAACGGTCAGCATCTTCAGATCGTGTTCGCGACAGAACTCCACCAGATCGGGAACCCTCGCCATGGTGCCGTCCTCACGCATGATCTCGCAGATGATACCGGCCGGCACCATTCCCGCAAGCCGTGCCAGATCCACCGAAGCTTCCGTTTGCCCGGCCCGCACCAGCACGCCACCTTTACGTGCTCGTAGGGGAAAGACATGTCCGGGGCGCGCCAGATCGGAAGGTCGCGTCTTCGGATCGACCGCCACCTGAACGGTCCGCGCACGGTCATAAGCGGAGATGCCGGTGGTGACTCCCTCACGGGCATCGATCGCCTCACAGAACGCCGTCCCATAATTCGAAGTATTCTCGGCGCTCATGGGTCCGATTCGCAGATGGTCCAGCCGCTCTTCGGTGAGCGTCAGGCAAATGAGTCCCCGGCCATACTTAGCCATGAAGTTGATGGCTTCCGGAGTGACTTTTTCCGCCGCCAGCGTGAGGTCGCCCTCGTTTTCGCGATCTTCGTCATCCACAATGACCACCATCCGGCCGGCACGAAACTCCTCCATTGCGGTGGGTACGTCCGTAAACCTCAAATCAGTGCTCATCGGGGCAAATTGTAAGTAAAGCTCGAGTTTTCCACAAATAACAAAGGCCGCCATAAAGGCGGCCCCTGCTCCAGATACGACAAATTACAGGGTTGATTCGATTTCAAAGCCCCAAGCCTCGAGCAATGGCTCCGGGATGTACTTGGAATTCTTGTTGCGCCGCGCCCATTCGCGCAGGCGGGTCGACCGGAGATACTGATCAGGTGACAGTTTGTACTCCCGCACAACCTGTTCGAACTCCGTCACGGTGGGTACGATAGGGCCGATCGGCTCCGGCTTGCCCCAGTTCGGGTTTCCACGTCGCTTTGCCATGTAGAAGGTTCCGCCTCTTCTAAGAATTAAAAATGCGTACAGATGACCTAACCAACCTTAGATTCGCCTGGCCCCGCCAGGGAACGGAAACGTGGCAGCCCCATGGATTACCCGGGTAATCAAACCTGGCCTTCCGTTGGTTGACGCTGTTCCTGGTCCCGCCTAAAGTGCGGTTAAGGCACTCCTAAACCCCTAAACAGCACAGGCGGCAGGCCGCATCCATGAGTTTGAATTCATTGCTGGTTAGTTCCGACGACAAGACAGTGCGTGTGCTGCGCCGTGTGTTGAGCGATCTGGAGATAGGCGTCGAGCACTGTAGTGATACCGAATCCGCCGTGCACCAATTGACCCGCAACCGGTTTGAGGCGGTAATTGTAGACTGCTGCAATATCGGCACCATCGGCCAGGTATTTCGCAGTGTTCGTCTGGCTGCATGCAACAAGCGGGCTATAGCGATTGCCATCGTGGAGGCACAAACCTCTCTCCAGGAAGCATTTGAGATTGGCGCCCACTTCGTTTTTTACAAGCCTCTATCTACCGAGCGCGCCAAAGCCAGTCTGCGGGCTGCCCGCGCCCTGATGAAGAGAGAACGGCGGCGCAACGCGCGCCTGGCCGTGCAGATACCGGTCCTTCTGCGGGTGGAAGACGGGGCCGCCCAGCTTCGCGCTATGACCACTGACCTGGGGGAAGGCGGGATGGCTCTGGTGCTGCAAACCCGGGCACGAAATCTGAGCTCCATGCACGCAAATTTCACCCTGCCTGGCACGGAGCATCGCATTGAATCGATCACCGAGATCGCCTGGGAAGGGCCCTCGCGGCAGGTTGGAATCCGCTTCATTGACCTTGCGCCGGAAGCTCAAGACCAGCTCAAGAATTGGCTGGACAGTCGCTCACCGGAATTTGAGAAGGATGATCCGCCGGTATCCTGTAAGCTGACGGATCTCAGCCCTGCGGGCTGCTATGTTGAGCTGACTTCGCCTTTCCCGATCGGTACGCGAGTGATTTTGTTGACCGAGGCCCACTCCGAACTGAAGCGCGCCAGCGCGGTGGTTCGAGTGATGCACCCCGAAGCGGGCATGGGAGTGGAGTTTGACCGTAATTCCGCACTGCAGAAGAAGCAGAGCAGTGAACTGCTCTCAGTGCTCAGCACCGGCTCTCATCCCGACCTTATGGTTCAACCTGACGGGCTGAATGCCGATGCACCACGCGCATTTTCAGACGATCCGCTGGTCAAGTTCTTCATCGAAAAAGCTGATCTTTCCAGCGAAACCTTCCGCCACGAGTTAACCCGCCGTCGCTCGCGCAGTGCTGCCGCGCGTGGTTAGCCGGCCAGTCTAATACTCTGCGTAGGCATCATCTGGATAACAATAGAGCCACCGTTCACCCGGTTCGGCTGAAGCAATCACCGGATGGTGGCTTGCATGGGAATGTTTGCTGGCATGGCGATTGGGAGACGAGTCGCAACATAAAGTGACGTCGCAGGTCTGACACGTGCGCAAGTGCACCCAGGAAGATCCGGTTTTCACGCACTCTTCGCATTCGTACGCTTTGGCCGGCTTCACCGATTTGACGCCCGTGATATGGGAACAAGCTTTTTCTGCCATCAGGTCGTCCTTTCAAGCTTTCTGTTCGATTCCCGCACTCCGCATCGCGAGTAGCGCGATCGCCGACCAATCGGCGTCACCCAGGCCCTGGGCAATGGCGGCTATGAAACGATCTCGCACCAGGCTCGCCATCGGCATGGGCACCGCTGCCTCTTCCGCTGCTTCCAACAAAAGACGGTTGTCCTTCAGACCCAGCGGCAGCTTAAACCCCACGGGCTCGAACTTGCCGGCAGCGATCATGCTGCCATAGGTCTGGTAAATCGGAGCCCCGAACAGCGAGCCGGTCAGGATCTCCAGCAGTTTGGCCGGTTCTACTCCCGATTTGCGCGCCAGCGCAAACGACTCAGCTAAGCCCTCCAAAACAGTTGTGATCAGAAAATTACCCGTAAGCTTCACCACGTTCGCCAGTTCGGGATCTTTGCCGGTGATAAACATTTTCTGCCCCAGCACGGAAAACAAAGCTGAAGCACGCTCAATCTGCTCCTGGT
>QHZY01000167.1 GCA_003224855.1 Acidobacteriota bacterium | reverse complement strand
TTTTCAATCCCGGAATGCGCGAGCTTCCGCACGAAGAAAGCGACCGCCGGGCCGCCGCGGGTGAGCCATTCGCATTGCGTTACCGGGTACCTCGAGAGGCAGGGGAGGAAGTGCGTTTCCTGGATGCGGTTTACGGAGACCAGCGCAAGTTGGCAGCCGACATCGAAGATTTTGCGTTGCTGCGAAGCGACGGCATGCCAACCTATCATCTGGCTTCATGCGCCGACGACATCGACCTGCAGATCACTGAGGTCATTCGCGGCCAGGATCACCTGAGCAACACTTTCAAACACGTTTTGATTTTTGAAGCCGCTGGCGCAAAGCCGCCTCAGTTCGCGCACTTACCTTTATTAGTCGCTCCCGACGGAAGCAAACTATCCAAGCGCAAGCACGGGCCTGTGGTAAGTGTGACCACTTACCGCGATGCAGGCTTTCTGCCGGAAGCATTCATAAACTTCCTGTGCCTGCTGGGCTGGTCGCCGAAAGATGACCGCGAGAAGATGAGCAGGGATGAACTGGTGCAGGCATTTTCACTGGAAAATATCAACCGGGCCAATGCAGTCGTAAATTTCCAGGATCCGTTAGCTGGCAGTTTGACCGCTCAGCCGGGTTCCAGTCACCAGGATGCGTTTCCGGAAGAAACATTCGATCCCAAAGCGATCTGGCTGAATGCGGAGCACATTCGGGGGCTGACTCTGGAAGATCTAAGCGCGCGCCTGCTGCCCATTGTGCATGCCGCCGGCTACGACGTGAGCGAAGAGAAGATGCTGCAGGTAACCCCGCTGATTCGAGAGCGCATCAAGCTGCTGCGCGATGCGCTTACCGCGGCTGATTTCTTTTTTGCGCCGGAATTGGCTGCTTACGATCCCGCAGAACTGATTCCCCAAAAGGGCGACGCCGCTACGGCGGCCAAGGTCTTGCAAAAAGCCCGCGAAATTCTGGCAACCACCGAGTTCACGCATGATGCGCTGGATAAGAATCTACGGGCAGCGGCGCAGGAGTTGGGATTGAAGGCGGGTCAAATGTTTCAGCCGATCCGGGTGGCGGTGTGCGGTCGAAAGAACGCGCCTCCTTTATTCGAAACACTCGAAGTCCTGGGACGCGATATAACTCTCAGGCGTATCGAACAGGCGCGCGCAAAGCTCGATTAGAGCATTGCGACGCGTGCACAAGACACGAATGAAAGCTTCGATATTCACCTCCGCGGTCTGGATTGTGGCAATGTGCACGCC
The DNA here is from genome assembly GCA_003224855.1 of Acidobacteriota bacterium. Lineage (GTDB taxonomy): Bacteria > Acidobacteriota > Terriglobia > Terriglobales > Acidobacteriaceae > Gp1-AA142. Next base: position 3,487 of record QHZY01000167.1, on the reverse strand, counting down.
GTTAGTGCCTGCCCAGGACTCGGCTCTTGATCTGAAGACCGCTCTGCAAATTGCGGAAAACAATAATTTGGAACTCCGTGCGGCTCGCCAGCAGCGAGCGATTTCCCTGGCAGGAATCACTATCGCCAAAGCATTTATCAATCCCACACTCACCGCGTCGGTATCACGCGACGCACCGCACGAAGGTGTTCTACTGGGCGATACATTCGAGTTAGGCGGCAAGCGCGGAAAGCGCATTGCGATTGCGCGCGCAGAGCAGAAGGCGGCCGAGATCGACATAACCATCCTGGAGCGCCAGATCCGGCAGCGAACGCGCGAGGCCTTCTACCGCGTGCTCTGGTCAAGGGAACAGACGGTGCAGGCAAAAGCAGCTCTGGAGTTGGCAACCCGCATCCGAGATGTGGTGAATCAGCGTTATCAACTGGGGGACGTGGCGCAACTGGAGGTCATCCAGGCGGAGGTGGGACTGGCGCGGATCTCCGCGGAATATCAGGTGGCGCTGCAGGAGCAAAAGGTCGCCGATGCGCAGTTCGCGGCATTGCTGAACCGACCGCTTGAGACTCCCCTGGAAGTACGTGACGCGCTGGCCGAAATCCCTGAGCGTCCGGCACAGCAGCGAATTATTGATGCCGCTCTACAGTCGAACGCCGAATTAAGAAAGACCACGCAGGACCTGCAGGTGGAACAACGGCGTCTGGAACTGGCGCGAGCGCAGCGCATTCCGAACCTCGATCTGCAGGCAGGAGTCGATCTGAATGCGCCTCACGATTATCGCGTTGGTCCACGCGGGCAGGTGGGCATCCAATTGCCGCTGCTCTATCACGGCCAGGGCGAAGTCGCGGAATCGAATGCGCGGCTGGAATTTCTGCGGCTGACGCTGGAGGCGCAAAAAACCCTGGCTACCGCCGAGGGCCTGTCCGCATATTTCGATTACTCAGCCAAAGCTCAGGAAGCCGAGCAGTATCGCGTCAGTATTGTGCCCCAGTCAGTGCGGCTGGAAGAGATGTCGGAAGACAGTTACCGGGCGGGAAAGAGTAATCTACTGACCTTGATTGATGCGCAGCGCAAATTGAATGAAACCCGCAACGCCTACCTGGACAGTCTGTTTGCGGCGCAATCGGCGTTTGCCGCACTGGAGGAATCGGTAGGAGCTGCGCTTGACTAAGGCCAAAATCATGATCCTGTCGGCTTCACTTGCAGTTCTGGCAGGCTGCGGGAAGCCTTCTGCCGGGAAAGAGAAAGCTGATGACAACGCGCCCGAGGTGACCGTCGCCAAAGTAAGTCGACAAGTCATTCAGCAGAGCCTGCTGGTCAGCGGCAATCTGGCTGCGCTCCCTAATCGCGACGCCAAACTGGCGGCCCTGGTCGCGGGCCGCATCAAAGCTGTGCTGGTGAATGAAGGTGAGCGCGTTGCACCGGACCAGGCTGTAGCGGAGATCGATCCCAGTTCGTACTCCGAACAGTTGCGGCAGGCGGACGCCGCTGTGGCGCAAGCGCGCGCGAATCTCGAGAATGCGAAGCTCTCGGCCACCCGCAATGAAGACCTGCTGCAGCGCGGAATTGCGGCCCGCAAGGAAGTAGAAGACGCGCGCACCCAGCTGGCAGTGAACCAGGCGGCGCTGCAACAGGCCGAAGCGGGCGCAGCCACGGCCCGCACTCAAGTCGGGCGGACCACGATCCGCGCACCTTTTGAGGGAACTGCGGTGCATCGTTTTCTGGGTGTCGGCGAGCAAGTGGATGGAACCGGCAGCCAGCCGGTCCTTGAGGTGGCCAACATCGACACGCTCGAGTTGCTGGGCACAGTTCCGGCGTCGCGATTGAGCGAAGTCCGCACCAGCGAGAACTTCAGCTTCAAGACCGAATCCATACCTGAGGTCGAGTTCACCGGGCACGTGGTGGCCGTGCTGCCCGCGGTGGATCCGGCCACCAACAACGGCACGGTGCGCATTCGCATTAACAATCAGAAACATCTGCTCAAGCTGGGCATGTTCTTGACGCTGCCCCTGCCGCTTAAGCAGGGCCAGCCGAAACTGGTGGTTCCGAGACAGTCTATTTACCCCGACGAATCGGGCGAGCCGCATGTTTACAAGCTGACCGGAGACCAAGCGGAATCGGTGGCAGTGGAAGTGGGAATCCAGACCAAAGACCTGGCAGAGATTGTTTCAGGGGTCAATGAAGGCGACCAGGTAATCGTAAGCGGCGGCTATGGCCTTCCTGAAAAAACGAAAGTGCGCGTCAAGCAATGAATCTGGTCCGGTTTTGCCGTCGCAACAGTCGCGCCGTCTTGCTTCTTACGGCTGCACTGACGGTCGCAGGCATGATCGCCGTCTTTCAGTCGCCCAGCAACATTTACCCGGAGCTGAATTTTCCCCGGGTCGTAATTCTGGCGCACAGCGGCGATCTTTCACCCGACATCATGCTGCTCACGGTGACCCGGCCGATTGAAGAGCAGGTCAGCACGGTGCTGGGGGCCAGACGCGTGCGCTCGCGCACCATCCGAGGCGCTGCAGAAATCTCTGTTCTATTCAACCCCAGCATGGACATGCAGCAGGCGCTGCAACTGGTGCAGGCGCGCGTGAACGATGCGCGTTCTGCGCTGCCAGCGGAGACGGAGATAGATGTTGAAAGGCTGACGCCAGCCGTGTTCCCGATTCTCAGCCTGATTCTGAACGGCAACGTTCCTGATGCCGACCTAAACGACTTCGCGGTGTACAACCTCAAGCCCCTGTTCAGTCGCGTCCCAGGCGTCGGACAGGTGGAAGTGCAGGCGACCGACACCCGTGAAATTTCGGTGATTATCGATCCTCAGAAAGCCTTGTCGCATCGGCTGAGCCTGCCGGATATCGCCGACCGTCTGCGCGCCACCAACAACGTGAGCAGTGTAGGGCGGCTGGACAGCAACTACCAGCGGTTTTTGATTTTGACCAGCACGCAATACAAGAGCACGGACGACATCGGAAACACCGTAGTGGGGAGTGATCCGAAGGGTCAGGTGCGCCTGAGTGAGATCGCCACTATCCACGAAGGGGTCGCTGATCGCCAGTTGCTGGTCACGGGAAACGGTCGCCCAGCGGCGGTGATAAACGTAACCAGGCAGATCGGCGGAAACATTATCAGCATTTCCGACCAGGTGAAAGACCTGGCGTTTAGCAGCAGGAATGTCATTCCGGCAACCTTGCATCTTTCCGTGGTGTACGACCTGGCGGAGTTCGTGCGCGAATCAATGAGCAGCGTTCGCGATGCCATCCTGATTGGCGGCTTCCTGGCAATCGTGATTCTGTTTGTTTTCCTCCGGCAGGCACGGATTACTGTCGTCGCCGCCGTAAGTCTGCCGCTCACCGTGATCGCCACATTCTTTTTCGTCAAAATCTTCGGCGGAACATTGAATCTGATGTCGCTGGGCGGTTTGGCCATCGCCATCGGGCTGGTGATTGATGATTCGGTGGTGGTGGTTGAGAACATCTATCGCCACGTAGGCGAAGGTCTG
>QHZY01000166.1 GCA_003224855.1 Acidobacteriota bacterium | reverse complement strand
ATCGGGATCGCCGATACTTACACGCTGATAGGCGATCAAGCGAAAGCCCGACGCGAGTATTTCAATGCCAGGGTTCTGGCAACAGACAAGATGACCGAACTGCAAGACCGTCTGCAATCAGCCTTCACGTATGTACGCGAGCGAGACTTTGCGGGGGCTGACCTTGCCTTTCAAGGGGTGGCGCAGCAGGCTCAACACGCAGGTTTCGCGGTGATCGAGGCTGAGGCGTGGCGCATGCGGGCACGCGTGCAGTTTATTAATACTGTAGCGGATCTGACCGATGTGAAGGGTTCAATCGCTACTAAGCATTTCGGATTCCTGCCCAAAAAACAGGCGAAGCCGATGGAACTTGAATATCTTGCACAGGCTGAGCAAGCATTGAAGGGTGCGAAAGCAATATCGGAGTCAGATCGGCAAGATGAACTCGCGATCCTCTTACGTGAACGTGTGGAGGCCTTAGCGGGACGGGGGCGTTTTGCCGAAGCAGAAGTTGTCCTACAGCAACTAGCGACGATGGCAAATAATAGCCCAAGCTCCGCAATTCAGACCGCTTATAACGGTGCCGAAGGCACGGTGCTCGTTTATCAAACGAACTACAATCAAGCTGCCGCGTTCTTAGAGCGAGATGACGAAAATGCATTCTCACAATTTCGACTCGCGTATGCTCGGAAGCAGACGGGAGCAAGTAGCTCGGTTGAATCATCTGGGATTATGCAGTTCAACGAAGCTACGGCAGAGCAGGCATTTCTCAGCCTTTTAAATAAGGCTGCTTCTGACCCAAACGGGGTGAAAATCGGGCCAAGGGGACAATGACTCAATGGCCCACGAAATCCGACACAATCCAGAGCTAAAGGAATGGTTTTGTGCTCGCTGCGGGAGGTCATCTGATCATGCAGCGAGAGGGGACGCCGAAGTTGAACTGAGCGTCTGGCCCTGCGAAATGTATCAGCATGCCATTTGTCCGTTCAGGCGCGACGAAGACAAGGCTTAGGTAAACATTATCCTTCTCTCCCCAGGTAGTCTTTTCCGATTCTCGTCGAGCCACGGCACCACATCTTCTGCCATCGAGAAACGAGGTCTAAGGTCCCAGGGTTATGTTCCCTACCAGTGCTGGTGGGTATAGCAGTTTTTGAGGGCACTAAGTCCGTCTTGCGATATCTTTCCGTTCGTTTCAGTTCCGCAATCTTGTGTTCTGCTACTGGCTTTGTCGGATATGGGCCGTAATGTACTAGCCGCCGAAAACTCGCGCTGCCACTCTGCCGACCCTTCATCAATCCACCACACATTTTCGGGGCTTGCCATTGAAAGCAGTTCCTCCCTTAGTCCAGAGCCACACGGTGATCCCCATTATCGCCGATTATTTTGAGATAGTCTGACCTCGGCAAGACGATGCTTCGGCCGTCCTGCGCTTGCGGCGAAGGAGCCTCCCCCAAGGGCGCAAGACGTAAATGTGTTTGGCTATGGCGCTTAAACATGCCACTCCTGTTGCCGCGCGGATTGCTCGTCGAGCCACCGCACCACATCTTTCGCCATCAAACTATTCGAGAAAGAGCAAATGACTGTCGGGAACCGAACAAGTCCGTTTATTCTGCTACTTGCTGCTTTCGTGATCCGATGCAGACCGCCAGACACATCTGATTCCCTGCTATCTGACAAACCCAAGAAACACGTGAAAGCCTTGAGACTGCCAAGCTGTCGCCGTCACGGGAGGTTGTAAGATCTAGACGGGACGCAAATCCGGTCGCAACTAAAAATCAATTAAAGGCATTGATGAAATCAACGATCACACCACTTGAGAATTGGTGGTCGCCTGTCGAGCCAATGGCGACCAGTAAAAAAACCATCCAATGTAAGAATTGACGAGCAAAACTCTAGAATCGCCCCGGGTCTAGGCAAACCAGAGCCGGACAACATCCTCTAACATGTCCTCTGGCCCAGTTTCGATCTCGAAAGCGCAAAGCGCAAAAACTTTGGTGGAGGTTTCTCTAATGAAAAATATGTTGCTAATGACCCTGTTCACACTGGCGATGCTAGCTTGGGGGGCGGCACAACAGGCCGGCAGTGCCCCGAACACTGGGCAGAACTCTTCTTCCCCGAGTTCGCAGGCACCGGACGCAACTCAACCATCGACGCCCGGCAGCGCTGACCAGGCCGGTTCTCGGAACCAGGATTCGAACACACCCGACTTCGAGGGCTGCTTGGGTGGCAGCGCCCCGAATTACACGCTCACGGACAAGAGTGGCACCGCCTACAAACTGAATATGCCTGCGAACGCAGACATTTCTAAGCTGGCGTCGCACGTGGGAGAATCGGTTCAGGTCAAGGGTGATGTGAAGGATGTCGATAAGCCGGGTAATGCATCGATCGATGTTCAAGCCATTGGGCGAGGAACGGGTAATTGTCCAAGCGGTTCAAGAGATGCGCAGCCACCGCCGAAGCAGTAAGTTAAGATTTATCATTCGGACTTAGGATCCCGGCAAAACCGGGATTTTTTGTTCCGGTCGATACCAAATGTCGGCACTCACGTTACCTGACATGACGCTTTTAGTTTGAGGTCTTGCGCTCACTACTCATGCGTCCAGGCGTTATGCCACACGGATTGCGCTGGGAGAGGCAACAATCGGGCCTGGAGTGGCGCTAACTCGCAACTTTATGATATTTGGCGTACCATCGCCATTTCGCACTACTTGCTTCCAAGGCGCGGTGCGCCATTCAGCGGGTCTTTACAGCAGGGCAATTTTGGCGCCAGCATTCGGTTCTGCCTGGCATTTCGCCCGGCACTAAACATCCGAGAGGGCCGTGACCATTCGCCTGTTTGTTGCCGACTCTCGGAGAACAATTCACACCGCCAACTTGCGGGAGGGAAACCTCTGTCATGGGCTGGGCTAAACCGGAGCGGGTCAGCTTTCCAGAACTTCTAAGTACCGCACGTGCTACCGAGTGGTGGATATTGCAGACCATTTCGTTCAATATTTTGGCTTGAACAATTCGTGGCACCGTGGCTTCCGCAAACCGCGTCAGTCCTGAAGTAAGGTTTACGATTCAGCTAGTGAATATGCACGTCAGACGAAATCGCGATCATCCGCCACATCGATGTAAAACAGTTAGTTCAAGTTCACAAGGTAGACATCGGAACGCGGCGCTCCATCGGCGCCGGTGCCAAGCTGCGCGTCCCAATCTGAAGTAAACAGGAACCACCGGCCATCGCGCGAAATGCTCCCGGAAGGCTGAGTGTTGAAATAAGGATCGATCCAGGTGGCGCGATTATGGGCGAAGCGCCAGATAGTTGAGGCAAGGCCGTCGGTTTCAATACAGAAAATTTCTCCGGCATAGGCCCGATCTATATCTGTCTCGCCTTCATAGTTGTAATTGGAGGCACAAACCGGAGTGTTATCCCCCGCAAGATCGTTGCTCCAGGTGAAATGGAGCGGGTAATCGAATTCACGGGGTGAAGGAACCGGGTAAACCAACTCAGTGATCCTGGCAAGATTGTTCAGCGGCCGCTTTGCAACCTGCATTCCACCAATAACCGCAGGACCATTCACGAAACTGCTGTAACCCATCGCACCATATCCATTGCATTCGAGAGCTTGCATTCCACGGTAGTAACAGGGCGTCACCTTCAGGGTAGCGATATCCCAAACGTAAAAACCTTTGTAGTCCACAAGAATGCGCACGTAGCGGCCATTCTTGGAGAGGTAACTGTGCCGAATCGGAAAGCGATCGCTGCTGGTGGCATTACCTGCGGGTCCCCATTGCCCGCCCATTTCACCAGTCTGGGTGTTATACCAGCGGCAACCGAGCGTCTTGTCATAGACCATCACAAACATGTGAGCGCCGGCATTGGGGCCACCTTCAGAAATGGAGAATCGAGTGTCGTTGGTGGCGGCAAGTAAGTCATCGTCACTGACAACCAGGGGGGCTTTCATCAATGGAGGACTGGTGCCGCAAGTGGTAGTGTCGATGACGGGCGAGCTCACTGCAGTGGAGAATCGATAACTGGTGATCGTCAGCGGATCCTTTCCGGTTGTCCCATAAACGACGTCTGGATCGACGACGCTGAAAGTTGCAGCACGGAGCGGCAGGAGTAGACCTTGTCCCGGCTGCGCACCCGGAAGGGTCGTAACCTTCATGTTTATCGGATCGAAGCCGAAAGCGTATAGCCATCCGCCGCTGCCCAGCACATAGAATTTGTGGCTGTCACGGCTCCACATATTGGTCTCGCCATTGCCCGCCGTGCGCAAGAATGTGCCAGGACGCTTGAAATTAGTGCTCCCATCGGTGACACGAAGCATGCGGGAACCGAAATCCGGATCTCGAAAAATCACTCCACGCGGACGAGGTAGCATGGGAGTTTTTGCATGAATCCGGCGATCGGTCGTCGCATTGCTATATGGTGGAGGGCTTTCTGCCCACAGCGCTTCTATGAATATTGATGTTAGCAGCAAGGTCCAGATGACGAACAAGTGAGACTTGCTTCTCGTCACACTATGCCTCCTAATACTGTGAGCACGGCCTGGGTGTGGGAGTTAGGGGCTGCGAATTTGCATTTCCGAGCGACGCCACCATAACGCTCAACGCAGCACGATAGTGTTGGTAGCAGAATATGATTTTACAGTCAAATTGGTGAATGCCTGATGAATGTTTTGATTCGCCCGCGAACGATCCCTCCAGCACCGCATCCACATTCAGCTCGCGCGCAATTTCTGGTGTGGTTTTGGTGCTGCCCTTTATAGTGCAAGGCCCCGATTCTGGGGTGTACGGTCGGACCCGGCACCCACCAACGTGCAGTGAAGGCTTTATTCGTGCTCGTGGAACGACGGGCTGCTTAGCAATTTTGTTGAGAATGCGATACCTTGTGCCGTCCGGTTTCCTTGTGGGAAACACCGAACGAACGAACGACCGGCCCTGCTCGGACTCAGGTTCAGCGGGCCGGTTCAAATTTCCGTAATTC
>QHZY01000165.1 GCA_003224855.1 Acidobacteriota bacterium | reverse complement strand
GTGATCAAGCCGTATGGCCTGGTTGGCGCACAGTCATTCCAGGGGCAGCCGTGGAGCGCGCTGCATACCGGAGGCGGCGATATCAAGTACGGACTGAGCAGCAATCTGATTGCGGTGGGCACGATCAACACGGATTTTTCGGATGCCGACGTGGACCAGCAGCAATTCAATCTGACGCCATATCCGATCTTTGTTCCAGAAAAGAGACGGTTCTTTCTGGAGAATTCTGATGTCTTTAACTTCCTGCTATGGAACCAGGACCTGCTCTTCTTCACCCGGCAGATTGGGGTTGATCCGATCAGTGGACAGGAGGTGCCGATCGATGCGGGTGCAAAGATTGCCGGGCACGCCGCGGGTTTCGATCTTGGGATCATGGACGTGAGAACGCGTGAAGAGGGATTGAATCCGTATGCTAATTACGCGATCGTGCGGGTGAAAAAGCCGCTGATGGCGGGCTCATATGTCGGGTTTATGGCAACCGACAAGGAATCCGGAAATCCTGCCGATCCCTACAATCGTTCGTTCGGCGCTGACGCGCATTTCCTGTTCTTTAGAAACCTGAATTTGCGGGGCTACTACGCGAAGACCTGGTCACCTGTGGTGCAGGGAGACAACGCCGCGTTTGGCGGCCGGCTGACTTATGCAAACAACTGGTTCAATGTGTATGCCGGACACGGCGTAACGGAGCGCAACTTTAACGCAGAAACCGGTTTTGTCACGCGCACCGACGACCAGCCTACGATCATTACCATACAGGCTACTCCCCGGCCGCACTTTGCAGGGATTCGGGAAATCGATGTTGGGCCGTCGTTGTTTGACGATCCCAATACCGCAGGCGAACGGGTGTATCGCGAGGTGGTCCCGCAAGCCAGCGTTTTATTTAACAACGGAGCGGAGGTTGACGCCTTTGCGCAGGACGTTACCTGGCAAGTGCTCAGCAGTCCGTTGCACCTTTACAAAAACATCTCGGTGCCGGGCGGCGACTATCGATTTGTGAGGCACGGACTGAAATTTACTTCGCCGCAAAATCACCGCATTACGTATGTAGGCTCGTTCAACTGGGGCATGTACTACGGGGGAGACCTCAAGACCGCCACAGCCGCGGTGGAGTACCGGCCGAACGCCCATCTGGATTTTGCGATTAACGATACGCACAACGCCTTCCGGCTTCCGCAGGGAAATTTCGATATCGACCTGGCCGGAGTGCAAGTGAGCTACGCCTTCACCCGATTTCTGAACGCGACGACCTTTATCCAGGCGGACACGGCACAGACACAGGCGGTCAGCGCAAATTTCCGGGTGCGCTGGACGTTCCGTCCGGACAGTGATCTGTATGTGATTTACAACACCGGAACACGCTTTCAGGCGCTGGCGGCGGGAAATCCGATGAATATCCGGCAGCAGAAGCTGGCCATCAAGATTACTTACTCGTGGTCGCCACATTAAAAGAGCCATCCCTCGCCAGCTATAATCGGGCGAGAGGCTGGGAGTGGAAGGCGACTTCAAAATCGGGGAATGGCTGGTCAGCCCTGCCCTGAACCAGATTTCCAATGACGGCAAGAGCGCCCGCGTGGAGCCCAAAGCTATGCAGGTGCTGGTACAGCTTGCTGGTGCAGAAGGCGTGGTCAACAAGGACCGGTTGATTTCGACAGTCTGGCCGGACGTGTTTGTGACCGATGACGTTCTTCCCGGTTGTATCGCCAGCCTGCGGCGGGCATTCGATGACAACGCCCGCAAGCCGAAGATAATCGAAACCATTCCCAAAAGCGGCTACCGGCTGCTATTGCCGGTGGAACCATGCAATGGAAATGATCAGAGGAGCGAAGCGGCAAAAGAGCCACCTGCAGGCGTGCGAGCTTCAGACCAGGCCCGGCGCAGGTGGTGGCTGGCGGGAGCTGTTGCCGGCGGGCTACTTATCCTGGTATTGGCGGGCTGGCGATTTGCGTTTCCTGCCGGGTACGACTCGGTGGCGATTCTCCCTTTTATCAACGCGGCGGGCGACTCGGATGCGCAATACCTGAGCGATGGTGTTCCTGAGAGTGTGATTGATGACCTGTCGCAGACCCATGCAGTAAGAGTGATGGCCTGGACGTCAGTTTCTCATTACCGCTCGGCCCAGCCAGATATACGTACTCTGGGGCGTCAGCTCGGGGTCAGTGCCGTACTCACAGGCCGGCTGGTGCGAGAAGGCGATCGGCTGATATTGCAAACGGAATTGGTGGACGCCGGGAGTGGGCGCCAGCTTTGGGGCAAACAGTACGATAGTCGCATAAGCGATCTTCTCGGAGTGCAACAACAGCTTGCACGGGAGATTGCGGCTAATTTACGAGTGCGATTGACAGGTGCGGAAGAGAAAAAACTCGCCGGCCACACCGCATCACCGGTTGCCTACCAGCTTTATCTCAAAGGCCGGCTGTTCTGGAACCAGCGAAATCGCGATGCGCTGCTGAAAGCGATCGATTATTTCGAACAGGCGATCAAAGCCGATCCGAATTATGCGCTTGCTTACGCCGGGCTGGCCGATAGCTATGACCTGCTCGATGACTGGGGTAAGACGCCGCCTCGCGATTCGTTTCCCAAGGCGCGCGCGGCAGCGGAGAAAGCGCTGGAGCTGGATGACTCGCTGGCAGAAGCGCACACATCGCTGGCGCAGGTTCACGAGAGTTATGAGTGGAACTGGGCCGAGGCGGAACGGGAATACAAGCGAGCGATTGAACTGAACCCGAATTATCCTACCGCGCACCAGTGGTATGCGATGTTTCTGGGCACCCATCATCGCTTCCGCGAGGCCGAAGCGGAGGCCAGGCGTGCGTCTGAGCTCGACCCGCTTTCTCCGCCGATTGCGATGACGGTGGCGGAAATCTTCGAGTACGAACGTCGCTACGACGACGCGATTGCTCAATATAAGAAAGTGCTGGAACTGAGTCCCTCGTTTGCGGGTGCATGGGGCAATTTGGGTTCTGTGTATGAGGAAAAGCAAGCCTATCCGGACGCGATTGAAGCATGGAAGAAGGAGTCGGTTCTGCTGGGTAACCCTGAGATTGGACTGATGCTGGAGCGAGCGTACCGCAAGGGCGGACACCAGGCGGTGATGAAGGCAAGTCTTGAAGAGGACCTTCAAAAACGCGCGCAAGGAAAATATTGCTCGGCATTATCGATTGCCGGGTCGTACGCGATGCTCGGAGACGTTGACCACGCAGTGAAGTGGATCGAGAAAGGATACGAGGAACACTCAAGCTCGATTCCATACATCACAGTTCGTTCAGAGTTTGATGGAATCCGGGGCGATCCGCGGTTCCAGTATTGGGTCGAAGTGCTGGGCTTGGAACAATCTGAGGCTCGTACCAATAGCCGCTCAGAATAACATGGGGTTGTGGAATCCCAGGTCTCGCAAAGGCGGCGAGACCCGGGGCACCCCGGAATAACATGGGTTGTGGAATCCCAGGTCTCGCAAAGGCGGCGAGACCTGGGGCACCCCGCGAGACCTGGGGCACCCAGACCTGGGCACCGCGGGCCGCTCGGATGGGTTTTCGTTATGAGTGACAAGGAAAGCGCGACTGCTTAAAATTGGCGGCATGAGACGGGCCCTCGGAATTTTCGGAGTAGTGCTGCTGCTGGGGCTGGCTGGCTTGGCGCAGGATGAGACGTCGCTGCTTAATTTCAACATCATCCGTGATTACAGCGGTAAGCCGATCCGCAATGCGAGCGTGATCATGCATCCGGTGAAAAAGGATGGGAGGCAGTCGCGCGGAGGATTGCAGATCAAGACTGATGCCGACGGCAAGGCGAACTTTGACGGCGTGCCCTATGGCAAATTGCGCATACAGGTGCTGGCGCAGGGATACCAGACATATGGCGACGACTACGATATCAACCAGCCGAAGATGGACATTACGATTCGCATGAAGCGCCCGGCGGACCAGTATTCGATTTACTCAGATCACCCGGCAGATCATCCGGAAGAGAAGAAGGAAGAGAAGAAGGACGAGAAGCCGCAGTGATGAGACGGGTCGGAGACCCTCCTCTTCGTGGACGGTGGCGGGTTGGTGACAGGAGTGGTCATGGATTACCTGCTGAAGACGGAGCCGTCGGAATATTCGTTTAGCGATCTGCAACGCGATAAGGAGACGGTCTGGGATGGTGTGACCAATCCGGTTGCGCTGAAGAACCTGCGCGGCATGAAATCAGGGGAGCGGCTGGTGATCTATCACACCGGCGACGAGAAGACGGCGGTGGGAACAGCCTTAGTGTTGTCGGTGGATGAGGGTGACGGAAAAACTCCGAAGGTGAAGATCAAAGCGGGGAAGGCGCTGGCCAAGCCGGTGTCGCTGGCGCAGGTGAAGTCGAGCAGAGTATTCTCCGATTCGCCGCTGGTTCGGCAGGGAAGACTAAGTGTGGTGCCGCTGAATAAGGAACAGTTCAAGTTCCTGACTGGGGAGTAAGTACACGAAAAGCAGATTCCTCGGGGTCCGCTTAGTTACGCCGCCTTTTCGTGTTCAAACGGTTGCTTGGAGT
>QHZY01000048.1 GCA_003224855.1 Acidobacteriota bacterium | reverse complement strand
CACCTGAACTCCTGGATGGAAGTGGCGGCACAATGGCACAACCACATAGCGTTGCCGCGCTGGGCGGCCCAGGCAAATTACGGCTACGGAGAGCCCCGGTTCATCTTTTACCCGCCGTTTTCCTGGACACTGGGCGCGCTGCTGGGATTACTCCTACCCTGGAAACTGGCACCGGCTGCTTACGTGGTGTGCGTGCTCGCCCTGGCAGGCTGTGCCATGTTCGCGCTGGCGCGCGAGTATCTGCCGCCCACCGACGCCTTGTTTGCCGCACTGTTCTACTCATTGAACCCGTATTACATCGTGATCGTTTACTGGCGCAGCGCCTATGCCGAACTGCTGGCCGGAGCCCTGCTGCCGCTGGTGCTGTTGTTCATCTTGCGGCTTGAACGAGGCGGCCGGTCGGCAAGCATCTGCTTGGCTTTGGTCATGGCCGCAGGGTGGTACAGCAATGCTCCGGCGGCGGTGATGATCAACTACTCGGCAGCCATCCTGGTTGGGGTGGTTGCGTGGCGCCTAAGATCGCCGCGCGTGCTGCTGCAAGGAAGTTTTGCGATTCTGGTGGCAGCCGGCCTGGCCGCGTTCTATATCCTGCCGGCGGCTTATGAGCAGAGATGGATCCAAATCTCTCAGGTGCTATCGCCCGGAGTTCGCCCGCAAGACAATTTCCTGTTCACTACGATATCCGACGCCGACCATAATCGCTTCAATCTTCTGGCCTCGCTGATAGCAATCTCGGAAATAGTGACAGGCCTGGCCTCAATTCTGGTTCTGCTGCGACGGCGCTCATTGCATCTGGCTCAGCTTGTGTTGTTTGCCTGGGCGGCTTTTGCTATCGTGCTCATGCTGTCGCCAACACTTCTGCTTTATCGATATCTCCCTGAGTTGCAATTTGTTCAGCTGCCCTGGCGCTGGCTGTTGTGCCTGAACGTTCCACTTGCGCTTCTGCTCCCTATGGCGTTCCGGCGATGGCCCGCCCGCACGCTGATTTGCGCAGCCATGCTGGCGGTGATTGCGATTGTCTGGGTTAAAGTGCAGCCGCCATGGTGGGACAAGGCAGCCGACATCACCGAGATGCAGCAGTTCCAGCATGGGCCAGGATACGAAGGTACCGAAGAATATGTGCCTACGGCCGGCGATGCCTATGAAGTCGACAAGAATGCCCGCAAAGTAACTTACGACGGCCCCGGAAGCGCACAGTTGCATGTATTGCAATGGGCGCCGGAGTTCAGGTTCTTGACTGCCGAAGTTACGCAGCCCGGTGCCTTGATCATGAGACTGTTCAACTATCCCGCCTGGAAGGTGGATGTCAACGACCGCGAGGCCGACCCATCAGCGCGAGATGTGACAGGACAGATGGTTATTCCGGTCGGAGCGGGGAAAAATTATGTGCTGATCAGCTTCCGGCGAAGCTGGGACCGAACCGCCGGTGCGTGGATTTCGTTTTTGACTCTGATCGGAGTAGCATTCGCGGGTTTCAAGGCATGGCACGCATCCTGATCGCAACCTCAAATGCCGGCAAACTGCGTGACTTCGCCGGCGCGGCGGCGGGGCATGGAATCGAGGTGGCGGGAATCGCCGACTTTGCTTCTCTGCCCCGGGTGATAGAAGACGGCGAGACCTTCGAAGCGAATGCCCGCAAAAAAGCCCAGGCGTACAGCCGCCACGTCCCTTCAGAACTGGTGCTGGCCGATGATTCGGGCCTGAAAGTGGACGCACTGGGCGGAGCGCCGGGCGTGCACTCCGCGCGTTACGCTGCGGCAAAGGGCGATACCGGCAACGCCAGCGACCAGCAGAACAACGCGCGTCTGTTACGCGAATTGTCGGACTTGCCCAGCCAGAAACGGACCGCGCGTTTTGTTTGCGCGATCGCTATCGCGCGAGATGGGAAAGTGTTGCAGACTTTTTTCGGAGAGGCCGCGGGCGTCATTCTGGATGCGCCGCGTGGGACCAACGGATTTGGTTACGATCCGCTGTTCTTCTCTGCCGAAGCTGGAAAGACATTTGCCGAACTCAACGCAGAGGAAAAGGCGCAGTATAGCCATCGCGGCAGGGCGTTTGCTGAATTGCTGAAGTGGATGTTGCAATCCCGCATGTCATTTTGAGTGTGATGCGCAGGAGCGGCTCTTTGACCCGCTCAGCCGAGCGCAGCTCGGCGATGGTAGTGTCATAATTCCAGGACACTACCCGGCTATTCCATTTCTTGACTTCGCTTCTCACGCACCGCGATAATAAAAGGTTATCGTGTCATCTCTGGGGGCATAAGGTAATCGCGGTGGCATCGACTACAACTCCTGCCGTTCCTGCCAAAGTTCAAGCCGGAGTAGGCCCTTTGCGCGCAGGTCAGGGGCACTCCTTTCTGCTGCGCCGGTTACACTCGCTCAGCGGGATTATCCCCGTCGGCGCATTTTTGTTCGAACACATCCTGATCTCGAACGCTACCGCCACTGGCGGACCGGCCGCCTACGCTCGTCAGGTTCGTTTTCTTGGCGGACTGCCATTCGTAACTGTGCTTGAACTGTTCGGCATCTGGCTGCCCATCCTGTTTCATTCGTTGTACGGCTTCTACATCTGGTGGCGCGGCGAGTCGAATGTCACCGATTATCCCTGGACGGGCAACTGGATGTATTCCGCGCAGCGCTGGACTGGCATCATCGCGTTTGCCTACATCGTCTGGCATACCTGGACCATGCGCTTCAGCGGAATTGATCTGCATTTATTTCCAGGGGCGGCATTCGGCAAGGTTCAGGCAGAAGTTTTTCATACCGGCTTGTTCCTGTTCTACGTGGCCGGATTGATAGCCGCCTCGTGGCACTTCGCGTACGGCATCTGGCTGTTTTGCGCGAAGTGGGGCATTATTACCGGCCAAAAGGCGCAAAAGCGGCTGCTGGTGTTGTGCCTGGCTTTCTTCTTTGTAATGACCGGCGCAGGGCTTGCGAGCCTGACAGCGTTCCGTTCACGTCCGCAACAGCCTACCGCTCGCATTCGGTCTGCGCTCAAGGCGGTATTAACGCCGCCAAAAACTTGAAGGGTGAAGGCGATTCAACCTGGCAGCACTTCGATGACACGGTGTACGGCGGTGATTTCCTGGCCAACCAGCCGCCGGTGAAAGCGATGTGCGACGCCGCTCCCGGAATTATCGACTTGCTCGATCGCATGGGCGTCCCTTTCAATCGCACGCCGGAAGGACTGCTCGATTTTCGCCGCTTCGGAGGCACGCTCTATAACCGCACCGCGTTCGCCGGAGCCACCACCGGCCAGCAACTTCTGTATGCCCTGGATGAGCAGGTGCGGCGCTACGAATCCGAGGGCAAAGTCACCAAGTACGAGCACTGGGAATTTCTTTCCGCCGTGCTGGATGGAAATCGCGCCTGCCGGGGTATTTGCGCTATGGATTTGCGCAGCATGGAAGTGCGAACCTTCCCCGCCGACGCCATCATCATTGCAACCGGCGGCATTGGCGCCATTTTTGGCAAGTCCACGAATTCCGTGGTGTGTACCGGCTCCGCGCAATCAGCGCTCTATCAGCAAGGATGCTATTACGCCAACGGCGAGTTCATTCAGGTGCACCCAACCTCAATTCCGGGCGAGGACAAACTTCGACTTATGTCGGAATCGGCGCGCGGCGAGGGCGGTCGGGTATGGGTGCCGAAAACTTCAGGCGATACGCGCGATCCGAAATCGATTCCTGAAAGCGAGCGCTGGTATTTTCTGGAAGAGTGGTACCCGAAGTACGGCAACCTGGTTCCGCGCGATGTCGCCACCCGCGCCATATTCAAAGTCGTTTATGAACACAACCTCGGCATCGATGGCAAGCCGATGGTATATCTCGACCTGACGCATGTTGACCGGAAGATTCTGGATCGCAAGCTGGAAGGTATTCTGGAAATTTACGAGAAGTTCGTCGGGGACGATCCACGAGACACGCCGATGAAAATATTTCCGGGCATGCACTACACCATGGGTGGCATGTGGGTGGACTTCAAGCAGGCGACCAACGTTCCGGGAATATTTGCCGCAGGCGAGTGCGAATATCAGTATCACGGGGCGAATCGCCTGGGAGCGAATTCGCTGGTATCGTGCATCTTTGGCGGCTTCATTGCCGGGCCCGCCGCAGTTCAATACGCGCGCGGGACATCGGCTGCGGCGACCAACGGACACTTCGACACCGAGCGTAAGCATCAGGAAGAAAACAACGCCATGCTGATGAAGTCGGAAGGGGATGAAAATCCGTTCCGGCTGTGGCAGGAACTTGGCGAGCTGATGACCAAGAACTGCACCGTCATCCGTTATAACAAGAACCTGCAGGAAACCGACGGCAAGCTGGTGGAATTTCTGGAGCGCTTCCGGCGCATCAATCTAAGCGATCGAACCCAGTGGGCAAATACCTCGGTGGTGTTTGCACGGCAGCTCTACAACATGCTGCAGCTCTCCCGCGTAATCGCGCAGGGCGCGGCGATGCGCGACGAATCTCGAGGCGCACACTACAAACCGGACTTTCCTGAGCGTGACGACAAAAACTTTTTAAAAACCACGAAGGCCAGCTTCGCTCCCGATGCAGACGAGCCGAAGTTTGAGTTCGAGCCGGTGGATGTGAGCTTGATTCCGCCGCGTCCGAGGAAGTATTGAGGTAGCGCGCCAAGTATCAGGGCAGGTCTTCAGACGTGTGACAAAAATCAATGGCTGACTCCAAATCCGTCCTCTTTAAAATTCGCCGCCAGGGCTCGCCCCACACCAGCCCCCATTGGGAGGAGTTCTCGCTTGCCTGGCATCCCGGGATGAACGTGATCTCCTCGCTGATGGAGATTGCGCGCAATCCGGTCACCCGTGACGGCAAGCCGACCACGCCCATCACTTACGACGCAAATTGTCTGGAGGAGGTGTGCGGCTCATGCGCCATGCTCATTAATGGCACCGCGCGCATGGCTTGTTCCGCGCTGATCGACAAGCTTGAGCAACCGGTCAGGCTCGAGCCGCTTTCAAAGTTTCCCATTGTTCGCGATCTCGCGGTCGATCGCAGCGTGCTGTTTGAAAATCTCAAGCGCGCCAAAGCCTGGGTTCCGATTGACGGCACATATGATCTCGGCTCCGGCCCGCGCATGACAATGGAAGAGCAGGAGGCCGCTTACCCGCTCTCGCGCTGCATCTCTTGTTGTTGCTGCATGGAAGTCTGTCCCCAGTTTAATGAAGACACAGGCTTCGTGGGCGCGGCGACCATCTCTCAGGTGCGCCTTTTCAACACTCATCCGACAGGTTCCGCCCTCAAGCGCGAGCGGCTGGCGGCACTCATGGGCGACGGGGGAATCCAGGAATGCGGTTACGCCCAGAACTGTGTGGAGATCTGTCCTAAAGATATACCGCTGACACGCTCTATATCGGAAGTCGGTGGTGCGGTGATGAAACAGGCCATTGGCGATTTGTTCAGGAAATAAGCGGCTGCCGCGAATTGTCATCGGGTGAGCGCACAACGTCACCGGCGTAATCGGTTACTCGATTACCACAATAATTGACTCAGTAAAATCTGCTACTTACCGCTTACAGAGCGGCAATCCAGCGGTTTGCGTTTGGCAACGGATGTGCAATTCAAGGAATATACGTTGCATTCAAAGGTAATCGGGGGGCAACTCTGGTGTAACCCCCAAAGCAAACGAATTAGCCATTGAATTTGTTCGGTTCGGATTTAGAATACCCGCCTGTTCGCATTTGCGCCCGGAACAGGCAGTTTCGAGAAACCACTTCGTGAAACGATTTGCCATTTTCGTAAGCTTGATTCTGCTCTGCAGCCAGGCATTTTCGCTGCACGCTTATCTTCCCAGCAGCACAACTCGCACACGCCGCAGCACGACGCGAAAGCACGCCCGCGTTCGTCGCATTCACTGGAACCCGGTCTTCCGCCCGTCGCGCGATTCCCTGCTGAAGCAGAATGCTGAAATCGATCGCATGGAGTTGCCGCGCATTCAGGATGACGCCGAACTGGAGCAGTTGAAGGCTTCACAGGACCTGGTGGAGATCGTTCCCAGTCAGACTTTGCGCATTGATCCACGGCTTGATCCTGATCGCCGTTATTGCCGTCCGTGGACCCGCGAATTCCTGGAAGACTTGAGCACCGCCTTCTACAAGCAGTTCCATGGACAGATTCAGGTGAACTCGGCCGTACGTACCGTAAAGGTTCAGAAGAAACTACGCCGCCATAACCGCAATGCTGCTCCCGCGGAAGGCGAGATCGCTTCGTCGCACCTCGCCGGGCTGACGGTCGACATTCAACGCCGTGGGCTGAGCCGTGAGCAGATCAAATGGGTGCAAAGCTACATGGTCCCGCTTAAGCAGATGGGACTGATCGAGCCTGAGGAAGAGCGGCACCAGTGGGTCTTCAGTTTCTTCCCAAAGCCGCCCTGCCACGCACTTTCCTCAATAACGGTCAAGATTTACAATCGTGGGTCCATTCAACCATGATCAAATTCCTGACCTGTGCAGGCCTCAGCTGCGTTTTCGCAGCCGCACAATCCTCCCAGATCAAAGTCACTCCTCGCGCTCAGGCGATCCACCAATCGGCGATCATTGTTGACACTCACGCCGACACTCCGCAACGTTTTCTCGACGAAAATTTCGATATCGGCAATAGCGATTCGAAAGATGTCGGCCATATCAGCCTGGATAAAATCCGAGCCGGTAATCTTGGCGCCGAGTTCTTTTCCATCTGGGTTGAGCCCAAGACCAACCAGGCGCACTATGCCCAACACACGCTCGAT
Organism: Acidobacteriota bacterium; assembly: GCA_003224855.1. GTDB lineage: Bacteria > Acidobacteriota > Terriglobia > Terriglobales > Acidobacteriaceae > Gp1-AA142. The sequence goes on along the minus strand of QHZY01000048.1, from coordinate 13,588 downwards.
CTGATCGACTCGGTATACCAGCAGGCCGCACGCCATCCTAACCGCATGATGATGGCCTTCTCGGTCGCCGATATCGGACGCGCGCACAAACAGAAGAAGCTGGCCGCGCTGATGGGCATTGAGGGCGGCCATTCCATCGAGAACGACATTCACCTGCTGCGTGACTTTTATCGGCTGGGCGTCCGCTATATGACGCTCTCGTGGTCGAACACCAATGAATGGGCGGACTCATCCGGAGACATTGACGATCCTGGGGTGCAGCATCACAATGGCTTGACTGATTTCGGCAAACAGGTTGTCGCTGAAATGAATCGCCTGGGCATGATGGTGGACATCTCGCACGTGGCCGACAAGACTTTTTACGATACGATCGCCGTAACCAGAGCCCCGGTAATTGCCTCACACTCATCGGCACGGGCCTTGACGAATCATCCCCGCAACATGACCGACGATATGCTGAAGGCGGTCGCAAAAAACGGTGGCGTCGTACAGGTGAATTTTTACTCTGCCTTCATTGACGAGGATTATCGCAAGGCCGCCGAAGCTCAGAAAAAAGATGCTGACGCTGCGGTGGATAATCTGATCGCGGCACGTAAAGCGGCAGGACAGCCGGTTAACTATGTCGAGATCGATCGCTTGCAACGCGAGTGGTCCGCAAAGATCCCGCGCCCACCCCTCAAGTCACTGATCGATCACATTGACCACATTGCAAAGGTTGCTGGGGTTGACCACGTCGGCCTGGGATCAGACTTTGATGGCGTCAGTGGCGCGACGCCGCAAGGCATCGATTCCGCTGCTGATCTGCCCAGGATCACCCAGGCGCTGCTCGACCGTGGCTACAGCGCTGACGATATTCGCAAAATTCTCGGCGGCAATACTCTGCGTGTGTTCGCCGAAGTGGAGCGCGTAAGTAATGAGATGAAAGCACATTGATGTCAGCTTTCGAGGAGAGATGATGCCGAACATGCGCAACGCCGCATTCGTTATTGCGATCGTGACCGTAAGCCTCTGGTCGCAAACAACGCCGCCTAAGAAATCCGCTCCCGCCCACAAACCGGCGGGCATCGGGACCACTGCTTCCGGCCCAACGGCCATTATCGACACTACCGCCGGGAAGATGAACTGCAAGCTTTTTCCGGATAAAGCTCCCGTAGGTGTCGCCAACTTTATAGGGCTCGCCGATGGCAGTAAAGACTGGACGAATCCGGTGTCGCACACTAAAAAGCACGGCGTTCCGCTCTACGATGGCACTATTTTTCATCGCGTGATTCCGAATTTCATGATTCAGGGCGGCGATCCCGCAGGCAGCGGCTCCGGAGATGTCGGCTTCATGTTCAAGAACGAGAGTTCGCCCGACCTGAAGTTCGACCGCCCCGGCCGCCTCGCATACGCCAACTCCGGTCCGAACACCAACGGCTCGCAGTTCTTTATCACCGAGGTCCCGTATCCGAGCCTGAACGGCAACTACACAATTTTTGGACAATGCGACGACCCCACGGTTGCGCTGGTCAAGCAGATCGCGCGTATGGGCCGCGACAGCAATGACCGGCCCTATCGCCCGGTAAAGATTAATCACATTACAATCGTGAAAAGCGGCGCCGCGCCGGCAAACCCGGCAGCAAAGCCCAGTGCGGCTCCGAAGAAATCTGCCCCACACACCTAGCGACAGCCGCCCTCGGCTGTCCAGCCAAGCGCAGCTTCGCTATCATGAAAAGAACCCAATTCTGAAAGGACTTCATGGCCCGCCAACCCGGCACTTACGCAACCTTCAACACGACGGAAGGAACCATCGTCTGTCGTCTTTTTGAAAAAGAGGCTCCCAGGACGGTGAGCAATTTCATCGACCTGGCTGAAGGCAAACGCGACTGGACGCATCCTTCCAGCGGCAAGAAAAGCAAAGACCGTCTTTATGATGGAACGATTTTCCATCGCGTGATTCCCAATTTCATGATCCAGGGTGGAGATCCAGCAGGCAACGGCATGGGTGGCCCCGGCTACAAATTCGAGGATGAAACCAAGGGCTCACCTCATAAGTTCGATAAACCCGGAAAGCTTGCCATGGCCAATTCCGGGCCGAACACAAACGGTTCGCAGTTCTTCATCACGGTTGCGCCGACCACGTGGCTCACCGGCAATCACACGATTTTCGGCGAAGTTATCGAAGGCCAGGATATCGCGGACAAAATCGCCAACCTTCCGCGCGGAGCACAGGACAAGCCAAAGAAAGATGTGGTACTGCAGTCTGTGGTGATTGAGAAAGTTTAGGTCTTCAGTTTTCCAGGACCGAAATTTCTTTGGCTCGAATCAGGTTGCGATCTGAAGTGACCAGAGTCAAACCGAACGCTTTTGCTGACCCAGCCAGGAACAGATCAGCGGGATCAGCCTGCGTCAAGCTGATGGTGGCGATCGCCTCTGCAACATCGAATGTGAACGGCGCCTCAGTGAACGAAAAAATCGTTAGCGCTCTCTTCAGCCAAGTCGAAAAACCTTCTTTTACCTTCAGGCGCCCCTTGCGATGGAGATACATCGCTTCCCAGATACTGATTGGAGATAACCAGATCTCATTCTGGGGACTATCTAGTTCCTTTGCGACCCGCCGAGATAGGCGGCCGAAATCGCTCACACTCCATATCCAGATGTGCGTATCCAGCAGCAGCTTCATTCCCGAAATGCATCCCAGTCGTCGAAGCTTCCGATAGGACCGACAATATCGCCCACAATTTCGACCGATCCAGCCATTGAGCCTAACCAACTCTTGGGCCGCGGCTTCGGCGCAGGTGGTACAACCTCAGCCACCGGCTCACCGAAGCGGGTAATGCGGATCGGCTTTCGCGTCTTGCGGACTTCTTCCAGGATGCCCAGGCACTTGGCCTTGAACTCGGAGATGGCGACTTCTTTCATACAGTCAGATTGTACTATGGTCAACGACCATGGTCACAGTTGATTTTTTATCGAGGGCACGGCTTTCTCCCGGGCCGTTCGGTCTACACTCCAATCACTGCTACTAGTTCCTTTACTGCATCGGCACTTTTGTTCAGAGCTGCCTTCTCTTCTGACGTCAGCTTAATCTCCATGATTTGCTCTATGCCCTTCGCGCCCAGCTTCACCGGCACGCCCACGTAGAGGCCCTTAATTCCGTACTCGCCATCCAGGTAAGCGGCGCAGGGCAGAATTTTCTTCTTGTCTTTCAGAATCGCCTCGACCATCTCGGCTACCGCTGCCGAGGGCGCATAGTAAGCCGAACCCGTTTTCAGATACTTCACGATCTCTGCCCCACCATCGCGCGTGCGCTGCACCAGGCTTTCCAGTCTTTTTGGTTCCATCAATTCCGTGACTGGAATTCCGGCCACGGTTGAATAACGCGTCAGCGGAACCATGGTATCTCCATGTCCTCCCAGCACGAACGCAGTCACGTTTTCCACGCTGACGTTCAATTCTTCGGCTATAAATGTACGGAAACGCGCTGAATCCAGCACACCGGCCATACCGATAACGCGCTCGCGGGGAAATTTGCTGAGCTTGTACGCGGCCTGTGCCATGGCATCGAGCGGATTCGACACAACAATCAGAATGCAGTCCGGCGAATGCTGGATCGCTTTCGATACCACATCGCTCATGATCTTGTAATTGGTGTTGAGCAGATCGTCGCGGCTCATGCCGGGCTTGCGGGGAATTCCGGCCGTAATTACCACGATCTCGGAATTCGCGGTGTCGGCGTAGTCGTTGGTGCCCAGCACATGCGAGTCGCGCTTTTCGATTGGCATGGCTTCCAGCAGATCGAGGCCCTTGCCCTGGGGCACGCCTTCAATAATGTCGATCAGCACCACGTCGGCAAGTTCTTTCGAGGCGATCCAGTGCGCAGCAGTCGCGCCCACATTGCCCGAACCCACAATAGAGACTTTCTTCCGCATTAATAATTCCTTTCCAAAATTAAAACTACGAAGGGCACCTGCACGAAGGAAAACTACACCGCGCTCATCACCGCCGCGCCCATATTCTGAATGATGTAATCGGCGAATTCGCTGGTCCGGACTTTGGTCGCGCCTTCCATAAGGCGCTCAAAGTCATAGGTGACTTTCTTCTGCTCGATAGTCCGCTCCATCCCGTGTTCAATCAGGTCAGCCGCTTCGGTCCAACCGAGAAAACGGAACATCATCACGCCCGAAAGAATCACCGATCCCGGATTGATTACGTCTTTGTCAGCGTACTTGGGCGCAGTGCCATGGGTAGCTTCAAAAATCGCGTATCCGTCGCCGATGTTCGCGCCTGGCGCAATGCCAAGTCCGCCAACCTGCGCTGCACATGCATCAGAGATATAGTCGCCATTCAAGTTCGGCGTCGCCAGCACGGAATACTCCTCCGGCCGCGTGACTACCTGCTGGAAGATGGAATCAGCAATCCGGTCGTTGATCATCAACTTCTTCTTCCAGGTGCCGCGACCGTGACTCGCGTAGATGGTATCGAGAACTGATTTCACCTCCGCGTACACCGACTTGCGGAACTCCTCTGGAGCGAACTCCATGCCCGGCTCAACTGCAGCTGCATTCTGCTCGACCGTCATATTCGGATTCTTGTCTTTGTTGTCCAGAATCCAGCTCTCGCGCTCGGTAACCACCTGACCGCGAAAGGCCTCGATGGCCACCTCGTAACCCCATTTGCGAAATGCACCCTCGGTAAATTTCTGGATGTTGCCTTTATGCACCAGCGTGACCGTCTTGCGGCCGTTCTCAAGCGCGTACTCAATGGCCATTCGCACCAGGCGCTTGGTCCCGGTGATTGAGATCGGCTTGATGCCGACGCCTGAATCCAGTCGAATCTGCTTCTTGCCGCCCTTCAGCATGTCTTTGTTTAAGAACTCGATCAGGCGCCTGGCTTCGGGCGTTCCTTCCTCCCACTCAACTCCGGCATAAACGTCTTCGGTGTTTTCGCGGAAGATAACAATATCCATTCGCTCGGGATGCTTCACCGGCGATGGTGTCCCCTGGTAGTACCTGACCGGACGAACGCACGAATATAGATCAAGAACCTGGCGAAGCGTGACATTGAGCGAGCGGATGCCGCCGCCAACCGGCGTGGTCAGAGGGCCTTTGATCGCGACCCGCAAGTCGCGAATGGCGGTCACCGTCTCATCCGGAAGCCAGGTGTTGAATTTAGCTTTCGATTTCTCTCCCGCAAAAACCTCGTACCACACCACTCGGCGTTTGCCGTTGTAAGCCTTCTCTACCCCCGCATCGAATACACGCACAGAAGCCTTCCAGATGTCGCGGCCGGTCCCGTCGCCCTCAATGAACGGAATTAGAGGGTTGTCGGGAACAGCGTACTTCCCCTCCTTGTATCCAATCACAGCGCCATTGCTCGGCACCGCCGCGCCGTTATAAGAAGCCGGCATTCAACCCCTCCTGAAAATGAATCAACAATTATAAGTGTACAGAGTTTCGATCGGCGCCCTGACCCTTGCAGATAGAATGACGCATGCGCTTGCTGGCCACTGCCTTCCTGCTTTGGGCATCGATTCTCACCGCCTCCGCACAGCAAACAACTACCCCTGAAAATGCACCCGCGCCCGAAGCTCATCGTTTCTGGGATCGCAATAACGTACTACTCTTCTCCAGCGTCGCCGTATCTCGCGGCCTCGATTACGCTTCCACCCGCAACATGCAGGCCCGCGGACGCGAAGAAATCCTTTTACCTGATGATGTGGTCAACAACTCCGCCGGCTTCGCCAGCCTGGAAGCCGCCGGCACCATGACATCGGTTGGCTTAAGTTATCTCTTTCACCGTACCGGACACCACAAGCTCGAGCGGTGGCTCTCCATCGGTCACATCGGGGTTACCGGCTTCGGCGTCGTTCGCAATTACTCATTAGAGTCGCAGCACCCTCGGTAAACCGTCGAAAAACCGCTTTTTCGCGTTTCGAAGAAAATCTTGTAAAGCCCCGCGGAAGACTCGTTTTCTCGTAAGCTGCTCATTCCATTCCGAAAATAATCTCGATTCGTATGTCCCATTTTCCCCCTGAAAAATGCTATGCTGGATTTATAAGCTGTTTACCGAAGCGCGGGCCTGTCCAAGGTTCCGCGCTTTTTTGATGTCCGGCTTTTTAATGCTCCACTTTGCTGATTAATGAGCGCCCACAAGAGCTTTTCCGGCAACACTGGTCGATCTATTCGAGTGCTGCTGACGGCTTTGGTGGTGTCGTTTTGTGCGGCCGCGAGAGGCTCAGCGGGTACTTCCAGTTTGAAGCTGTCGCCTGAGGAGCTCAAGTTCGGCAGGCAACAACTTAATACTCCGACTGCAGCACAAAAGGTCGCAGTGACCAACACTGGATCAGCTGCGGTCGGCATTTATCAAATTATTTCGTCAGGAGTGGATTTTAAGCAGACTAATGACTGCCCCACTTCGCTTGCCGCTGCTGCGAGCTGTTCCGTCTCGGTCACGTTTCAGCCCGCGATCGATGGTCTGCGGGAAGGTGCAGTGATAATTTTCGACAGCGGCGGCACCGCTCCGCACACGATCGTGGTGACCGGAGTGGGGGAATGATCGCCTTAGTCGATCCCAAGCTCTTTCGCCAGCTGCTTCCACTTGCTGTCCACCAGAGCTTTGGTTTTTGCGTCCATGAGGATTTCGTCCGGCCAGGGACGGCTGAAGCCTTCGCTCGCCCACTTGCGAGTAGCATCAATGCCCATCTTGGAGCCGTAGTTGGGCAGTCTCGCAGCATGGTCGAGTGAGTCCACCGGTCCAAGCGTGAATTGAATGTCGCGCTCGGGATCAATGTGATTAAGAACTTTCAGCGTGACTTCGCCCAGATCCTGCACGTTGACGTCTTCGTCCACCACGATGACACACTTGGTGAACATCGCCTGGCCGAGCGACCAGACGGCGTTCATCACTTTGCGTGCCTGGCCCGGGTAAGACTTGCGGATGGAAACGATCATCAGGTTGTGAAACACGCCTTCAATCGGCAGGTTGATGTCGACCAGTTCGGGAATAGTCAGCTTCATTAAAGGCAGAAAGATGCGCTCGACCGCTTTCCCCATGTAAGCGTCTTCCTGGGGCGGCTTTCCAACGATGGTGGTTGCGTAAATGGGATTTTTGCGATGCGTGATGCAGCTCAGATGAAACACCGGGTAGAGATCTTCCAGCGAATAGAAGCCGGTATGATCGCCGAACGGCCCCTCAGTTCGAAGCTCGTCGAGATGCACGTGACCTTCAAGAATAATTTCGGCCGAGGCCGGCACCTCAAGATCAACCGTTTCGCATTTCACCAGTTCGACCGGCTTCTGGCGAAGAAAGCCGGCGATCAGATATTCCTCAACATCGGGCGGCGCAGGAACGATGGCGGAGAAAGTGATCGCGGGATCAGTGCCAATGGCAACCGCGACTTCCATCTTGCCGCCTGGGAGATCGTCGGCTAGAACTGACCCGCCGGATGTCCGGGCCATGATGTCGACTGAATTGCGAGGGTGCCCCGCCCTATCCTGGCGGGGATTTTCTTGATCCTGTGCCGCCCTGCGCAGCATTTCTCGGTAGTGTTCCGCCCCAATTTTCTGGCGCTGCCAGTGCATGCCGGTGGTGCGGCCGTCATACACCTGCATGCGATACATGCCGACGTTGCGCTTGCCGGTTTTCGGGTCGCGTGTGATCACGCACGGCAGGGTGACGAAGCGCCCGGCATCTTGTGGCCAGCACTGCAGAACGGGAAACCAGTCGAGCGAGAAATCATCTTTGCGGATGACTTCCTTACAGGGGCCGCTCGCGACCGTCTTGGGAAAGAACTTACCCATCTCGGCCAGCATGGGCAACATTTTGACCTTGTCCAGAAAGCCCTGCGGAGACTTCACATCCATGAACGCGCGGATGCGGTCGGCTACTTCGTCGAGTGAATCGACTTCAAGCGCCATTTCCATGCGCCGCCTGGAGCCGAATTGATTGATCAGCAGCTGATGTCCCGTGTGTCCTGAAACATTTTCGAATAGCAGCGCGGGCGGATTGTTGCCCTTGCTCACGCGGTCGGTGATCTCCGCGATTTCAAGTACTGGATCTGCCTCAGTCCTGATGCGCCTGAGTTCGCCGGAGCGCTCGAGGGCAGCGATCCACTCACGAAGGTCGTTGTAGGCCAAGCTTCGTTCCTTTCAGAACTGGAAACAGAGATTTAAACACAGAGGCCTGCCTCAGCGCCGCTGTGTGTCCAAAATCGGAGAAACAGGAGAACTAAAATGCAAATACTTCAAACCGCATCGCCCACCGTCCTGAGCGCCAGTCAACTCGCGCCCCCAAACGGGCTGCAGCAAATCATCGATACCTTTGGCGACATCTTCGAATTCCTACATTCCGATCAAACTCTCGATCCGCGCTGGGAAAGCGAAATGCTCACCCGCATCACTCTTCCCTTCCCGCTGCCTCTTTCCTGGAATCCCGACCTCATGGTGGATGAGATCCGCTGTCACAAGCTGCTGTCCGGAGTCTTCATTGACGTCTTCACACAAATTCATGAACGCGGTTTTGGTGGTCGAGTCAACAGTCTTGGCGGTTGTTTTTCGTTTCGCCTGCAGCGTGCCGGAGCGAAAATTTCCACTCATGCCTGGGGCATTGCCATCGACCTCAATACCGCAAGCAATGCCCAGGGCACAGCCGGCAAAATGGATCCCGCCATCATTGCCATTTTTCGCTCCGCAGGGTTCACCTGGGGCGGCCAATGGACGGGCAAGAGGCGCGATCCTATGCACTTTCAGTTCTGCAGCGGATATTGACTGGCGCTGACCACCTTGTGACTTCGTGACCTTGGTGGCGATAAATTTTCGAGGCCAACGAATTTACATACTTTCGACAAACGCCGGCCGTCTCGCTTAGTCTAATACTCTGTCAACATGAACAGGCGCGTCGTCATCACCGGAATGGGCGCGGTCAGCCCTAATGGCATCGGCAACACTGCATTTGGCGAATCAATCCTGGCAGGCAAAAGCGGCGTGGGGCACATTACGCGCTTCGACACTTCACAAATTCCTGTGCGGATCGCGGGCGAGGTTCGCGCATTTGACGAATTGGCGTGGGTTGAGAAGAAAGAACGTAAACATGTTTCGCGGGTCCTGCCGCTCGCGCTGGCGGCAGCCACCGAAGCGCTGCAAGGCGCGGGTCTGGATCATGCATCCCTTGCGCTGGCTGAACGACGCCGATTCGGGGTAATCATCGGTTCCGGCGGCGCATCTCAGGAATTCACCGAAGAACAATATCGCCTCTTCTTTCACCAGCAGTACAGCAAGATGAGCCTGTTCTGCGTTCCCACCGGCGTAATGGGAACGCTCTCCAGCGAACTGAACGTGCGTTTCGGATTGCGTGGAGCCAGCCATCTGGTGACATCCGGTTGCACCTCTTCCACAGACGCCCTTGGCTACGCGGTGCGCCAGATTCAGTCCGGTCGGCTCGACATGGTTTTAAGCGGCGGAGCAGACGCGCCGATTGCGCTGGGAATCGTAAAGGGTTTCATCCTCATGAAGATCATGACCGGTTCCTGGAACCACGCGCCCGAACGCGGTTCCCGCCCCTTCAATGCCGACCGCGATGGGTTCGTTCTGGCCGAAGGCGCATGGATGTTCGTGCTGGAAGAATACGAGCATGCCCACGCGCGCGGAGCAAAGCCACTGGCCGAGATTTGCGGGTACGGATCCACCTGCGAAGCCTTTCACCGTGTGCGTTTACAGGAATGTGGCGAAGAACCCGCCCGCGCCATCGGACTCGCCATGCAACAGGCGGGCATTGCAGCGCAAGACGTCGACTACGTCAATCTGCACGGGACTTCCACTCAACTGAACGATCGCATTGAGACGCGCGCGCTGAAACTTGCTCTCGGCGATCGTGCCCGCGAAATTCCTATGTCCTCTTTAAAATCGCAAATCGGCCATCCGCAGGGCGCTTGCGGCGCGGCCGGGGTCGCAGCAACCATAGTCGCTATGCATCGCAGCCAGGTTCCTCCTACCATCAACCTCGAGAATCCCGATCCGGATTGCGATCTCGATTACGTGCCTCAGGCTGGCCGCAAAAAAAATGTTGAGTTTGCCGTTTGCAACTGCATTGCGTTCGGATCCAAAAACTCCGCGCTGGTTTTAAGGAAGATCGCTTAAAGGAGTCCAGGCACAATGGCTGACCTTCACGCCACCATCGTTTCCAGTTTGAGCGAGCGTTACCACATGCGGGCAGACACCATCCACGAAATGGCCGCTCCCCTCAGCGATGACCAGTTCTGGCGCAGGCCCTTCCCATTCGGCAACAGCTTCGGCCACTTGCTGCTGCACCTCGCCGGTAATCTGAACTACTACATTGGCGCGCAAATCGCCGGAACCGGCTACGTTCGCGACCGGGACCGCGAATTTACCGAGAAAGACCGGCCGTCAAAAGCCGACGTGTTGAAGCGTTTCGACGATGCCATTGCGCTGGTGCGGCAGACCATCACCCAGCAGGCAGCCGACGATTGGGCAAAACCATACTCCGCCGCTCGTGAGGAAGATGCCGCGAACCGCTTCAACGTAGTTCTGCGCTGTTGCACTCACCTGCATCATCACGTCGGGCAGATGATGTATCTGGCCAATGGAGTGAAGATCCTGCAACCGTGAGATGGTGGAATTTGCCTCACTTTCCTAACAGGTGTAGCGCCGTGCCTTCCACTTTCGGCCAGGCAGCCGAATGTGGATCGATCAGCTCATAATGGCCCACGGTTGAAATCTCCAGGTAGTGCACGTCTTCTCCGCGCCCCTTCTTATCCTCTGTGTACTTCCTGCTGAAGAAAGCAGGCACCGTATCATCCTTTGAGCCGTGGATCAGCCACTGAGCTGCTGCGATCTTCAACCGCAGAGGGTCAGCCTCGGTGTAGTGTTCAGGCACATCCTGCGGCTTCCCGCCCAGAAATTCAACCACCGCGTTGTTGCTCAGATGAAGCTCAAAGGCCTGCTGCAAGTCCACCACTCCGGCCAGTGAAACCGCTCGCCTGGCAGAGGGCTCATGCGCTGCCAGGCACAGTGCGAGCTGCCCTCCCGCGGAATGCCCCATCACCAGTGCGTTCGCCGGATCCAATTTGTACCTGCCGGCGATTTGCGGCAAAAATCGCCACGCAGCGGCGATATCTTCGAACGTGCCCGGCCATCCGCCGCCCTTATTTCCTACCCGGCGATACTCAACATTCCAGGTAGAGATTCCCCGCGCGGTGAGCGCCGCGCATAGATGCCCGTTATGCGCCAGGTCGTATTTCGCGCGCCAGAACCCTCCATGAATATTCATGACGACCGGAAACGGTCCGCCGGATTTCGGCAGCCGCAGTTCGCCAAACTGATTCGGATCGCTGCCATACGCCAGCCGTGCATCGGCCGGCGGCGCAGGCAGGCTTAAAATGTCTTCAGAGTTCACAGCAGAAATTTAATCACAGGCGGGACTGACCGGGCAGGATTTCCTGCACCATCTCATCGTCAGTCAAGCTTCTCTGCTCGGGATGGACACATTGCGGAATCGTCACTCCTTGAGCTTGAGTTTTGACTTGTTCTCTTCAAGGAATTGGCGCAGCTTGTCGCTGGCATCGAGCAGCCGGTTCCACTGCTCGTAATAAAGAGTTACGGGAAACCGGCCGAGTCCGTACACGCTCACTCCACCCTTTTCGCCCACACGGAATTCCAGGCTGCCGCTGCGCTGCCGGCCTTGCTGGGTTTCGAGTTCCGTCAGCCGCGCCTTCAACTCTTCATATGTTGGTTCTGCCATCCTCGCACCTCGCCCAAACAATGTGAGAAACATAATAAAAGCTGCCTCGCCTCCCGTCGAGTAGTGTCTGCATGACGGCTACGCCGCACCGCGCAGCTCATGCCGTGCCGCATTCACGTCCTCACCACCGCTTTGCGCCATCACATCGTTCGCCGTGGCGTACTCATCTTCCTGTTCCGTATTCACAATCACCAGTGACCGCCCGCGCTTCAGGAGTTCGCGATAGAAAAACACATCATCGCGTGGCACGCCTACATCGAGGTTCTTCTCAGCCGCGTTGCCAATCTCGCCACCGGCTACTGCTCCGCCCACTCCCAGCACCGCCGCCGCGCCCAGGCCTGCCGCCATAATTGGTCCCACGCCGGGCACCATCAGGCTCGCCACCACTGACCCCAGGGTCAGTCCGGTGCTTGCGCCAACAGCCCCACCCAGCACTGCCCCCATGGCCGGTCCCATGCCGTCCCGCTCGGCATCTGTGGTCGGAACCTGGTTCAATTGGTTTTCGGATGTTTCGCTGGTCAGAAAAATGGTCAACCGCTCGGGAATCCCGGAATTCCGTAAATTCTTCAGCGCGCTTTGCGCCTGCTCTCTTGTAGAAAAAATGCCGACCGCTGAGTACATGGTCTTCTCCTTGTAGAACCACTTAGGATGCAGACTCTCAGGCCAGAGATGACTTTAAGGTCTGTACAGCCTTTTCTGTAGCGCGGATTTGCCGGCAACTTAGGAAATTTCTCCGTTCCTGCGCCTCATATGCTTCGCAACTGCCCGCCAATACGCAGTGCAGGTAATGGCCCCTGGCTTGCATCTGCACACTTATGAGAGGTGAAGCCATGTTGCAGATCCATACAGACCGCGTCGGTGATGTCGCTGTTGTTCAGTGTGAAGGCCGGCTGGTACGTAGCGACGCAGCTTTCCGTCTGCGCGATGAAGTCATCTCCCAGGTTGATGCCCGCGCGATTGTGCTCGACCTTTCCGAAGTCAATGCCCTTGAAGGCGGCGGCCTCGGCATGGTCATGTTCCTGCAGCGCTGGGGGCGCGATCACGATATTCAGATCAAGCTGTTTAATCCTTCCGCCCCGGTGCGCAGCCGCCTCGAACAGCTCGAATGGATTCCTGAATTCGAGTTCGCCTCCGCCGACGCCGTCTCCGAACTGCTTCGGCGGCAGCACATTCAGTGAGCAGAGGAAATAGCGGTCGTTTCGAGTTCGCTGCGGGGCTTGCGGTTCATGGATCCAGAGATGTGTGAAACAGTGAGGCAGCTGTGCATGGTGGCTGCCCATGAGCAGTCTGACGAAAACTTAATCAGTCTGGTCGAGGAGATTTATCGCCTAGTCTCTAGCGGTTCCAATCCGGCCGCGAGCCACCGCAACACTCAGACTCACCCAGCGCCTCGGGAAGTGAAATCAACCCTCTCTGGGACTCCAAAATTTCATCCTTAACAAAGCTTACTCACCTCTTACAACTCTCCAGCGTGGGCGTCACCCAGCGATCAGAACGTCTTCGTTCCTGCCGGAGGCAACTTCGGTTCATGCGGAGCACGGCTCAACCGCCCGCTATCAGTGCTGCATACACCCCTGGATGCGGCTGCCGCTGACCATTACACCCAAAGCTGAGCATCACGACGAAGTCCGCTGATCGAGCGGCGCGGAAGAATACCGTCGTGCCGTGGTTCAGGCTATTGAAAGCGGCTCACGAAGACGGAGTATCGGCCGTCTTCTTCTGCGCTTCCTGCCTTTTCAGCCGCTGCTCTTTTTCTTCCAGAAGCTTGTTGATCTGTTTGACCAGTTCAAGCAGCTTTTCGGAGTCCTGTTCTTCCGCCGCCTGGGCGCACAGGATTTTCCAGCGTTCGCCA
>QHZY01000164.1 GCA_003224855.1 Acidobacteriota bacterium | reverse complement strand
GCCGCGAGCGCGCAAACTCCTGCCCCATCCGCGCCATCAGCTGCCCCGCTGCGAGTGATGGTGGGCAAGTCCCTTTTAATCAACACCACGGAACGACTGAAACGGGTTTCGGTCACCGATCCGGCAGTAGCCGACGCAATCGTCGTGACTCCTACACAAATTCTGGTGCACGGGCGATCGCCGGGAGAAGTTTCACTGCTGATCTGGGATGAACTGGAGCGGTCGCGCAGCTTCGATCTCCGCGTGGACGTTGACGTGACCGCAGCTGCTGAAGAAGAGCACCGGGTTTTTCCCGACGAGCAGATCAACGTCTCCCCCTCTCGATCGGCGATTGTGCTTTCCGGCCACGTATCGACCGAGGACGTCTCAAAGCGTGCAGCCATGATCGCCGAGGCGTACTCGAAAAACGTGGTGAACGTGTTGACCTTCGGTCCAGTGGGCGCGCAGGAGGTGCTGCTGGAAGTGAAGTTTGCCGAGGTGGATCGCTCCGCTATCACGCAACTGGGACTGAACATTCTGTCCACCGGGGCGGCCAACACCATAGGCACAGTTACTACCGGGCAGTTCGGGGGGTTTGGCCAGCAGCGCATCAACGATGTGACCGGGCAAAGCGGGCCGTTCCAGAGCCAGCAGACACTCAGCGATGTTCTGAATCTGTTTCTGTTCCGGCCGGATATCCACCTGGGCGTGGTGGTAAAAGCGCTGGAGCAGAAAAATCTGTTGCAGATACTCGCGGAACCGAACCTGATTGCGGTAAACGGCAAGGAATCAAGCTTTCTCGCCGGCGGCGAGTTCCCTTTTCCGATCGTACAGCCGGGGCAGGGCTTTACGGCGGTGACCATCTCATTCAAGGAATTTGGAGTGAAGTTGAGGTTCACGCCGGTTATCACGCCCAACGGAAATATTCACCTGCGGGTGGTGCCTGAGGTAAGCACGCTGGATTTTGCGAACGCACTGACCATCTCCGGTTTCACGGTGCCGGCGTTGAGCACGCGCCGGGCAGAAACAGAATTTGAGATTCAGGATGGGCAGAGTTTTGTGATCGCAGGATTGATAGATAACCGGGTGACGAACCTCTACAACAAGGTCCCCGGATTAGGCGACATTCCGATACTGGGCAATTTCTTCAAGAGCAAGAGCGCACAGAAAAGCAATTCCGAGTTGATGGTGCTTTGCACGGCCCGGCGGGTGGCACCACGAACCGGAGCGGTAGAGGTGCCTAAAACTCAGCAACCGTACATGGATAAGGACAAGTTCGACAAGAAACCGTCAGGAAAGTGACAAGACTGTAAAGTCTGGAGTCTGGGAACAGCAGCATGGCAGAACTTTCAGTTGTAGTGGTATCGCAGGATAACGAGCATCGGGCCATATTGCAGGTGTTAGTGGATGGAACCAGTGTGGCGCGGGTGGTGCATACCTGTGCCAGCTATCCGGTGGTGGCAAACGATCCAGTGGTCCGGCGGATTCAGAGCGCCAGTCCTGAGGTGGTACTGGTCGACGTACCGGTCGATAATCCTGCCAACGCGGTGCGATCGATCGAGATTCTGCACCAGGAATTGCGCGATCCGGCGCCGGCGATTTTCGCCATCGGCAGCATGTCTCAGCCGCAAGTGATTGTGAGCGCGATGCGCTCCGGCGCCAAGGAGTATATAGAGCGTCCGACCACCGCAACCGATCTGTTGGAGGCTTTTGTCCGGCTCACCGCCACCCAGCGAAAGACGGGCCGGGAAGGACCTCGCGGCAAGGTTTATACCATCATCAACGCCAAGGGTGGCAGCGGGGCAACGACCACGGCCGTCAACCTGGCCCTGGCTCTGCATGCCGCGCACGGAGGCACGGCCTTGGTTGATATGGCCAGCCTGGGGCATGCCTCTCTGCACATGAATCTTAAGCCGGTGTTTTCTGTGGCCGACGCGGTCAGGAACATTCACCGGCTTGACAGTTCCCTGTTGGATAGTTTCATGACCCGCCACAACGGCGGATTGCAAGTGCTGGCGGGGCCGAACGCGCCGCTGCCGATTGAGCCTTCAACGGCTGAGTTTGCGCGGCTGTTTGATCTACTTGTTAACCATTTCCGCTATGTGGTAGTCGATGCATCCTCGCGCATGGATGCGACTTCACGACTGGTGTGCAGCCTTTCAGAGGCGGTATTGCTGGTGGCGCATGCAGACGTTGCTTCATTGTGGAGCGCAGCACGCATCCAGCAGTATCTGGCAGAAACCGGAGGCCGTGAGCGCGTGCACCTGGTGCTCAACCGCTTCCGCAAGATACCGGGATTCAGCGAAGCCGATGCAGAGGCGGCCTCAGGCCTGAAGCTGATGTGGAAGATTCCCAACCACTATTTCGCAGTATCCGCAGCCATTGATCGCGGAGTTCCGGTGATGCAACAGGGCAATACTGAAATTGCCCGGTCATTCAGCGGGCTGGCGGCTAAGTTGACGGAAAATGACGTGGAAGTGAAACGGCGCACCTGGTCGCTGTTCAAGACCGTAAGTTAAGGCAGGTTTTCGGAGCATGGTAGATCTGCAAACCTTCGAGTGGACGGAGTATCAGCAGGTAAAAGCCGACCTGCATCGCAAAATCCTTGACCGGCTCGATCTCGAAAAGCTGGGACGCACACAGAACGATACTGCGCGCGACGAAGTATTGCTGCTGATTCGCAGCACCGTCAATGCCGAGGCGGTCCCCTTAAGTTTTGCCGAACGCGAGCGGCTGGCGCGGGAAATACTCGACGAAATCTTTGGGCTCGGTCCGCTCGAGCCGCTGCTGAAAGACCCGACCGTGTCCGACATCCTGGTCAACCGTTTCAACAAGGTATACGTCGAGCGCGCCGGCAAGCTGGAGCGCACCGGCCTGAGTTTCAAGGATGATGCGCACCTGATGCAGATCATCGACCGTATCGTTTCGCGAGTGGGCAGGCGAGTGGACGAATCTTCGCCCATGGTCGATGCTCGGCTGGCCGACGGTTCGCGCGTAAATGCGATCATTCCGCCGCTGGCGATTGATGGGCCCTGCCTTTCGATCCGGCGTTTCGGGCGCGATCCCATCACCGCGCGGAACATGATCGAGAACAAGACCATGACCGAGCCGATGCTGGAGCTGCTCTCGTCCATGGTCAAGGGACGCCTGAACCTGCTGATCTCGGGTGGAACCGGCGCCGGCAAAACTACCTTGCTGAACGTGCTTTCGGGGTACATACCGAATTCCGAGCGCATCGTGACCATCGAAGATGCGGCCGAACTGCAACTGAAGCAGGAGCACGTGGTGAGACTGGAGACCCGTCCGCCGAACATTGAAGGCAAGGGTGCGGTGCGACAGCGCCAGCTGGTGATCAACAGCTTGCGTATGCGTCCTGACCGCATCGTGGTGGGCGAGGTGCGCGGCGAAGAAGCGTTTGACATGTTACAGGCCATGAACACCGGCCACGAAGGCTCGCTCACTACGGTACACGCCAACACCCAGCGCGACGCCCTGGCGCGCGTGGAAAGCATGTTTTCCATGGCGAACCTGAACATACCGGAGCGGGCCATGCGGCAGCAGATTGCAGCTGCCATCCACGCGGTAGTACAGATCGCCCGGCTGTCGGATGGAACGCGAAAAGTGATGACAGTTTCAGAGGTGACCGGCATGGAGGGCGATGTGATCTCCATGCAGGATATCTTTGTTTTCGAGCGCTACGGCATTGATGAGACGGGCAGGGTGAGGGGCGTATTCCGCGCTACCGGTATCCGTCCGAAGTTTGCCGACAAGCTGGCAACCGCGGGATGCCGCCTGCGCGCAAATCTGTTCGATTCGCGAATGGAGATATAGGAGAGGTCGTCCCGGTCCACATGGCAGGCAGCATCGCAATGGCGGTTTTTCTGGTAGTGGCAGTGCTCGGCTTCATAGTCGGGGTACTGCTCGACCAGCGGCGCGCGCGAGCTCGCGTGCTGCGCGAGCGGCTTGACACCGTGCAAAAAACCGCAGAGCCGGAGCCCAGTGAAGACCTGGCCCTGGTACGCGACCAGAACCTGAGTACGATCCCGGCGCTGGATACGTTTTTGCGCAAGTCAGAGCGCATTGCGAACCTTCAAACCTTGCTGCAGCAAGGCGATGTAGGGCTGAATGCGGGTAATATCATTTTGCTTTGCCTGGCATCGGGCGCTGTTTTCGGGTTCCTCATATTTCTGGTCCCCGGTTTTCAGCAATTCGCTCCGCTGGGAGTGATCTTCGGTTCGATTCTGCCCTATTCATATGTAAGTTATCGCAAGGGAAAACGGTTTCAGAAGTTTGAAGAGATGTTTCCGGAAGCAATCGATACCCTGGCGAGAGCGGTGCGGGCCGGGCACGCATTCACGACCGCCCTGGAGATGATCGCTAACGAGCTTTCCGAGCCGGTGGCGTCGGAGTTTCGCAAACTGTTTGAAGAGCAGAAATTCGGCCTGCCGGTGCGCGATGCCTTGGTCAATTTCACGGAACGGGTTCCTCTGGTGGACGTGAAATTCTTCGTGACCGCGGTTATGTTGCAGCGCGAAACGGGCGGAAACCTGGCGGAGATCCTGGACAATCTTTCCTACGTGATACGGGAGCGTTTCAAGATTCTGCGGCAGGTCCGTGTCCATACCGCGCAAGGCCGGCTCACCATGATGCTGCTGATGGGATTGCCGCCGATCATCGTGGTGTCAATGCTGGTCATGAATCCGAGCTTTATACGCCCGCTGTTCGACGACCCCATCGGCCACATCCTGATCGTGGTAGGGCTGACGCTGCAAACGGTGGGTTATTTCGTGATTCGAAGGATCATTCAGATACAGGTATAAAAGATGGCGATTGGGCTGGCGATCATTCTGTTTCTAACCGTGGCGATGGCACTGTTCTCGCTTGGGGCGGCGGCGTATGCCCCATCTTCGGTTATCGGATCGCGACTGCGATCGCTGGGCAGTCATAAGGCACAAGCACCGGAAAAGCTGGGCTTGAGAGACCGCCTG
>QHZY01000163.1 GCA_003224855.1 Acidobacteriota bacterium | reverse complement strand
TGGTAAATAAGCTAACCGACAAAATGAATGTTTTCATGGCAAGCGATTATACTTCGGCGGCAATAGGCCGTCACACAGTGTTCCCACAGTGGTGGTCACGTCACCCTTTGTATTCCTGCTAAAGCGTGCGTCATCCGAGCGCAGCCAGCTCTGCAGTTCGCACCTTTATATTTTTCTGTTGACCCGAAGCTGCATATCTCTCTTCTGCTTTCGCCTGTCAGCGCGGCTCTGCGGCGCATGGGATGACGTGCGAAGTGACAATCCCGAAGGGCTACGACCGATGTACCGCTGTTTGCACGCGCGTTGAATGCTATAGTCGCGCCAAATTTGGGGAGGTCGTATGCTTTTTTTGTTTGGGCTGAGAAGTAAGGCCAAAGTCATTGGCCAGCTCGAGAGAACTTGTTCGAAGTGCGCCAAGCCCACCGTTCAGAGCGCGATCGAAACGCAGCGCTGGTTCACAGTATTTTTCATTCCGTTGATTCCGATTGGAGGCAGTTACGCAATTCGCTGCAATCTGTGTGGATTGACGGTTAAAGGCTCGCCGGAAATCAAAAAGCAGCTGGCAGCGCCCAAGGCCATGGCTGCAGGGGCTTAGAAAACAGAACGGCCCGCGCATTTTTCTACGCGGGCCGCCCCGGTGGACTGTTTGGGATTGACCAGAAGGTGGTCACTCCAAAGTGGCCTCTTCGGCAGACTCCGGGTGCCTGGCGCGACCTGACGCCAAGCGGATCCTATCCTTAGTCACCGGTCGAGTTGCGAAGTCCTCAGAGCAACCGCCCTAAGTCTCAGCCACCTCACCTGGTCTTTGGATACATCTACTGCCACTATCAGAACTTGTCATCCGACCACCTCCTTTCCGGTGTAGCTTCAGAATAGTAAAAAACCTTCTCTCAATCAAGCGGAGTGCCATCCACGGCAACAGGGACGCCCTGCTGCAGGCTGCAGTACAGCAACTTCGGTACCGTGGAGTGAAATGCCGGCACCCGGCAGAATACTCAGACCAGTTCGGCAGGCCCTCCCCCTTTGAAAGCCTTGCGGGACAACCCATTTGCATGAGTGAAAACTACTTGCAGGCTCCCGAATACCAGACCAACGAAGAACCGGTGTGTGCCGCCTGGTCGAGCATGCTGCAGGTTGTACTCGCCATTTTCATGCTGATCGGAGCGCTGCTGATGGCGCGGTACTACATGCCGCAGCCTAATTCTGATCTGCGAGATCAGGTCAAATATCTTTCGCGGGAAGTTGATCAGCTGCGGCAGGAGCAGGCCATGCCGACCATGGTCCTGAACCGCTATCGAGACTCCATCTGCTACATCTACGGCGTGTACCGCGTGGGGTTTCCTAATCAGCTGCCAGCGGTACGCGCACGAATTTCCGGAACCGGCTTTTTGGTAGCTGACGGTCTGCTGGCTACCAATCGTCATGTTGCCGAACCGTGGTACGGAGACGAAGAGGCCGGGGCGCTGATCCGAGAAGGCGCGACCCCGCAGCTTGAAAAACTGGTTGCGTTTTTTCCAGGATCGCCGACCCCGATCGACATCACTCCGCTGGCTTTATCGGCGCACGGTGATCTAGCGGTGCTGCAGGTCAGCGATTCACGAGCGCTGAATACCCGGGAGTCGCTGCCACTTGCTCAGCAGGTACCCAATCCTGGTGAGTTAGTCGCCGTAGTCGGCTACCCGATGGGTGTTCTGGGCATGGTGGCTAAATCCCCGACCGCGGTTTATGACCGGCTGGCATTCCGGCGTGATGATATCGGCGCAGCCAACGAACTGGCCGCCTTGTCACTGATACGCCCTTCGGCTACTTACGGGCACCTGGGTGACGTGGTGGGAGACAAGCTGATTTATGATGCGCCTACTGCGCACGGCGCCAGTGGCGGTCCAGTGTTCGACTCGCAGGGACAAGTGGTGGGAATCAACGCCGCCTATATCGATGGCTTCTCAGGCGGGACGCTGGGAGTTTCGGTGCAAGCATTGGAGCCACTGATTCAGGCGGCGAAGAAGATGACCTCTATTCAGAAGCCTTCCAAACGGCCGGTGTTCTAAGGCCCCACAGCCTCACTTTTACGCGCTCTGCGATTTAAGATCCTTCTGGTTTCCAGCGCAGCACCGGCTTGCGGGCAGCTGCGGTTTCATCCAGCCGCGACACGCGGGTGGAGTGCGGGGCGCTGAGCACGGTTTGCAGATCATTTTCAGCTTCTTCTGCAATCGACTTCATGGCTTCGATGAAAAGATCCATCTCTTCTTTGGACTCACTCTCCGTAGGTTCGATCATGAGCGCTCCGGGCACGATCAAGGGAAATGCGGTTGTGTATGGATGAAATCCGTAATCGATCAGGCGTTTGGCTACGTCCATCGTCTTTACGCCTCTTTTCGCCTGCACTCGATCGCTGAAGATAACTTCGTGCATGGAAGGCGTGGAGTAGGGAAGATCGTAAGTTCCTTCCAGCCCTTTGCGAATGTAATTGGCGTTCAGCACGGCATCTTCCGTGGTCTGCCGCAGGCCATCCGGCCCGTTCGCCATGATGTAAGCCAGCGCGCGGACGAACATTCCAAAGTTGCCGTAAAAAGAGCGCACCCGGCCGACTGATTGGGCCCGATCGTAGTCGAAGCCCAGCGTGCCATCAGATTTGGTAGTAAGCACCGGCCGGGGCAGGAACGGCTCCAGGAATTTCCTGATCGCCACTGGTCCCGAACCCGGTCCGCCGCCACCATGAGGCGTAGAGAAAGTCTTGTGCAGGTTCAGGTGCATCAGGTCGACACCGAAGTCACCTGGCCGCACCTTTCCCACCAGCGCGTTCATGTTGGCGCCGTCCATGTAGAGCAGCCCGCCCTTGGCATGCAGAATGTCGGCAATCTTGTGGATCTCCTGTTCGAAAACGCCCAGCGTATTTGGGTTGGTGAGCATGAGCGCGGCCACGTCTTCATTCATTTGCGCTTCAAGCGCCGACACCTCAACCATACCCCGCGAGTTGGATTTCAGATTCTCGACTGCATAGCCGACCATCGCGGCTGTTGCCGGATTTGTGCCGTGCGCCGAATCTGGAATCAGAATCTTCTTGCGCGGCGAATTCCTGGATTCGTGATGCGCGCGCACCATCAGCAGGCCGGTAAGCTCCCCATGCGCGCCTGCCGCCGGCTGCAAGGTGATCGCGTCCATGCCGGTGATCTCGATCAGGCACTCGCTGAGCGTTTTCATGATGCGCAACGCGCCCTGCGATGCCCGCTCCGGCTGATACGGATGGCCGTTCGCAATTCCTTCCAGACGCGCGACCACTTCGTTCACTCGCGGGTTGTACTTCATGGTGCACGAACCCAGGGGATACATGCCCAGATCTATGGCGTAGTTCCAGGTGGAGAGTCGCGTGAAGTGGCGGATGATTTCGATCTCACTCACTTCCGGCATGTGGCCGAGGTCTTTGCGTTCAGAAGCACCAAGCAGGTTGCCGGCGTCAACTTCTGGGACGTCGAGCGGCGGCAGCTTCCAGGCGGCTTTGCCGGGGGACGACTTTTCAAAGATCAGGCCCTCGTTCTGATTCACATGGCGAGTGGCTTTGCGGATCTTTCCCGTCATAAGTTATTGAATCCTGAGTTATTGAATGCTGGATCCTGAATGTCTGGTGGACGCACAAACCAGTGGCCGGTGCCGTGACAAACCGGACAAAGACCATCTCCAGAACATTTCTGGCACTTCGGATCGCTCTCGTTCAAGTGCGTGTTTATACCAGTGCCGGCACATTCGGAGCACTTGCAGTCTGCCCCGCATGTGGAGCAAGTCTCGCGCATCATCCCGCGACTTCTTCTACCGATTCTTCCTTCGCAGAACGAATTGACCGCTCGCTCTCCGCCACAAAACCAACCGCGGTATCGATTGCGGTTCGGGTCGTCAGTTCAGTGCAGCACCACAGCGAAGCATTCCCGAATTCCGGATAGAATTTTTTGAGCGGCAGCCCGCCAACAATCTTGTTTCCCAACATGCGGCCGTTGATTGCATATGGATCTTCGCTGGTCGCGATCACGAACTCGTTGAAGCGCGGGGATCCTGGAAACAAAACTTTTACGTGCTTCCCGAATTGCTGCGCCGCATAAGCCGCTTTTGCGAGGTTCTGTTTCGCCAGTTCGCGCAGGCCGACCTTGCCGTACGTAGTCATGAAGATGTTGACCATCAGCGCGACCAGCGCCTGATTGGTACAGATGTTCGATGTCGCCTTCTCGCGGCGTATGTGCTGCTCGCGCGTGGCCAGCGTCAGAACGAATCCGCGCCTGCCCTCGCGATCCACCGTCTGCCCCGCCAGCCGCCCCGGCATCTGCCGCACAAACTGCTCGCGTGTCGCAATGATTCCGCAGAACGGGCCCCCAAAGCTGGGCGGCACGCCGAATGATTGCGCTTCCATGGCCACGATGTCAGCCTGGCGCGGCGGCTCAACTATGCCGAGCGAAACCGCTTCCGCGATCGAAACCACCAGCAAAACATTTTTGCGATGTGCAATCTCCGCGATAGCAGCCACGTCTTCAATGGTTCCGAAGAAGTTGGGGGACTGGATCAGAACACACGCGGTTTTCGGCGTGACCATGCGTTCCAGTTCCTCAAGAAGCTCGCAGATCATGGTCTGGAATTCGAAGATGGCCTGCAGCGTGCCTTGCGAAATTTCTGCCTGATAGGGTGTATAGGCGGTAAGGAACTCGCCGCGCGAAATCAGCGCGTCAATGATCACCGGCCGGTAGTGCAGGTACGCGCCGGCGCCCAGAAACGAGCACAGGCCGTCGCCATTCTCGCGCGAGCGTTCGCGGAACCACTCTACGATTTCCGACTCCGCCATCTGCCGGGGAACTTTCAGATCGCGCTTCAGGCGATACTCTTCCGGGATCGGCGCGAACAGATCGTCAATGGATCGCGCACCTATAACTTTCAGTATGGCTTCGCGGTCGGCAGGTGATTTGGGAAGATAACGCATCAGAACTGTAATTTGATGTTATCCGACGGCTTTCGATGCAAACAGCACGCGTGACGACAGCCGCTCTCGGCTGTCCGGTCGAGCGCAGTTCGACACTGGTGATTTATGGTCCACCTTCTTCTGCCACAAACTTCTCGTAATCCGCCGCCGAGAGCAGAGAACCCAACTCCGCCGGATCTTTCAGTTTCAACTTCACCAGCCACGATCCGTGCGCGTCTTTGTTGATTCTCTCGGGCGCGGTGGCAAGGTCTCCGTTTACCTCAGTTACTGTTCCCGAAGCTGGCGCGTAAAGATCAGAGACTGCTTTCACGGACTCAATCGATCCGAACGTCTTGCCAGCGGTCAGCTCGGTCCCGACTTTTGGCATATCGACGAACACAATGTCGCCCAGGGACTCCTGCGCGTAATGGGTGATGCCGATGCTGGCGGTGCCGCCGTCTGGCTTGATCCATTCATGTTCTTTCGTATATTTCAAATCCGCCGGATACGCCATTTTCTTACCCTTTCTTTGGCCGCTTGTAGAACGGCGTCGGCACGACTCGCGCGGCCACGCCTTGCCCGCGAATCTCTACCTTAAGAGTTGATCCCTCGCGCGAAAACTCGGGCGGCACGTATGCCAGCGCGATATTCTTTTTCAGAAACGGCGCGGGCGAGCCGCTGGTTACGTATCCAATTTCGCGGCCGTCATCGGCCAGAATTTTGTAACCGTCTCGGGCGATGCCGCGCTCAACCATCTCCAGCCCAACCAATGTTCGTTTCACGCCAGCTGTCCTGGCCCGTTCCAGCGCTTCGCGTCCGACGAACTCTGGCTTAGCCATTTTGCAGAAGCGGTCGAGACCAGCTTCCCACACATTAATCGTATCGGAAATCTCGTGCTCGTAGAGCGGCAGCCTGGACTCAAGCCGGAGCGTGTTGCGCGCTCCCAGACCGCATGCCACCGCACCCGCCTGCAAGATCTGATTCCAAACCCGCGCGCTCGTGCCTTCATCGGCCGGCACATAGATTTCGAACCCATCTTCACCGGTGTACCCGGTCCGAGCGATCAGGATGTCGCGCAAACCACAGACCGTCCCACGCGTGACCCAATAAAACCTGACTTCGCCCAGTCGAGCATCGGTCAGAGTCTCCAGCAGTTCCGCCGCTCTCGGCCCCTGGATGGCAATCTGGGTGAAATCATCTGAAATATTTTCAACCCGGCAGTTGAATTCGCGGGTATTGTCGCGCACCCAGTTGAAGTCCTTCTCGCGGGTGCCGGCATTGATTACCAGCAGGTAATCGTCTTCTGCCAGGCGATGCACAATCACGTCGTCTACAAATGTTCCCTGCGGATACAACAGGGCCGAATACTGCGCCTGGCCGATTGCGAGCCGCGAAGCGTCGTTCATCGAAATGTGCTGCACCGCGCCCAGCGCCTCCGGTCCGGTCAGGCGGATGTCGCCCATATGGCTGACGTCGAATACCCCCACTGCCGTACGTACCGCCATGTGCTCGGCGATGATTCCGCCCGACGACGGATATTCCACCGGCATGTCCCAGCCGTTGAACTGCACCATCTTCGCGCCCATCTGGCGATGGACTGCATTCAACGCGGTTTTGCGGATGTTCGGGGTTGTCGCCTCAAGAGCGGACAAAAAATCCTCGAATGTGGGGAGTGACTTGAAATTCTAACCTAACACGCACACAGAAAACCCATCAACCCATATGGGAAGATGGTCATCCCGCGCGCAGGTTTTTTTGGCGGAACGAGGCAGCGCGCGCGGATCAAGTCACATTGACGCTAATTCTGCCGCAACGGCGGCATCGGTATCGGGATGTTGTAGGTTTTCGCGCCTACTCCCACTCCGCCCTGGCAGGTATTCGGAGGCGTCGTGCAAACCG
Organism: Acidobacteriota bacterium; assembly: GCA_003224855.1. Classification (GTDB taxonomy): domain Bacteria; phylum Acidobacteriota; class Terriglobia; order Terriglobales; family Acidobacteriaceae; genus Gp1-AA142. The sequence goes on along the minus strand of QHZY01000163.1, from coordinate 2,559 downwards.
TCCGTGTCCCCTGGCACTCCGCTGCCCAGAACATCAGTCCGAGCATTCCTGAGGATGTTCCCGCACCATTAGGCGCCACACTCTGCACATATCCGCCGGTGCTTTTTTCCAGTGAGGAAGCGAAGGTGGTGCACTCCGGCGCCGGATTTCGACCCGTCACCAGGTAAACGCTGCCGGTGAACTTGGCCGGCGCCAGTGGACCGATGGGTGGATTGTACTGCGGCTTTCCGTCAATGTGCTCCTGCCAGTTACCCTCGGCTCCCGCCGTGTTCGGCTGCTTGTTGGGCACCATGGCGTTGGCGTAATCCAGCACCGGCGCGGTCGTACTCAGCCAGTTGCTGGTAGCCTGCTGACACAAACCGATCAGATAACGGTCACCGGCTGCCAGGTCGATGGTTAACCGAGCGGGAAGATTAGCTCCGCTCGCGTCAAACTGTGTGCCTTTCCCATCGGTGTGCACGTAATTTCGATAGGCAGTGATGAACGATTGCAAGGCGGGCAGGTTAGGATTTGAGCTGTTCTCGTAGTCGATCTCGATACCCACATTCAGCGTATGCGCCAGTTGCGCCGCGTTGGTTCCAAGCTGCGCGGCATTCTGGCTAAGCGCGGTGTCCCAGTCGTTCGTATAGGTGATGCCGCCTATAGAGAGCATCACGCGTATTCCGTGGCTCGCAAAGTAGTTCACCACGCTCTGGGTCATGCCGATTGGAATACCATTCACGTCTCCGCGCCGCAAAGAATCCAAGCCGCCAGAGTCAGAACCAACACGCGCATACTGCCTCCTCGCCCCGGTTCGCGAATGCAATCACATTACGCTCTCATAGCCGCCAGTCAATAAGCAAAACTTTGCAGATCTTCGTGAGACAGAGCAAATCGAAGAAACAGCGTACGCCAACTTCAGGTCACTCGCTGCGCTCGGGATAACCTGGTGCAAAAAAGGAACGCCCCAATGATGTTCGCAGCGCGCATCCTGCGCAAACCTGCACCGAAACGACTACACTACTTACATAGTTAACTCAGGAAGGCCAGTCCAATGAACAGCTTTCAGGCCCGCGCCACGCTCACCGTCGGCGATCACGACTACGAAATTTACCGTCTCGACGCACTCGACAAGCTGGGCATTTCTACCCGCCATCTTCCCTATTCGCTTCGAATACTCTTGGAAAACCTGCTGCGCACCGAAGATGGCCGCAACGTAAAAGCCGACGACATTCGCGCCCTGGCTGCCTGGAACAGGAACTCGAAGCCCGACAAAGAAATCGCCTTCACTCCCAGCCGCGTGCTGCTGCAGGACTTTACCGGCGTGCCCGCGGTAGTCGATCTCGCTGCCATGCGCGACGCTATGAAGCGCCTTTCGGGCGACCCGACTCTGATCAATCCATTGCAACCAGCCGAACTTGTCATCGATCACTCGGTCCAGGTAGATGAGTTCGGCACGCCGCAATCATTTCAGCTGAACGCTCAGCTTGAATTCATACGTAATAAAGAACGTTACGCATTCCTGCGCTGGGGACAGACTGCGTTTCATAACCTTGCAATCGTTCCTCCCGATACCGGCATCGTGCACCAGGTCAATCTCGAATACCTTGCTCACGTGATTTTCGTACGCCAGCAGAATGGCCGCCGCACGGCTTATCCAGACAACCTGGTTGGCACCGACTCGCACACCACCATGATCAATGGACTCGGAGTTCTCGGCTGGGGAGTTGGTGGTATTGAGGCCGAAGCCGCGATGCTGGGGCAACCGGTGTCCATGGTGATCCCGCAGGTTGTGGGCGTGAAGTTGACTGGCCGTCTGCGCGAAGGCGCCACCGCTACCGATCTGGTGCTCACCATCACCGAGATGCTGCGCAAGCACGGCGTGGTCGGAAAATTCGTCGAGTACTTCGGCCCCGGCCTGCAAGACCTTCCACTTGCGGACCGCGCCACCATCGGCAACATGTCGCCAGAATATGGCGCCACCTGCGGCATTTTCCCGGTGGACAAAGAGTCACTTGCGTATCTGCGACTGACTGGCCGCTCACAGGAACAGATTGCGCTGGTCGAAGCATATTGCCGCGAGCAGGGTTTATTCCACGACGAAAACACGCCGCAAGCCGAATACTCAGAACTGCTCATGCTCGATCTCGCAAGCGTTGAGCCCAGTCTCGCCGGCCCCCGGCGCCCGCAGGACCGCGTCGCACTCTCTGACGCTGCCAAGTCTTTCAATGACGCATTGCCTTCGCTCGTCAAGCCAAAACCTAAGCCTGCGGTCGAGAGCGCCCTGGGCGCAGCTGCCGGCAACTCCGGGATGGGGCGATGGGAGCAGGAAGGCGGCAGCCCGACTGCGGTCGGGGTCCAGAATCCGCTCCACGTAGAGCATGTCGCGGCCGGGGTGAACGGATCGCTTAATCACGGCAGCGTTGTGATCGCCGCCATAACCAGCTGCACGAATACTTCAAATCCGTCGGTCATGCTCGCCGCTGGGCTGCTGGCCAAAAAAGCCGTCGAACGCGGATTGCAGGTGCCTGCCTGGGTGAAGACTTCGCTCGCCCCTGGATCGAAAGTTGTCCGCGACTA
>QHZY01000273.1 GCA_003224855.1 Acidobacteriota bacterium | reverse complement strand
GGGCAAACGCAGATTAAGATCAAGATATGTCATCCATGCCAGATCGGATCTTTCCCAGGCCTTTTGCTCAAAGCGCGCGCGGATGGGCTGTAGCGCTTCCCAGGAACTGATTCCCGAAAGCCTGCGACGCAAATCGTGCGACAGGAGCCTTTGCTTGTGAGTTTCCGAAAACGCCTCTGCGCCACCCCAGAAGATCGGCTGGCCGGCAATGTCCCGGCGCAACCATTCATAAGGCATGGCCTCATGCTGACCGGCCGCCGCTAACGCTTTAAGTCCCGCTGTTCGGAAAAAGTTCGGGACAGGCAGTCTCGCCAGTTTCTGTAATCCCAGGCTGATCCGCCAATAGCGATACCCCCAGAACAGTTCGTCGGATCCTTCTCCTACCTGACATACGATCACTCCATTGTCACGCGCCAGCCTGGAAAGATAGTAAACAGGCACACAGACTGGATCAGCGATCGGCTCGTCCTGCAGACGGATCATTTCCGGCAGAAAATCAATAAGGTCTTGCTGCTTCAGCACACGTTCGTGATGATCGGCACCAACGTGCACAGCCATCCGCCGAGCGTAAGGCAGTTCGTCGGGATAGCTTTTGTAGTTGCCGCCATAGCCAATGGAAAAGGTTTGAATGGGTTGGCCGCTACCCTCCGAGAACAACGCCGCATTGACGCTGGAATCGATGCCTCCCGAGAGAAACACCCCGACGGGCACGTCACTTACTTTTCGCAGCTGCACCGCGGTTCGCAGTTCGCCCAGAATACGCTCGGCGATTTCGCCCTCGGCCGCCTTCTGCAGCGACGTGACGTTATCCAGTGCATCCCAGTACCGGCGCACTTCCACTGAACCGTCCAGCCGCGCCCGCAACCAAGTACCCCCCGCCAGCTTTTGCACACCTTTCAGCAGGGTCTGGGGCGCCGGGGTGGCAAAGAAAGAAAGGTAGTGGTACAGAGCGGGTTCATCCACTTCCCGCTCTTGCTCTGGATCCTCCAGCAAAGCTTTGATCTCGGATGCGAATGTTAATCTGCCGTGATGAATACTATAGTAAAGCGGCTTAATGCCAATTCTGTCCCGCACCAGCAATAATTCCCGGTTGCGGGCGTCCCAGAGCGCAATCGCAAACATCCCTCGAAATCTTTGCAGACAATCGATGCCCCACTGCTCAAAGGCATGCAGAATTACTTCTGTATCCGAATGATCCGTTTTCCAGCGGTGACCACCTAGTTTGACCAGCTCCTCCCGAATCTCCGCATGATTATAGATTTCGCCGTTGAAGACTACCTGCAGGGAGCCATCTTCGTTGCTCATGGGCTGAGCGGCGGCAGGTGAAAGATCGATGCAACTGTTCCGGTGGCTCTGAATCATCTCTCGCCAGGTGCCCTGAAATGTATTTGTTTCACCGCGTATGAGCGCAAAGAAGAACTGTTTAAAGACACAAACACGCATAATAAGAGGGCCTGGCGCTGAATCAGAAACCCCTCGCAACCTGCACCGCGATACCGACCGCCGACACCAACTGCGCCACCTGCAAGGTGTTCTTCCAGGTCAGGCCGCCGCCAAACGGTTTGTCGGGGACAACCACCATATCTCCAGGATGGAGTGCCACATCCGTTGCCCCTCCACTCAGCAGACCACCGCTTCCTCCCACCACGGTCCCGTCGGCACGCACCACAAAAATGGCCTTCTTGTTTGCCATGGAGGTTGGGCCTCCTGACTGCCGCAGGTACCAGCCCGCGCTCTTGCTTGGCTTGAAAGTCACGGCGGTCGGGTTGTAAACGGCGCCGTCCACCATTACAAAGGTTGGTTTTCGCGGGATATAAATGGTGTCGCCGGCATGCACCTGGATGTCGTTCGCGGTATTCGCCCAGCGTTTCACATCGCCGGTGATATGGACCACCAGGCGTCCCGGCGGAGGCGTGTTCTGCAGCTTATCCAGCGTGTTCTTCCACTGCAGCGATGCCGACTCACGCGAGAACGGATCCTCTACCGCCTTTAATCCCGGCCCCTCCGTTTGTACTTGCCGGATCAGCTGCGCCCGATTTTTTTCTTCCAGATCGCGCACTTGTACCCGCTGGAAAATTGCGCCGTAGGGATAAGCATTCGGCCGGAAACCACCGGCCCGTTCCAGAATCGAACTCAGCCGCTCGCCTTCCTGAACGCCGTAGGTGCCGGGATGTGTCACTTCGCCCTGTACCACAATGGTCGCGCCGAGATTGTTCCAGCCTGAGAGTTGCCGGATGCTCAGCACGTCTCCGTCGTGCAGCCGCACATCTGTATCGGCTTCACCAGCCAGCGCCGCCGCAATCTGCACAATTTCATGATCGCCGACGATCTTCTCGCCATGTTCCACCATGAAGCGGGTCAGGTCAGCCTGCTCCGTGTAGGCGCTGCGTCTGAAGCCCCCGGCTACTCGCACCAGGTCCGCGGCCGTCATGCTATTGCCCAACGGGTATTTACCGGGATGCGCCACCTCGCCCTCGATGGTTACTTGCGGCGGGTCGGTCTTGGATAAATTCTTCTGCACGAACACACGGTCCTT
>QHZY01000162.1 GCA_003224855.1 Acidobacteriota bacterium | reverse complement strand
AAGAGCTTCGCCATTTCATCGGCGGCCGCCTCATCAAGCGGCTGGTTCACGCCTATGACTCCGCCGAATGCTGAAACCGGATCGCACGCCAGGGCTCGCGTAAATGCTTCCGCCAGGGTTTTGCCAACGGCCGTACCGCAAGGATTGGTGTGCTTGATGATGGCGCAGACCGGTTCATCGAATTCCTGTGCCAGGTCCCATGCTGCCTGCAGGTCGACGATGTTGTTGTACGAAAGCTCTTTTCCCTGCAACTGCCGGGCATTAGCTACGCCGGCGCCAGACCCGTCGCTGTACATGGCGGCTTTCTGGTGAGGATTTTCACCGTAGCGCAGGTCCATAACTTTGTTGAAAAACAGCCGTAAGTTCTGGGGGAAATCACTTGAAGATTGCACTTCAAGGTGTTCATCGGTTCCGATACGTTCGAGTGTCGAGGCGATGGCTGAATCATAGGCCGCGGTAGTGGCAAATGCTTTTTGCGCCAACTTCCAACGCGTCATCTTGGATAGCTTTCCGCCTGAACGCGACATCTCGTCTGCGATCGCCTCGTAATCGTCAGGAGCCGTGACAACCGCGACGTCTTCGAAGTTCTTCGCCGCTGATCGGATCATCGATGGTCCACCGATGTCGATGTTCTCTACCAACTCGTCAAACTTCACTCCCGGCCTGGCTGCCGTCTTTTCGAACGCGTACAGATTGACTACTACCATGTCGATCGCTTGAATGCCGTGCTCCGCTACAGCATTGCGATGTGAGGCATTGGCGCGCTGGTGAAGAATGCCGCCGTGAACTTTGGGATGCAGTGTTTTTACCCGCCCGTCCAGCATTTCAGGAAACCCAGTCAGCTCGGAGATGTCTTTGACCGAAATTCCCGAATCGCGCAGCAGGCGCGCGGTGCCGCCGGTGGATATAAGTTCCACTTTCAGCTCCGCCAGCTTGCGAGCGAGTTCTACCAGGCCGGTTTTATCGGTGACACTAAGAATGGCGCGCTGAATTTTAGTGCTGGACATGAGCGACAGGAGATTTTACAGCAGTGGTGAGCGGAAGTCAGACCGGCATGGTTCAAACATCGAGGGATGTAGAGATCCAGATACAACCTTAAACTTTGGCTTTGGCCTTCAGCTTCACCTGTCCATCGAGCACCTCTACCGTGTACTCCACCGCCTGACATCCGTGCTGCTTCCTGATCTGCTCAGTCTTCTTCTGCACGAATGCGGCAAAGCTCTCTGCCGTGCCAGAGACGCTCTCCCCCGTCTTTTTCTTGGCAGAGGTGAGCGCTTCATAGAGTCTTTGCACCCGCTCCCGCTCGCTCCTGGGGTCGGAACACTGCGTACTGAAGGGCTTGTCTTCCGCCGTGGCGACCGCCGCCATGGCCGCAGCGCTTACTCCGTAGACCTTGTGTTCCGGCTCGCGCTCTTCCGTTCGCAGACCTTGAATAGAAAGCAGGGCGTCCTGCGGCCGTCGATAGCCTTCTTCACGAATGCGGCTCTTTTTTCGCCATAGATCGCTGTAAATAGCGTAGCGCTGCGCCATCTCGTTGTAGCGGTATCGCTGGGTGGCGTTCATTTTGGCGCCGTCGCTGAACTTGCGCAGCAGCGTGAGCACCTTCCACTCGACATCAGTGGGTGGCTTCTTGCTGGGATTGCTGAAGTAGATCTCGTACTCGATCTTGAGCCGCCGTAGTTGCGAGTCGAGATGAGTCAGTTCTTCGTCGATGGTCACGCAATGTCCCCGTTAGAAAGTGTAGGGCTTCTTGGACATGTACGACCACGTGTCGGTTGGACACTGCCGAAGAGTGAACGAAAGTTACAGCGCGGGAACGCTAGCGGGCACTGGCGGCCATCTTTTTGACCATGGCCAGCACCAGCTTGCGATCGCTGTCATTCAGGCTGACGGAATAACGACGGATCTGGCTCAGGAAACGCACTTCGTCGTCGGAGAGCTGAGGCAGCCCTTTTGAGCCATTGGCGTGACCCGACTCGGTGAAGAATTGAGAGAGCGCAATTTCCATGGCTCCCGCAATTTTTGCAAGAGTGTCAAGCGAAGGGATGGTGTGACCGTTTTCTACTCGCGAAAGATAGCAGCGCAGCAAGCCGGTGCGCTTTTCAATATCTCCCTGCGACATGCCTCGTTGTAATCGATAACTTCGGATGGTCTCGCCAATATTCATAGAAATTGCAACCAACGCTGCAGCAGGGATGGCTGCATAGTAATCAGAGCGGCAACTTCTGGCAAGTGGAAATTTCCTGCACCAAATTTGGTCATTCGAATTTTCGAGTTCCCGCGATTCCTACTTCTTCAAAGTGTCGGCCAGGAAGGTGAGTGTTCTCTTCCATGCGTCGGCTGCATCCTCAGCACGATAGCCTTCTTTGTTGTTCGGGTTTTCAAAAGCATGGCCGGCGTCGGAATAGATCTTTATCTCCACTCGTTTTCCCATTCCTTCTAACGTTTTCTGAAATTGTTTTACGTCCTCCACGGGAATGCCTCTATCCTGCCCGCCAAAAATGCCCAGAATTGCAGCAGAAATATTTTTCAAAGCATTCTGGTCGGTCGCCAGGTGGCCGTAGTTGATCACGTCGGCCGCCAGCGTCGGTTCCTGCAGCGCGACATCGAGTGCGTAGCCCCCGCCCATGCACCAGCCAATCGCGCCAATGCGGTTAGGCTTCACATTCTTTTGCGACACGAGATATTGATATGCAGCATGAAGGTCCCGTTTGGCGCGGTCCTCCGGAACACCGCGCATGATTTCGTGTGCTTCATCCGGAGTTTTGGCCACTTTGCCGCGGTAGAGATCGACCGCCAGCGCGGCGTAGCCCTGGTCGGCCAGTTTCGAGGCCTGTTCTTTCACCCAGTCATTCAGCCCCCACCACTCGTGGATCACAATGATCCCGGGAAATGGCCCGGCTCCGGAAGGCGTGTACAAGATGCCTTTCACGGTTTCGTCCCCGCTCTTATAGGAGACCGGTTTGCTATCTGCAGCGGATGCGGAAATTGTGAGCAGAAGCACGAACATGAAGGTGAAGGCTCTTGTCAGCATTCAGGCCACCTCGATCAGAGTTGCAATTCCATGTATAGCGCGCCCGCGATCGGATTCTCCCGGTAAGGCGCGATTTCCTTGAACCCGAAACGGCGGTACATCGCCACAGCGTCTTTCATAATTGGTTCAACTGTGTCCAGCCGCATGAACTTGTAACCAATGGTTCTGGCTTCATCAATCACAGCGTTGATTAATGCCAGGCCCAACCTCTTTCCTCGAAACGCAGGCCGAACATAAAGTCGTTTCATTTCGCAAACTTCCGGGCCCGTGCGGTGAAGCGCAACACATCCGCAGGGTTGGGCTTCGTAGTACATCAAGAGCAACCGGCCATCCGGAGGCGCGTAGTCTCCCGGCAACTCCTTCAGTTCATTGTCGAAACTCTGAAAACACAAACTGAAGTTCAGTGAATTTGCATATTCAAGAAAGAGTTCACGAACGACTTCGACCTGTTTACGAGACTCGGCCTGCTGAATATCCAGACTACTTGCGGCTGAAGCTAACGGGATGTTCCGAAGGAGCCGCATTGGACGCTATTTGCCACCGGATCCTGCAATTCCGGCAGGAAGGTGCTGGCCAGGTATGGCTTCAAACAAGTACGACACGGTTCGTGCTTCTATCTTCCAAACACACCCTGAACGAAAATAGATTTCGTGTACAACGTTGCCACTTGAGCCGAGAGTTATGTCAGTGAAATCTCGAAGATCTCGCAACTTTCCAGCCAGGCGTCATGTGGGCACCTTTCAGGATCACGGTAGTACCAATCGCTAAGCACGAATTCTCTGCTCGTCATGGATGTTGGCGTAGATTAGCATTTGTTCGTTGCTTTCCTTCTTGCGTACAACGGCTACCCCATCAACATCCCACCGTTCACGTTCAGCACGTGACCGCTGATGTATGACGCCTCATCCGAGGCAAGGAAAGCGACAGCGTTCGCAACCTCTTCGGCCGTGCCGACTCGCCCCAGTGGAATCACCTTCATAGCATTCTGCCGGAAGTCTTCGCCCAGCCCTGAAGTCATGGCGGTCTCAATAAAGCCTGGAGCGACAGCGTTGCAGGTGATATTGCGGGAGGCAACTTCGCGCGCGATCGCCATGGTCAGGCCGATCAGGCCCGCCTTGGATGCGGCATAGTTTGCCTGCCCCGCTTGCCCCATCTGCCCGAAAACCGAAGTGATATTAATGATCCGACCCCAGCGCTGCTTCAACATGGAACCGATTACCTGCTGAATGCACAGATAAGCGGAGGTCAGGTTGGTATTGAGAACGCTGTCCCAGTCGGCCCGTTTCATGCGCATGACCAACTGATCCTTGGTGACGCCCGCATTATTGACCAGAATATCTATCTTGCCGAATTTCCCGATCGCATCTTTGAAAGCCGATTTGATTTGCTCTTCGTCCCCCACGTCCAGCGGAAACGCAGCGGCTTTGCCGCCCGCTTGCGTAATCTCCTCCACCACCCCGTTCAATTTTTCGAGATTGCGTGCCGCCAGGGCAACGCTTGCGCCGGCGGCCGCCAGCCTGAGCGCGCATGCTTTACCAATTCCTTGTGAAGCTCCGGTGACCAATGCCACCCGTTCGGAGAAGGCCATTTACTCCCCTTGCATGTGAGAGGAAATTATAGCTGGACAGGAATTGCGCTGCTTTCCCGCTCCGGTTCGGGAATCTCGTCGCGGAACAGATATCGCAGAATTGGCGGGGCAAGAAGGGTCGTGACAGCAGTCATAAAGACCACAATGGCGTAGGCCGAGGGGCTGACGATTTGCGACTGCAATCCGACCAGCGCAACGATCAGCGCGACCTCACCGCGCGGCATCATGCCGACCCCCACCCGCAATGCGGTGGGCCAGCCCTCATGCACCAGCGGCAATCCGCAGGCCACTACCTTAGAAATGATGGCCAGGAATGAAATCACGAGTGCGGCTATCAGGACATTCCCGGACAGCAGTAGAAAATTAAGACGTGCCCCGATAGCAAAGAAAAAATAAGGCGCAAGAAATTCAGTAATAGCTCCGACACGCGGCA
>QHZY01000161.1 GCA_003224855.1 Acidobacteriota bacterium | reverse complement strand
GCAGTTTGCACGAGTTCGCGCCCGGAAAAAAGCAGCAGGAGGTTTGTGATGGAACAGTTTGCACCCGTAAAACGCAGCAAAGACGGGCAGCCGGTCCGCTATCTGATAGTGGACGACTCGGTGTTCGCCCGGAAAAATCTGACCCGCATGGTTGAGACATTCGGCGGACAACTGGCCGGCGAAGCTGGAGACGGCGTTTCGGCGGTGACCGAATACGACCGTACCAAACCCGATATCGTCTTGATGGACATCACCATGCCGCAGATGGAAGGCATCGAAGCCGCGGAGAAGATCGTGCGCCAACATCCCGAGGCGCGTATCGTGATGGTCTCATCGGTTGGTTACCAGGAAAACATCGTGGCCGCATTGCAGCGTGGCGCCCGCCACTTTGTGCAAAAACCGGTCAAGGCTGAAGTACTGTACGAAGTGATCAAATACGTGATGGGCGAGGACTGCAGCGTTGTGGCAGCGGCAGGAGCAGGAGCCTAAGATGAAGCTGGATCTGATTCAACCCTTTATCAACTCCGCGGACGCGGTGTTGTCGCAAGGGTTGCAATCTCCGGTTTCGATTGCCAGCTTAAGCATGGAGCAGGAAACTTACCGCCGCAAGGGTGTCGCGGCTCTGGTCCGACTTACGGGTGACATCGAAGGCCGTATCGTGTTCGACCTTGATTCCGAGACTGCCGTTCGACTGGCAAGTCAGTTCGCCGGTGCAACTCTGCCGGAAGCCGATGCTCTGGTTCCGGAGACCGTATGCGAGCTCGCGAATCAGATCACCGGAAACGCAATTACATCTTTGAACGACCAGGGCTTCCGTTTTCGGGTGCATCCGCCCGAGTTGCAGATCTCTGACGTGCCACAGAGCACAGAAGACACTGAAGCGGTCGTCATCTCGCTCGATACCGCCAGTGGCAGAGTCTTCATGAACATCGCCCTGCGCTACAGCCCGCGCTTTGAATTCGCTGCCGCGGGAAGCTAGTACCGACCATCCTGCCGGATGCGGTTCCCGCCACAACTACTTACGGTCCTGCCAGCGTGAAGGCCGGATTTTGAAAAGGCACAGCGATGCCCGTCCCGCTCTGGCCGCTGTTTGAAACCCCAGCTGCATTGGTCACTGTGAAGCTGCCCGAGCCAATCGCAGTGACTAAAAAACTGCCGTCGTTGCCGGCGTCCTGCATTCCTGTGATCGATATTCTCATGCCAACCCGAAGCGGCGGGCCGGGAATCGTCTGAGTGTAGGAATATGTAGTCGAAGTTCCGTTCAGAGTGGCATCCGTAACCGTGAGGCTGGTGGGGTTGAAGCTCGCAGGCTGCGCGGACAAGAGCAGCATTTGGGACTGCCCTGAAACCAGCGTGTCATCCGAGGTCTGAATGACGGCCGTGCTACCTGCGTCGCAGCTGGACACAAAAACTTTACTGCTATCGCCGGCGGCCGCAACGGAAACACGAAAAGGCAAGGGTGACGAGCCGAACGGGGTCGAGCCGCATCCGGTTGGGTTCACGGTGTCGATATCGAACAGAGTCTCGCGTGGATCGGCTGGAACGGTGCTGCGGAGGCTGAGACTCTGAGCGTTAATGACTGCAACCTGCCATTCGATAGCGGGCAGTCCATTTGCCGGATCGGTCACCAGAATATAGCTTCCCACGTAGGCACGGGTGCCATCCGGCAACACCGCGATCGATACCGGATGACAGCCGCTGCAGACAGGGATCTCTGACAGGGCGCGGGGTGCATCGCCACTGACATCAACCACCGTGACGTTCGCCGAACTGGGGTTGGCAATATAGATCCGATTCAGGGCTCTGTCATAGACCATGAAATTCGCGCCCGCGCCCGCCGATACGGTTGGGGCGGTTGGCACAAGGCTGTCACTCAAAGTATTAACTGTGGAAAGCTCGCCGCTGCTGCTTTCGAGCACGTAGACGCGCGCACTGTCGCTCCGCGCAACTGCCCAGACCGGGGTGCCTCCAATTGAGATCGGCGCGCCGGTACTGCGATTCAAGGTGTTGATTGGGGTCACGTCTCCACTGCCCTGATTCACCGAATAAAGTTTTTTCCCGTCAGGTGTTTCCACCAGGGCCACCGGATGCGTTCCTACCGGAATGAGCGGGCTGGCTAAAACATTGGTCGCGGTGACGATCGCTCCCACGCTGTCGGTGTTGAAGTTCGCGACATACATGGTCGCTGTCTCCTTGGACTCAAGGAACATCGGTATTGAGCCCGCAGGCAGACTGGTGGTTGTGACTACGGTCGGATTAGATGGCGAGAAGGAAGAAACTGTGTCTTCCAGAGCGTTAACTACATAAATCCGCGATCCGTTGGCGGGGATTGCCGCGTGGATCGGGCCAAGTCCAACCTGCGATACCGCAATATTGGTGTCTCCGGAGACATCAAGCCTGCTGGTTCCTCCTGGATTGACCGATCGCCCGGAGGAAACCGGGGCGAAGCCGTTATCGCTCACAACAAAAATGGCATGAACGGCCTGCGGATCGGGAAGCGGCGGCGTGATCGGGATGGCAATGGGCCGAAACTGGTCTCCGCAGCTGATGCAGATCACCGCCAGAAATGTGATACCGGCGGCACGCAGGCACAAACTTCTCCTGGCGCTCTCCCCTGTTAAAAGACGCATAGATAATTAGATGCTCAGAAAAGAATCAGTCATTGTAAATGGCGCCGTCGAGCAGCGCCAATCTCGCCAACGATCAAGCTTTTAAATGGCGGCCAGACTTATATAAAGCGTCGGCAATTTGCGCTTCCGCACTTGCATGGGTGGGTGCCTTCATGATGGGTTTCGCCGTAGTCGCAAGTCAGTTCCTCGCCCTGACGGATCGCCCTGAGCGCATAAAACTCAACCTTGGTTCCCAATATGCGAATGAATGTGTTTGGCGCACAGGAATGGTTTATGTATTTCAGCTGATTACCGTTTTTCGATGCATCGAGCGCCTTGTTGCTGCCCAGCTCAACGATGGAGATTCGGCACAGGCGCTTTGCCCGACGGCGTCCTTCCGCCTGGGTGATCAGGTCACCGGTCAGATTGCCAAGCTTTTGCCGGGCACGAATGGAAGCAGCAGCGAACAGTCCACATCCTTCGATCAGACTGGGTTTCATCTCCACTTGGACTCGTAAGCCTGGCGTTGTTTTGCTTTTCATGCTTTGCTGTAGTGTCGGTTCTATCGGCGTGCCCCGTCAAGAATATGAAGCAGCAAGACGAGGAATGGAAAACGTTCATAATTGCGGAGAGAAGCCGAAAGTGAAAAAATCTGACATTTTACGCAAAAATGGAGGCTTCTCGGGAGCCATCCTGGATTGCTTCAGGGCAGACGCTGGCCGCCGATCTCGGCTGTAAAATGAAGTAACCAATAGCCGTTCCAGCAAAGCACGGTGTGCCGGAGCTTTGGCTGCGCAAGTGACATGAATATAGCTGTTCATGATCACGGTGCGAATAGAACAAGGGGACAAACAAGATAATGCGAAAACAAAAAGGTTTTTCCTTAATCGAGTTGCTGATCGTGGTAGCGATCATTTTGATCATCGCTGCGATTGCGATTCCTAACCTGCTGCGCGCTCGTATTGCGGCGAACGAGTCGTCGGCTGTGAGCTCGATTCGTACCATCAACACCGCTGAAGTCACCTATTCAGTCGGATATCCGGGCGTGGGTTTTTCACCCTCACTCGGTGCGCTCGGCCCGGGCGGTGTGGGATCGAGCTGTCCTGCCACAGGACCACTTTCCACCGCCGCTTGCCTGATTGACAGCACCCTTTCTAACGCAACCACGCCGGCCCAGGCGAAGAGCGGCTACTACTTCGCTTATACCCCGCTCGCTAGTGCCGGACTGAACGTGTCTTATGTGATTGGCACTTCGCCTTCGGCCTTCAACGTGACCGGTGTTCGCAACTTCTGCTCGAACGAAGATGGAGTGCTTCACATGAACGCAGGTGCGTCAGGCAGCACACCCATCACAGCGGGTTGCGGTGGCGGTACCTGGCCGGTTCTGCAGTAAGTTTGGCGAAGTTCAGGGGGAGATACAAAGCTCGGGAGCAACCATGACCCCCTCTTCTCTGGGCAGTTAATACATTTCCGTTCTATTCAAATTGACACAAATTGTCAGTTTTCGAGCAAATTGTGACAAGGAGTTCCGAGCGATAACTCCTCCCATGAGTTCAACAAGTAGCCTACGCAGTGCAAACAAGACCTTTGGCGACGTCTCCCGGTTTCCTCTTACCAGCTTCCTCCGGATGGCCGGGAAAGTGCGGATAGGAAGGCAAGTCGGTCGTGCTGAGACCAATTTGCTAACGGAGAAAAGGATAACAATGAGGAAACAGAAGGGTTTTTCATTAATTGAATTGCTGATCGTAGTGGCGATCATTCTGATCATCGCTGCCATCGCGATTCCTAACCTGCTGCGCGCTCGCATTGCGGCCAATGAGTCGTCCGCAGTCAGCTCGGTGCGTACCATCAACACAGGCGAAGTAACGTATTCCGTTGGCTATCCGGCTATCGGTTTTTCGGCTACTTTGGGCGCGCTCCGCTTACAACGTGACTGGCGTGCGCAACTTCTGCTCGAACGAAGATGGCGTGCTGCACATGAACGCAGGCGCGTCAGGCAGCACACCCATCGTAGCGGGTTGCGGTGGCGGTACCTGGCCGGTTCTGCAGTAAGTTTGGCGAAGTACCTGGGGGAGGGTACGAGCCTCGGGAGCAACGGATGAACTCCGTTGCTCCTTATGTTTTTTGGCCAGCAATCTCACAACAGTCCCAAAATGACACAAATTGTCACGCTTCGAACAAAATGTGACAACCGCTGCGAGCCGAAAATCTCTGTTATGCGCTCAAGAAGTAACCTGACCTGTTGTAAATAAAATGTTTGCTGAAACCGCCCGGTTCCGACAGTAACTTTCTGGAGATGGCCGCGAAAGTGCGGAATAGGAAGGGCAAGTCGGTCTGCTGAGACCAATTTGCCTCAACGGAGAAAAGGATAACAATGCGGAAACAGAAAGGTTTTTCGTTAATCGAGTTGCTGATCGTAGTGGCGATTATTTTGATCATCGCTGCCATCGCGATTCCGAACTTGCTGCGCGCGCGCATTGCGGCGAATGAGTCGTCCGCAGTCAGCTCGCTGCGTACTATCAACACGGCTGAAGTTACGTATTCCACCGGGTATCCGGCGATCGGCTATTCAGCGGCCTTAGGAGACCTCGGGCCGGGTGCGGCGGGAACCGTTTGTGCAGCGACTGGACCGGTATCCACCAACGCTTGTCTGATTGACAGTGCGTTGTCCAATGCAACAGCTGCTGCAAGCGCGAAGAGCGGTTACTATTTCGCTTATACGCCCACGGCTGGTGCAGGTATCAACGTGACGTATGTGGCAGCCAATTCGCCTTCCGCTTACAACGTGACTGGCGTGCGCAACTTCTGCTCGAACGAAGATGGCGTGCTGCACATG
>QHZY01000179.1 GCA_003224855.1 Acidobacteriota bacterium | reverse complement strand
GACCATATCGAAAGCGGCAGCATCGAGCGGCGATGAAAGCGGTGATGCCGAGGGCGATGGCGCCGAAAAAAAGGCCAAGCCCGCCCCAAAGAAAAAGGCTGAAAGCGAAGTCGTCGAGAAAAATACTCCGCGCGAACTCTTCGAGTATGTGCTGAGCCAGGGTAAAAAAGATTTCGCGGTGCAACGTTACAAAGGCCTGGGCGAGATGACGGCGCCGCAACTCTGGGAAACGACCATGGATCCCGAGCGCCGCACACTGCTTTCAGTCAAGCTCGAAGACATTGCCGCGAGCGAAACCATCTTCACCACTCTGATGGGCGAAGACGTTGAAGCGCGCCGCAAGTTCATCGAGGACAACGCTCTGGATGTGAAGAACCTGGATATTTAAATATCTCAGGGTCAACATACTTGGGGTCAAGATAGAGGCGGGGGTGTTTGACCCCCAGGGGCCGGTCAGAGATCGGGGCCTGCGTTCGGGATGACATTCCGAAGCAAGTCGTGCAGCTCTCGTCACACGCCCACCGAATCCTCCTTCATCTTCTCCGCCTGATAATGCGTCACCAGGGCATCCACAATCGGTTGCAGCTTGCCGTCCATTACTTCCTGCAGCTGATGCATCGTGAATCCGATGCGATGATCGGTAACCCGGTTCTGAGGGAAGTTGTAGGTGCGGATCTTCTCGCTGCGGTCGCCGCTGCCCACCATGGACTTGCGCTCTTTGGCCAGAGCGTCCTGCTGCTTCTGCATCTCGACTTCGTAAAGCCGGGCGCGCAGCACTCGCATGCCTTTCTCGCGATTTTTGATTTGCGATTTTTCGTCCTGGCAACTGACCACGGTGTTGGTGGGAAGATGGGTGATGCGCACTGCGGAGTAAGTAGTGTTCACCGACTGGCCGCCCGGACCGGAAGAACAGAATGTATCGATACGCAGATCTTTTGCTTCAATCTTGATGTCCACATCTTCCGCCTCCGGCAGCACCGCAACCGTTACCGCCGAGGTATGCACTCTTCCCTGCTGCTCGGTGGCAGGGACGCGCTGCACGCGATGCACGCCGCTCTCGTATTTCAGGCGGGAATAGACGCGGTCGCCCTCGATAATCGCGATCACTTCTTTCAATCCGCCCACCGCCGACTCTGAGGTTGAGAGCACTTCTACCTTCCAGCGCCGCATCTCGGCATAGCGCGTGTACATTCGAAACATCTCGGCGGCGAACAGGGTGGCTTCATCGCCTCCGGTTCCGGCGCGGATTTCGAGCACCACATCTTTTTCGTCGTTAGGATCTTTGGGCAGCAGCAGAACTTTCAGTTCCTCTTCCATGCCGGCTACGCGCCCTTCCAGACGGTCCAGTTCTTCCTTCGCATAGGCCAGCATCTCGGGGTCTTTTTCATCCGCCAGCAGGGCGCGGCTTTCCGCAATGCCTTTTTTCAAATCCTTATATTCGCGATACTTTCCGACAATGGGCGCAATTTCGCTGTGCGCTTTGGCCGTCTTCTGGTACTTGGAAGAATCCCCGATGATTTCAGGCGACGCCAGCGCGTGCGTCAACTCTTCATACTTCGATTCGGTTTGTTCGAGACGTTCAAACACAGAGGTATCCTTAGATATCAGTTTTCGGCCATCAGTTCCCAGTTCTCAGTTGGATTCGCGTGAAATAGCGGCGGGCGCCGCTAGGCAATTACCAGCTCGCCGCCCTGCTGTTTCTCCAGCGCCATGGCCTGGTCGAGGGCGACAATGGCGCACTGCGCCTGATCGTCGGAGGGAGGCTGGGTGGTGATCCGCTGCAGCCACAGGCCGGGAGCAGTCAGCAGCGCGAACAGCGAACCACGGTAACGCGCCGCGAAGCGAATGATCTCATAAGAGATTCCTGTGATTACCGGCAACATGATTATGCGCACGGCGAACTTCGCGCCCAGCGATGACACCGGTATCAGCATGTAAACCAGCATGGAGATAATCATCACTGTCATCAGGAAGCTGGTGCCGCAACGCGGATGGAAGGTGGAATATTTCTGTACCGCGCTGGTCTCCATGGGATCGCCGTTTTCGAAGGCGAACACCGTTTTGTGCTCGGCGCCGTGATATTCGAACACACGGTGGATGTCCCGCACTCGCGACACTCCGTAAATGAAAAGCAGGAACAGCAGAATGCGAATGATGCCGTCCACCAGGTTGAAAACTATCTGTTGCCCGAACATCGGATTCAGCTTCTGCAGGCCGCGCGCAGCCAGCAGGGGCAGGAGCTTGTACATCAGGATGAAGAAACCGATTGAGATCACCATGTTCACGGCGGCCATCCAGCCGCTGATTTCAAGCTTCTTCTTGCCCGCTTCCTGCGGCTGCAGTTCATCCAGTGCCACATTGGCAGAAAATTTCAATGCCTTGTAGCCCAGCGTCATGGCATGACCGAGCGTAATCACGCCTCTTATCACTGGCCATCCCATCCATTTGTGTTTCTCCGAAAGTCGTTCCAAAGGCTCGCTCATGGTGGAGATTTCGCCGGAAGGCTTGCGGCACGCAATCGCCCAGGCATGCGGCGAGCGCATCATAACCCCCTCCAGCACGGCCTGGCCGCCGACTAATGTTTCTTCGCCACCCTCAAGCGCGGGAAGTAACTGCAAAGAAAGGAAAAACCGCCACAATGTCCTGAGAAACGGCATGTTTATTCGATGATCCTCGCCGGCTTTACGACTCCGGGCGGCTTGCTACTCTGTATAGGTTAACACAGGCTTTCGCCTCAATTGACAGGCGTAAACACACGATTTGAAAGCCCTTAAGGAGAGTCATATCAACGATGCAGGCGTTTGCCGAGACCTGTGAGGGGGTCGCTTCTACTACCAAGAAGCTGCAGAAGATCGCCTACGTTGCCGATTACTTCAATTCGACTCCGGTCGATTCTGCGGCAGTGAGCTCGGTGTTCTTCTCTGGCCGACCATTTGCCGTGTGGGAGGAATCCACGCTTAACATCGGCGGCGCCTTGCTGTGGCGCATTGTGGAGGAACTCTCGGGAAAATCCGGAGACGAACTAAGCAGCGCGTACCGCCGACACGGAGACCTGGGCGCGGTCGCGGGCGAAGTTCTGACAGCCGCCCGGCAAATCGATCTCAGCGTCGTCGATCTTCAGAATCGCTTTCGAGAAATCGCCAGCGCTCGTGGTCCAGTGGCTAAGAGCGAAATCGTTCGTGATCTGCTCTCTCGCGTCAGTCCTCTCGAGGCCAAGTACATCATCAAGATAATGACGGGCGATCTGCGTATTGGCCTGAAAGAGAGCCTGGTTGAAGATGCCATCGCCAGAGCTTATGGCGCGAGATTGAAAGAGGTTCAGCGCGCCAATATGTTGCTGGGCGACATTGGTGAAACTTTGAAACTTGCGGCGGCAGGCAAACTAGCCGAGGCCAAAATGCGCCTGTTCCATCCGCTTGGATTCATGCTCGCCAGCCCGGCCGCGACTGCAGAAGAAGCGCTCAGCTATTTCGAAGATGCCTTGGTCGAAGACAAGTACGATGGCATTCGCGCCCAGGCCCACTGCTCAGCCGATGAAGTCCGCCTCTTCTCCCGCACTCGCGACAACATTACCGAGAGCTTTCCTGAGCTGCCGGGCGCGCTCCTCGGAATGCCACAGGACGTGATTCTTGATGGTGAAATCGTTGCCTGGAGCTATCTGGAAGATGAAACCGGAGGTCCCGGCCGTGCGCAGCCTTTTAGCGCACTTCAGCAACGGCTGGGACGAAAAAAAGTAAGCGAAAAACTCATGCAGCAAGTCCCAGTCGCTTATCTGGTGTTTGACATTCTTTATATCGGCCAGGAACTGCTGCTCGATCGTCCATTGAGCGAACGTTCCAGGATTCTCGACAGCGTGCTGGAAAACGTTCGCCGGCAAAGCAGGATGCAGCAAGCCGGGCAGGCTACATTTGATTTTCCGGCTGAAGTTCCAGGGCATGTAACTCGCGTCCTGCGTGCGCCTGTTTCTTTCGCGTCCGCGGCGGCAGAGCTCGAGCAACTTTTTGAAGCCGCCCAGGCCCGCGGCAATGAAGGCCTGATGATCAAAGATCCGCAGTCTTCATACACTCCAGGGCGGCGCGGCAAATCGTGGCTGAAGCTCAAGCGCGAACTCGCCACGCTGGACGTGGTTGTCACCGCCGTCGAATACGGTCACGGCAAGCGCATCGGCGTACTCAGTGACTACACCTTCGCTGTCTGGGATGGCGAGCGGTTGGTCAACATCGGCAAAGCCTATTCCGGCTTGACCGACTTGGAAATTTCAGAAATGACCAGGTGGTTCATCGAGCATACGCTCGAAGATCAGGGCATGCGCCTGCTGGTCGAGCCGAAGATCGTTCTGGAAGTCGCGTTCAACAACATGATGAAGTCCGATCGACACAACAGCGGTTACGCCCTGCGTTTTCCGCGCATCGTGCGCCTGCGGCCGGACAAACTGCCCGAAGACGCCGACCGCATCGAGCGGGTTAGACAGATCTTTGAAGCCCAGCAGAAATCGTGACATTCGCAGGCTTCGCAACACCGGCCGAACCTGCGGCACCTTAACCTGGGGCACCCTAATGCCATGAGTATCCCGGACATCGCTGTTATTGGGGCGGATCTCCGACCCGCTCAGCCGAACGAATCTCGGCAGCGCGCCCGGTTACAACGGATGGTGGTCACCGTCCGTTCGCGTACCAGATCGAGCCGGGGCTGTCGAAGCTCCAACCCTCGCCCCAGACAGCATGTGTCTGGGCGTCGCCGTCGATTGCAATACCGAAGTAGTCTCCGAAAGGGAAATTGAAGCCCGACGGATGGATATAGGGATATCCGCGCCGATAACTTGAAAGCCTGGTTTCAGGGGACCAGGTCGCGCCGCCATTGGTCGAGCTGCGATAGTAGGTATTCCAATATCCCCGACGCGTGTCCATCCAGGCAATCCGCAGGTCGCCCGGATGTGCAGCGGCAATCGCCGGAAAGGCATGCTCTGCGCCTTTGG
>QHZY01000047.1 GCA_003224855.1 Acidobacteriota bacterium | reverse complement strand
TTATTGCGGGGTTTACCCCGAAGAAGGCCGCAATCGTGCCGACGAGCGAAATCCACGCGATCTCCTCGGGCACGGCTGGGGTTTCGCCTGGCCGAACGATTGCCGCATCATCTACAACCGCGCCTCCGCTGATCCCGACGGCAAACCCTGGAGCGAGCGCAAGAAACTCATCTGGTGGGACGCTGAGAAGAAAGAATGGACGGGGCTCGATAACGCCGATTACAAAAAGGACCTTGCTCCCGACACTCCTGACGATTTCGATACCGGCATTGGCGTGGTCGGACTGGGCGGTGCGCGCCCCTTCACCTTGCATCCGGACGGAGTTGGCTGGATCTATGTTCCCAGCGGTTTGAAAGATGGCCCTCTGCCCACTCATTACGAGCCGCTGGAATCACCTGTTGCCAATCCGCTTTATAAGCAGAACACTGATCCGGCCGCCAACAAAAAGAATCGTCCTGACAACCTTTACGCGAATTCACCCGGCGATCCGCGCTTTCCTTATGTGCTCACCACTTACCGGCTTACCGAACATCACACTGCCGGCGGTATGAGCCGTACACTGTCGCATTTGGCAGAGTTGCAGCCCGAACTGTTTACTGAAATTTCTCCTGAACTTGCGCGGGAGGCCGGCTTGCAGCACGGAGGGTGGGCAACCATTTCCACTCCGCGCGCCAGCATTGAAGCCCGGGTGCTGGTCACCCGACGCCTCAGGCCGCTGTGGATCGGCGGGGAACGTATTCACCAGGTCGGACTGCCTTACCACTGGGGATATAAAGGCCGTGTCAAAGGCGATGTAGCCAATGACCTGGTGGCAATCAACGAAGAACCGAATGTGCGGATTATGGAAACCAAGGCGATGGTGTGCAACATACGTTCCGGACGCACAAATGGAATTCGAACTACCGCGGATTCTGTTCGCGAGGGCACGGCCTCAGCCATGCCGTAATTTTGTCATTCCGGGCCCGTCCGCAGCCGTGCTTCGCATGGTGAGGGCGCGCGCGGAATCTGCATTGAAAAGCGCAGCGGCCGAAAAGAATCCCACGAACAAGCCGTGGGTCAGCGTAAGCAGAACATTCAGGCCGCGGAGGGGTGAAAGACAATGCCAACCACCGCTTTCCTGACCGACTCTACCCTGTGCATCGGCTGTAAAGCCTGCGAGGTCGCCTGCAAGGAGTGGAACGGCGTCGCCGATGACGGATTTAACTGGTCTGGTTTTTCTTACGACAATACCGGCGCGGTCGGGCACTCTACCTGGCGTCATGTAAAGTTCGTCGAAGCCTCTCCCGAGCCCGGCTTCGGAGGCAATGCGCCCGAACTGAATACCTGGGCGTTTTCTTCCGATGTCTGTAAGCACTGTGAAAACGCCGGCTGCCTGGAAGCCTGCCCGACGGGATCGATCGTGCGCACCGAATTTGGCGGCGTCTATGTTCAGCCCGACATCTGCAATGGTTGCGGTTACTGCGTAGTGTCATGTCCTTTCGGCGTGGTGCAGCGCAATCCCGATGACGGTCGCGCCTTCAAATGTACGTTTTGTTATGACCGCCAAAAGGTGGGACTTAAACCCGCTTGCGCCCAGACTTGCCCGACCGAGTCCATTCAATTCGGCGAGATAGAAGAGCTTCGCGCCAAAGCGGCGGCCCGCCTGAGCGAACTTCATGGTCGCGGAATGTCGGACGCAACTTTTTACGACGCCTCTGATAGCAGCGTGAAGGGCACGCACGCGATGTTCATCGTGCGCGGCGATCCTCGCGCTTACAATCTGCCACCCCGGCCGGAAGTTCCAACCGAATACATGAAGAAAGCCTGGAAGTCTTCCGCTATCGGAGCCGGCATGTTGCTCGCCGGCAGCCTGCTCGCGTTTCTGTTCGAAAACCGGAGCAACGGACAATGAGCAAAGCTTTCGAATTTCCCGAGCCCGATCGCGAGCGCAGGCTGCACGAAATCCGCCGTGAAGCTGAGCAAAAGGGGAGCGTCAAGTCTCCCGGGGCGCGGCCCCAAGGCGCGCCTTTTCCAATCGCTTCGGCAGAAACCGGGTATTACGGGATACCGCTGCTCAAGCAGCCTCCGTGGACGTGGGAAATTCCGCTTTATTTTTTCGTGGGTGGCGCGGCCGGCGCCGCTGCCGTGGTTGGCGCAATCGCGGATGTAACCGGCGCTGATCGCAAGCTGGTGAGTCATGCCCGCTGGATTGCAGCCGCCGGTTCCGTGATCTCACCGGCTCTGCTGGTCTCCGATCTGGGCCGTCCCGCGCGCTTTCTGAACATGCTGCGCGTTTTCAAGCCGCAAAGCCCGATGTCCGTCGGGGTGTGGACCCTGGTGGGATTTTCCAGCGGCGCAGCCGCCACAGTCTTTGCCGACTTCATGCAGCAGCGCTATGGGCCGTCGCTTCCGCTGCGGATTGTTGAAAACGCTGGCCAGGCTGCTTCGCTCGCCTTCGGGCTTCCCTTTTCCAATTACACCGGCGTGCTGATCGGCGCCACCACCATTCCCACGTGGAACCAGAACGTCGGTGAGTTGCCCATGCACTTCGGCATGTCAGGGCTGTCTGCCGCGGTCGGTCTTCTCGAACTCATGGGGCATCGCAAAAGCCGCGCCCTGCAGATGCTTGGGCTCGGGGCGGCGATGTTTGAAGTCTGGGAAGGCTGGCGGATCGAAAGCCGCCCCCAGCAAGCACTCGATCCGCTGAAACATGGGCTGAGCGGGTCACTGATTCGCACCGGAGGCATGCTTTCCGGCCCGCTGCCGGTTGCGCTGCGACTTCTGAGTCTGGTCAGCAACTCGCGCGAACTCCGTAAATGGGCGGCGACCTCCGCCATCGCAGGCTCGCTGCTCACCCGTATTGCGTGGATCTATGCCGGACATGTCTCCGCGCGCGACTGGCGCTTACCGCTCGAGATCAAGGGCTGAGCGAGGCTGCCGCGCCCGAGTGCCCTGAAGCCAGCCGAGGCGCGCGAACCTCGCGTGCCCCAAGGGTCGATTGACTCAGGACTTACTCGTCCATAAGATTGGTCGACCCGAAGCTGCTCTTTCCCATGATCGGCCGCACTCTTTCGCACTATCAAATCGTCGAGAAACTTGGCGGAGGTGGCATGGGCGTGGTCTACAAAGCGGAAGACACGCGCCTGCACCGCTTCGTTGCCCTCAAATTCCTGCCCGACGACGTTGCTCACGATCCTCAAACGCTGGCCCGATTTCAGCGGGAAGCACAGGCGGCATCGGCACTGAACCATCCCAATATCTGCACCATTCACGACATCGGCGAACTGGACGGGGAAGCATTTATTGCCATGGAGTTTTTGGAGGGCATAACGCTCAAGCACAAGATCGCAGGGCGTCCAATGGAAACCGAAGAGATTCTCTCCCTGGCGATTGAAATTTCTGATGCGCTCGATGCGGCGCACGCCAAGGGCATCGTCCATCGCGATATCAAGCCGGCGAACATTTTCGTTACCCAGCGCGGCCACGCGAAGATTCTCGATTTCGGACTGGCGAAGGTTGCGATTACCGGCGGTTCCGATCTCCGGATCGCGTCGGCCATGATGACGGGCACCATAGACGAGCCACACCTGACCAGCCCCGGTTCGACCCTGGGGACCGTCGCTTACATGTCGCCGGAGCAGGCCAAAGGGAAAGAACTGGACGGCCGCACCGATTTATTTTCGTTTGGCGCCGTGCTCTATGAAATGGCGACCGGAAATCTGCCCTTTCGCGGGGAAACTTCGGCGCTTATCTTCAATGCGATTCTGGAGCGCCCCCCCACTCCAGCGATCCGCCTGAACCCTAATCTCCCGCCCAGGCTCGAAGACATTATTGCCCGGGCACTGGAAAAAGACCGGGACCTGCGTTACCAGAGCGCCAAGGAAATGCGGTCAGAGCTGCTGCGGCTGAAACGCGATACCGATTCCAGCCGACAAATTCCGGCGTTGAGTTCAGACTCTGCAGTTTCGTTCCCTGCCGCCCTTTCCGCCGGGCAATCCGGCAGCACTTCTGCCGTGGTCGCAGTCGCAAAGCAACACAAGCTGGGAATCGGAATCAGCAGCCTGATTGCGGTTCTGTTGATCGGCGCCGCCGGGTATGGAATTTACGCGCTTTTCTCGCACAGCCGGCCCGCACCGTTTCAGAACTTCACCGCCAGGCGCGCTACCGTCACCGGCAAAGCCCGGCTGGTCGCCATCTCGCCAGACGGGAAATACCTGCTTCACGTAGTGGACGACGGCGGCCAGCAGAGTCTGTGGCTGCAAAACATTCCCACCAAGAGCAATACCCAGGTGGTTGAGCCGGCACAGGCGGAGTACCAGGGACTGCGCTTCTCGCCGGACGGCAATTACCTGTATTTCTCCCGCTCCGAACCTGGCAGCCGTTCTCTGAAATACTGTACCGCGCTCCAGTGCTGGGCGGAACTCCACAGAAACTGGTGACCGATATCGATTCGAACATCAGCTTCTCTCCGGATGGCAAAAGATTCGCCTACCTGCTCGGCAACAATCCAAAACCGGGTGAGTACCGCCTGATTATCCGGTCGGCAGAAGGCACTGAAGAAAAAACCATTGCCACCGGCCCCATCAGTGAAATGCAATCCGATGTGGCATGGTCACCCAATGGCAAAATGATCGTGATGCCGCTCTCGCAGCCGCGAGATGCACTCGGCGGCTTGGACGCCATCGATGCGGAAACGGGCAAGCGCAATTTATTCCTGATCTCGAAGGACCTGTACTTTGCGCGGACGGTTTGGCTGCCGGATGGCAATGGCCTGCTGGCTTTAGCGCAGCCCTTCCTTGGACAGAATCAGATCGTTCACATTTCGTATCCGTCCGGCAAAGTGTCGCCCGTGAGCCGTGATACCAACGCATATAGTGACCTGGGTCTGGCTGCCGACGGCCACACCATGGCCACTGTGGAAACCCTGATTCATAACCAGGTCTACCTCATGCCCGACGGCGCCAGCAGTTCCAAGGCCCGTGAGTTCCCCGGAGACGAATCCCCGAACTACGAATTGGGATGGACCCGGAACGGCCAACTGCTGATGTCTGCGATGGGAGGAGGGGTCACGCTGCTCAATCCGGCTTCCGGCGCGAAAACTCCGTTGCTTTCCCAAGTTCGTCTTCCAGGATTCGCTCGTTCCTGCCCAGACGGACATATCGTTTTCACGGCGGCGCCCGAAGCCAAAACCGAAGTTCACGTGTTTCGCGCCGATGCGGATGGCGGGAGTGTGCAGGAACTCACGCGCGGGAAATTTGACTTTGCGCCTGTGTGTTCCGCCGACTCCAAAACCGTGCTTTACGCGGACGCGGATGCAAAAATCGGAAAGGCTGCGATCGACGGCGGTTCCTCTTCGCTCTTTCCTGAGTACTCTACCTTCGGCCGAGTCACAATTTCTCCCGACGGCAGGCTCGCGGCCATGGTCAGCAATCGCCCGGGCGACACCAAAGAGAGGTTGGGGCTGTTGTCGCTCGATCTCCGCCTGCCAATCCGATTTCTGGATTTCGAGCGGCCGCGGGTCGAATACCCTAGTGGGTTTGGTGACGCACCGATCCTGTTCAAACGCGACGGCAGCGGGATCATTTACCCCATTCGTGACGGCCAGACCGATAACCTGT
Organism: Acidobacteriota bacterium; assembly: GCA_003224855.1. Taxonomy (GTDB): domain Bacteria; phylum Acidobacteriota; class Terriglobia; order Terriglobales; family Acidobacteriaceae; genus Gp1-AA142. Next base: position 18,806 of record QHZY01000047.1, on the reverse strand, counting down.
GGCTGCAGCACCTGGATGGCTCTCCCGGAAAACAACTCACCGACTTCAAGTCGGAATTCATCCGTGATTTTGACTACTCTTATGACGGCAAGCAGCTCGCCATCATTCGCGGCCACCGCGAATCCGATGTGGTGCTGATCAGCGATTCGGAGAAGTGAGCGGCAGCCCGCGACCCAAACTGTTTCACAACTGGAAGTCCATCGCGTCGTCAATCGTTCCAGCCCTTTTCCGGTCCCCGCCATCCAAGCCCTATACTTAAACGGCGCTGGGCAACGAGGCACTCGTGAAAGATTCGGTCGTCACAGTTCAGGGCAAACAGCTCAAGCTCACCAATCTGGAAAAGGTGTTGTACCCTGCCAGCGCGTTTACCAAAGGCCAGGTCATCGACTACTACGCGCGCATCGGCCCGGTGCTGGTGCCGCAGCTCCGGGAGCACCCGCTCACGCTGAAACGCTACCCGAATGGTGTGGACCAGGGGCACTTTTTCGAAAAGAATGCCACGCAATATCGCCCCGAGTGGGTGAAGACCGTTCCGGTTTGGAGCGAGGGCAATCGCCGCAACGTTAATTACATTCTGGCCAACGATCTGCCGACGCTCATCTGGGTCGCTAATCTGGCATCGATCGAACTGCATCCGTCGCTCGCGCGCGCCCAGGAGATCCAGTGCCCGGCGGTGATCGCATTCGATTTGGATCCGGGCCCGCCGGCCAACATCATCCAGTGCTGCCAGGTTGCATTCTGGTTGCGCGAGATCTTCGAGCGCTTCGGCCTGCAAAGCTTTCCCAAGACTTCCGGCTCCAAGGGTCTGCAGATTTACGTTCCGCTGAATACCAGGACCTCGTACGACGTTACCAAGCCGTTCGCGCATGCCCTGGCGCGGCTGTTGGAAGACGAGCACCGCGATCTGGTGGTCTCGGACATGAAGAAAGCGATCCGCACTAACAAGGTTTTCGTTGATTGGAGCCAGAACGACGAGCACAAAACCACCGTGTCCGTCTATTCCCTGCGGGCCCGCGAGCGACCGACGGTTTCGACTCCGGTGACATGGGAGGAGGTGGAAGCTGCATTCAAGAAAAAAGACCTGGCCCGGCTGACCTTCGAAGCGCCACAGGTGCTGCAGCGAGTGGAGAAAATGGGCGATTTGTTTGAGCCGGTACTCACGCTGAAACAGAAACTGCCGGCGCTGGCGGAAATTGAGGAGCCTGTGACGGAGCCGGTCGATGCGACGCCTTCACGAAAACCTTCCCGCACTGCTTCCACAAAGACTGCGAAAGCCATCGCAACAAAAGCTGTACCTGCCAGGAAGCCGGCCGCAAAACGACGGAAGGTATAATCCTCACCCGTGGCTCAATTTTTCGCGGGCACATCTGGCTGGGCGTATCCGAGCTGGAAGCCGGACTTCTATCCTCAGAAGCTCGCGCAGAAAAATTTTCTCGGGTTCTATTCGACCCAGCTGAACACGGTTGAAGTCAATTTCACCTTCCGCCAGCTGGTGAAGGACACCACTGTCCAAAAGTGGATCGCAGAAACGCCCGACAATTTTCGTTTCGGCGTGAAAGCCCATCAGGTAATCACCCACATCAAGCGGCTAAAGAAAACCGAAGATTTTGTGCTGCGCTTCCTGCAAACCGTCCAACCTCTCGCTCAAGCCGGAAAGATGGGCCCGGTGCTCTTTCAGTTGCCGCCCAACATGAAGGCTGACGCTGCCATTCTGAGGGAATTTCTTGCGGCCTTGTCACGCGGCGTGCGGGCCGCCTTCGAGTTTCGACATGAATCCTGGTTCAACGACGAGATTTTTGAAATTCTCAGGAGTTCGAACCGCTCGCTGTGCATCGCGGAAACGGAAGAACGAAACACGCCCGATATCGTAACCGCCGATTTCTGCTACTACCGTTACCGCAAGCCGACTTACAACTTGCAGGAACGCCAGTCGATGGTGGCGAGGCAGCGCGAACATCTCGCCGCCGGCCGCGATGTATTTGCCTACTTCAAGCACGAAGACACTCCGCAGGGAGCGATGTACGCGAGTGAGATCCTGAAAGAGATGGCTGGATCAAATGCATAGGTCGCGGATGGCGGAATATCCGGCGGTCTATCTGACCGGCTGCAGATGCACCTGCGGCCCGCGGCATTCGCGCACACTGCTGCTGCACTCACGATAGTGAAGCTCTTTGTCTAGGCAAGCTTCAACAGCCACCAGCTCTGTGTCATGGCAGGAGATACGAAATGCTTTACGCGGAGCATGATTTATATCCGCAAAACGCTCTTCGAGTGCCGATACCGGCAGCTCACTCTCCCGGTTCAACGACTGTAAATCTTCCGGTACACGCACACTTTTGAATGCCTCCTCCGCCTGAGCGAAGTAAGAACCGGCCGGCAATCCACTGCAGGTGCCGTGTTCGCGCCACTCGTGCTGGACCAGTCCGGCGCTGGGCATGTATGCGAGCATATGATCCACCAGATCATGCGCAACCGGGCTGGCGGGCGCGCACTCCATGGGTGGCGGCCCGCTCTCTGACTGTGGCCAGAGTCCGTGCAACACGAAAGCCTTCTGATTGCCCACGCGGCACTCACTCGAGTGATCGCCGGGATGCGATGCGCAAAAATTTGGCGCCCAGGAGAGGGCGAGCAGGTAGTAATCGAAGCTTGTACTACCGCTTCCGGAACTATGACGATGCTTCTTTCCGAAAGCCGGCGATGCGACCAGTAGGACAAGGACGATGACCGCGAAAACGTAGTGGCGGCCACCGCCTGCAGCTTCACTAGAACGGTATATCTTCATCGCTGATCGGCGAAGAAGCTACCGGCTCCGGTTCGCGCTGGTCGAAATTGTTGCCGCCGCCGGCAGCTGCGCCTCGGGAACCTGAGCTGAAATCTGCGCCGCCTTCGCCGCGTCCGCCGAGCAGCACCAGGTCGCTGGCCACAACCTCGGTCATGTAGCGCTTCTGGTTGGTCTGCTTGTCCTCCCAGGAACGGGTCTGCAGGCGGCCTTCCACGTAAACCTTGCCGCCCTTTTTGAGATATTCACCCGCAATCTCAGCCAGCCGCTGCCACAGCACCACGTTGTGCCATTCGGTGCGATCGGCCCACTGGCCGTCTTTATCTTTGAAGCGCTCGTTGGTCGCCACCGTGAGTTTTGCCACCGGCGTGCCGCTGGGCGTGTACTTCACTTCGGGATCCTTGCCGAGGTTTCCAATCAACATCACTTTGTTCAGACTTTTTGCCATGAAGGCTGCTCCTTCCGCCCCGTCTCTGCGTCACCGGGAGCTGGTAATGAGGAATTTACAGGGGCTGGACGGTCACTATAACAGAAACGGCGGGTCTGTATGTGACGGATGAACATTGTTATAATCCCGCCATGGCTGCCGAATCGGCCGAATCCAAAGCACTCGGGATGGTTCCCGACGAATTCAAACACGAGCCCCGTTCCAAGGGGCTGACCCATCCACGCAAGAAGAAACCAAAAGAGTTGGCCGTCATTACCGAATGCTGCACCGGCTGCGCCGGCTCGCCCGCCTGCGTCGAATACTGCCCAGTCGAAGATTGCATGTTCTGGGTGCCGGATGAAGACCATCCGCCATTCGGCAGAATTCAGGTTGATCCGATCCTTTGCATCGGCTGTAACAAATGCACCAGCAAAGGCCCGGACGGATCGTTCCTGGATGGTTGTCCGTGGGATGCGATCGTGATGGTGCCTACGGCAGAAGTGGAAAAAGAAGTGGGCGTAATGCCGATTTAGGTTTCACCGCTTGACAGCCGAGGGCGGCTGTCACTCTTACGTCACCATTTCCACACCAGCTGGGTTCCGTGCAATGCCGCTTCTACGCCTTTCATGAGGGTCCGTGCGGCGAGCGCCCCAACCAGAATTCCTGCGAAGCCTGCGATCAGCTCCTGCTTGTGATCTTCAAGCCAGCGCCAGATAGGAACCTTGTGCGGATGACGCAGGTACACAATGCTATGCGAACTGATGAAGTAGTACACCACGATCGCAGCGAGCACGACGGTGGTTACAAGATGCACCCATTCATAAATGGTGAGATACCTGGGTACGGTCACGAATTTTGCCGCGATAACTGATAAGACCCACAAGACCACTGCCATCCACGGCCAGGCCGCGCGCACAACAGATTTCAGCCCCAGTTTTCGTTTTTGAAATATCGCTTCGACCTTCACGTATTTCGACCAGGCCATCATCTGGTCGCCTAATTCATGGATGTGAATACTGCTCGCCCCGGGCTTGAGCGAGAGCGTGTGATGCCTGCCAGGCGAGGAGATTTCCATCATCAGATGGGTAGTCCGCCCACCCATGTTGGGCAAATCCTTCAGCGAATCGCATTGTGCGTTGCCGACGATTACGCTGGTGCGTGGTTCGTCGCACGATTCAGTCAGGATCTGCCAGATCTCGGTAATGTCGTCGAGATACAGCTTCGCCGGCGGCAGCCTGGTCGGAATGGTATGCAGGATGAAATTTTTCGCCATCGGATGTCTCAATCGGGAGCGTCAGACGAGTGTGCGTGGAAAGGGACGCCCTGCTTTCGGTAACCCAGAGATTATCGCCTCTGTCCCGTGCACGCAAAACACGAAGGTAGGTTCCACGAGTGACCGGGCGGACAGGCTTGAGCGGGCCGGTTTTCAGCCTTGTTAAACGGAACGGTCGCGTGGACAACCGCGACACTTGTCACTTTACGCGTTCTGATATTTGTTTGTCGGTTGCGGTGGCCTGCTGGCGAACCCGGTCAGAAATATCCGGAAGCTCGCGTTCATAGGGACGGATGGCAGGCAGATCTTCGGCCTGGCCGATCAGGTAGAGAGCGCGCAAAGCCTCCCAGACCTGCTCGCTGTCGGGATCGACCACCGCGACGACCTCTCCGGCAGCAACGCTGCGCCCGCTCTGCACCTTGATCTCGCGCAATCGCCCGCCGATCGGCGAGCGGACTTCTAGCGTGCTTCCGCTGGTGTTTAGCTTGGCCACCACTCCGTTCTGGTGAATCGCCGTGCCGGCGGTGCTGGTGTCGGTGACAGTTCCCGCCTGCGCAGCGGTTACATTGGCGGGCTGCAGCAGGGCGACAATCTGCGGCCGTCCGCTGGCATCGCCGAAGCGAACCAATGAGAGCGCAGCGTTGCCACGTACCAGCAGTGACGGATCATTGAGCATCTTCAGCAAAGCTTCGTGAAAACCTGCGCTCGAAGCGTCCTGCCCCATGACCCATGCGTCAGTATTGCGGATTTCATCTACCGCATGAGTGCTGAGCGTGATCAGTTGCGGATACCAGCGGGTGACCGTGCCGTCGTGTCGCGCCATGCGCTCGCCTATCTGCACCAGCGCGTGCTGGACGTGGCGCGGCTTGTTCTGATCGTGCAGATACGCGTCCAGTTGCTGGTCATTAAGATTGCGGCCGAACCAGGTATTCCACCAGAAAAGAAACGGCATCATGACGATAAGCCAGCCAACCACGAGAAAGATGACACGCTGGCGGGTGGTCATGTGGCGGCGGGACGGGACTTCCACTGCGGCGTCAGACATTGCGTCTGTGATTGACTATAGCAGGTTGATTCGTACCTCTGTTCGCTCGCCAAGGCGAATCGCAAAGAACGCCAAGGCTCCGCAAAGTGCGCGAAAATGAACGATCGGATGAGTTTGACTTGCGAAGTCGGTGGGTGGTGGAGGCGGACGCGGGCCAGTAAGAGTTTGCCGGGAACACTACTGGCGCTCTCTTCCCTGGTGTGGCGATTTCTACGTGAGTCAACTCCTGAACAGCGGCGGCGAAGATACGGCGACATGGAGTATGACTGGGAACATCGCGTAGATACGACAGCGGCAACCGTTTCAGCTCGCGATCGATTCATCGGACTGCTGAACTCGCCTTACCAGGCGACCGATCCGGAATTGTTCAAAGAGATGATGGCGGAGCTACCTGTCCGTTTCGAGGAATTTACCTTCATCGATGTCGGGTCGGGCAAGGGACGCACGCTGCTGATCGCGGCAGATTATTCCTTTCGACGAATCGTCGGAATCGAACTATTACCGGCCTTGCATCGCGTAGCACAGCAGAATATTGCCAGCTACCCGCGCACCGGTCAGATCGAGTTGATCTGCACTGACGCCAGCTTCTTCCAATTCCCTGCCGAGCCATTGGTGATATATCTCTTTAACCCGCTGCCCCGGTTGAGCCTGGTTAAAATGGTGACGAATCTCGAAAGATCATTGCTGTCGAGCCCGAGAGCCGCCTGGATCGTCTATCACAACCCGCTGGAGCAAGATGTCATCCTGCAGAGTGGACGTTTCAGGAAGGCTGCCGCAACAAATTCCTACTCCGTGTTGGTGTGGAAATAGCCATTGGATGGCGCAGTCCTTCCAGCGCTGCGATTAGGAGCACATTAGCGCGGCTTTAGCCGCCAGGGTATTTTTCATTGAGCAGCCCCCGCGGGGCCCCTTCCAACCGGCCGCAGGCGGCCCCCTTCCAACGGGCGGCCACATATCTGCATCAAAATCGGAGTTCATGCGCAATGACGCCAGATCATCGTTCGCCGACAGCTTTCACAATTTCGCCGCGAAAGCCTCTTACATTGCGGGTACAAAGTGGGCATTCATTCTGGCGGTGGCGATTATTCTGGTGTGGGCGGTTACCGGTCCCTATTATCACTATTCTGATACCTGGCAGCTGGTGATCAATACCGGAACGACCATCGTTACCTTCCTGATCGTCTTTCTCATTCAGAACACCCAGAACCGCGACGCCCGCGCCATCCATCTGAAGTTGGACGAAATCATCCGCGCCATCGGAAAAGCGCACAATGACATGATCGATATCGAAAATCTCTCGGAAGAAGAACTGCAGAAGCTTTCGCACAAGTTCGAACTCATCCGGCGTGAGCTTCAACCGAAACAGCAGGCGAACTCACGTAAGCCGTAATCACCACCCAGGCTATTCCGATTCTTCTTCGCGGTATCTACGGAAAACATCTTCACGGGTAATGACGCCCTCAACCTGCCGGAAATTGGCCCGATTCACCACCGGCACCAGCGGCGCGTCCTGCACAAAGCGGAGCGCAGCATCGAGCGGAAGATCGGGAAACAAGGAAGGCAGGCTGCGAGTAGAAAGATTGGAGGCCAGCGACATCTCAGTCTTGCCCTCGCCCGCCAGCTTCCTGAGAGCAGCGATGGTTATCGCGTTCCATCCGGTAGGAGTCATACGTACCAGAATGTGTTCGTCTTGTTTTTGGGCGCCATCGGGCAGCAGGCGAACCGCTTCACCAATGCTGTGATCGGCTTCGAGAATCAGCGAAGGCGCCGGTTGCATGGCATCTTCCACTCGCAGCACGGCCTGTTCGCGCTCTTCTTCGAGCGACGGCAGTACCAGACCATCCTGGCGCGTCAGCAAATCAAATATCGGAAGCGGCTGCAGGGCGCGCGAAATAAAGTACGCCAGGGTGTTGGCAACGATCACCGGCACAATAATGGAATAGTTCCCGCTGACCTCCAGCACCATGAATACCGAAGTCATGGGCGCTCGCAGAAATCCGGCAAACAGCACGCCCATGCCGACCAGCGCGTAAGTGGCGGTAGAGCCGGTGACCAGATGCGGATAAAAATGCCGCTCCGCGCCACCGATCGCTCCTCCAATCATTGCGCCCGTGAACAGCGCGGGCGCGAACATGCCGCCGGGAGTGCCTGTAACAAAAGACGCTGTCGTAGCGATGATCTTCAGCACCGCCAGCGCCGCCAGCATCTGCCAGGTGAACTGGTCATGCATGGCCTGGTCCATATATTCGTAGCCCGCGCCCATGATCTGCGGCGCACCGAAATATCCCATGAGTCCGATGAGCAGGCCGGCGCACGCCGGCTGAAAATACTGGGTCCAGCGCGGAAGCGCGCGCAGCCGGGGGCGAAGGAATCCAATGGAACGGGAAAACATCACCGCTGCCAGACCGCCCACTATTCCCAGCAGACCATACGCCACGAGTTCCGCCGGACGATTGAGCGCGAGCGATGGAATTCGAAACAGCGGCTCCGAACCCAGAAACCAGCGCACCACTACCACGCTGGATATGGCCGACAACACGACTGAACCGAGTATGCCGGCGCTCCAGCGCCCAATGACTTCTTCGATCACGAACAGGACGGCAGAGATCGGCGCATTGAAAGCGGCGGCCAGGCCTGCCGCCGCCCCGACCGGGGCGAGCAGGCGCAGGCGCTCGCGCGAAAGATGCAGCCGCCGACCCAGGGCCGAGGCCAGAGTTGCTCCAATCTGTAATGACGGATCTTCCGGTCCGAGTGAGTGGCCGGCTCCAATGGATAATGCCGCGGTGATGAATTTTCCGATCGCAGTTTTGAGGGGAATGTAGCCGTTGTAGATGTACAGCGCAGCCTTGGTCTGGTTCACTCCGCTGCCGCGAACCAGCGGGAATATGTGAATTACTAAAATTGCGACCACCAGGCCCACTACTACGGGAGCAATGATCAGGCGCAGGCTGTGCGCTTCGGGAAGCGGCCCGAGCAGTGCGATTCGGCTCCAGTCAATCGCCAGCCGGAAACAAACCACGGCCAGCCCGGAAAATATTCCGATGAACACCGCCAGCACCAGGAAAATGCGCTCTTCGGCTGCATTCAGATCATCATTGAAATGTGTTGTCCGTAGAACTTTCGATTTCACCGCACCCCAGCGCTGTCGCAGATCCGCCACTACCGCACTGACCTCCCGGCATTCATCCAGTCGCGAACCGGCATGCTGAAACGCTTTCTTGATGCGCCGCACCCGCTCTGAGGCAGAAATCGCCGGGTCGTCAGGGTCTGAATCCAGTATCACCCGCACCACTTCCAGAAGAGGCTTGGCTTCGTCGTTTGCCGCGGCCCGGGAAAAATATTTTTCCGCCAGGCGATAGCGATGCAACTGAAAAGCCGCCTTGCCGGCCCCGACTGCAGCCTGCAACTGCGATGGTTGCTTGCGCAGCACGTGTTCATATTCGTCAAGTGCGCGTTGAAAATCCTGCGCCTGGAAGAACAAATCCCCAAGCTGCAACTGAAGAGCGGGATCATCAGGCAGCGAGGACGACATGGAGATAAGCTCGGACTGCGCATCGGTCGCCGCCTTGCGTTGCAGCAGGTAGCGGACAAGTTCGAACCGCGCCCCCAATCCATTGTCCGCCGAGTTCTGCGCCCACACCCCGTAAGCAGCATTGTGATAGTACTGAATGGCGCGCGCGACATCATTCTCACGCGCAAACAGCCTGCCCAATGCCAGATTGATGGGCCCATCCTGCGGGTCTTTCTCCCACAGCCGAATCAGATATGACTCAGCTTCGTCAGTCCTGCCCGTGTCGCGCAGAGCGCGCGCCAGCCCAAGTTGATACTGCGGATTGTCGCGGCTGTACGAAATCGCCGCCCTTAAATAGGGGATCGCCCGATCCACGCGTCCCGCGGACTGTTCAGCCTGGGCCAGCGCGTAGAGTCGCCGGCCAAGTGCTTTTTCCTGCTCGTGAAAACGGACCACCAGATGATTCACCGCGATGAAGCCGAGGATCGAGATGAGCAGCAGTACCGCAAATACAACCGAAGGGATTTTAGAAGCTTGTTGAAGGCGGCGTGCAACCATCGTCGATATCTGATGCTACAACATCGCGGAGCTTTGCATAAGCAAGCTCCCCGTTACAACAGAAGTTCTGCGGCAACCAGATCTTCAAGAGCGCAGCCAACGCTCTTGAACACCGTAATCTCGCGCTCAGACTCGCGGCCCGGCTTTTTGAGCGACACCAGTTCGTGCAGATCAGCAATCAGATCTTCGGGTTTGAAAGCGCCCTCCTTTATCGCCATCAGGACGTCGCCGGCTTCGGCGAGAATGGCCTCGTAAGATTCTACGAACACACGCGCGCGTTGAATAGTGATTGAATCGACTTCGCGAGCGGACGGCTGAAATGCGCCCACCAGGTTGAGGTGGGTTCCGGGGCGCAGGGCAGTGCCCTCAAACAGCGGAGTGGCGGACGCGGTGCACGTGCAGATTACATCCGACTGGCCGGCGCATTGCTCAGCCGTTGCCGGATGCATATCCAGTCCCGTGCCGAATTCCGCGATGAAGAGGTGAACTCTTTTCGGATCGCGGCCGCATATCAATACGCGCTCGAAATTCCGCACCAGTGGTACCACCGCGAGATGGGCGCGCGCCTGGCGCCCGGTTCCGAAGATGCCCAGCGTTCGAGCGTCTGAGCGGGAAAGATATTTTGTGGCCAGCGCCGAGGTGCAGGCAGTACGAAGATCGGTGAGCCAGTTGGCTTCGATCGTCAGCTTCGGCCGGCCGTTCGCGGGATCCATCAGCAGATAGGTTGCATGCACGCCATTTCTGACTGCAACCAGTTTCATCCCCAGAACGTGGGATGCAGGATCGTAACAAGGCATGGTGAGCAGCACGCCGCCCTCAATCGCAATGTGAGTTCGCGCTGGAATCTGAACAGTCAAATAGCGCTCGCGAAACGCAGATTCGAGTCCGCCGATCAGCGCGGCAACGCCAAGCCGCCGTCGGACATCAGCTTCAGTAAGCATCCGCACGGCCAGAGTTATAACACGGACCGCCGAGGGCGACGGTCGCTACGCAGACGGTGATGGCGGCGCAGTTTTTGGGTGGGGCGGCGCTTCAGCGCTGCGAAAATCTGTAGCTCAGAAGAGCGGCTTTAGCCGCCGCGGCAAAATTCTCCGCGTTTCTTGTAAGATACTGCGCGCCCATGAACCGCGAATATCACAAAAGCTACAGCCACGAACTGGGCCGCGACATGGAGATGCTGGTGTTCGGCCACGCCGGGCTGCCGCTGGTGGTGTTCCCCACTTCCATGGGCCGCTTCTACGAATACGAAGATCGCGGCATGATGGGCGTGCTCGGCGGCAAGCTCGATAGCGGCGAGCTCCAGATCTTCTGTCCCGATAGCGTTGATACCGAGAGCTGGTACAACAAACAGGTGCATCCGCGGGTGCGCGTCGCCCGGCACCTGCAATATGAGCGCTACCTGCTCAATGAGGCCCTCCCTTTCATTCGCTGGAAAAGCTGGAGCCCGCGCATCGGCGTCACCGGCTGCAGCTTCGGCGGCTATCAGGCGGTGAACTTCGCGCTGCGTCACCCGGAAACGGTGAGTTATTGTGTCAGCATGAGCGGCGCGTTTGACATTCACCAATTCCTCGACGGATATTACGACCAGGATTGCTACTTCAACAATCCACAGGACTTTCTGGTGAATCTCAACGATGAGTGGATTCTCGGCCGCTATCGCGAAATGAAGATTGTGCTCGGCTCGGCGGACTGGGACATCTGCCTCGACCAGAACTTCAAACTCTCGGGCAAGCTGAACGCCAAAAATGTTCCGCACTGGCTGGACGTGTGGAATGACCACTCGGTGCACGACTGGCCGCTGTGGCTGAGGATGGCGGGAAAGTATTTTTAGGGCTGGGTGTGTTGCAATTGGGAAGAGCACGGCTTAAGCCGTGCCGGGATATGAATCTCATACCCTGTCATTCCGGACCGTCCGCAGCCGAGCTTGCAAGGCTTAGGACGCGCGAGGAATCTGCAGTTTCGCCGCAACTTTCAGAACAGGTGACCTTATGAAAAAGATTGGAATCATTTTCGGCATGGAAACTACCTTCCCGCCGGCACTGGTCGACAGAATCAACGGCATGAAGGTGGCAGCCGTGACGGCGGAGGCAGTCAAGCTCGGCGGCGTAAAAATGGCCGAGCCCAGCGGATATCGGGTGATCGTCGATCGCATCTCGCAGGACATCCCGTTCTATCGCGCCTATCTGAAGAATGCCGCGCTGAGCGGCACCATCGTCATCAACAATCCCTTCTGGTGGACGGCCGACGACAAGTTTTTCAATTACGCCCTCGCCTCAAAGCTTGGGGTCGCGATCCCGCCGACCGTTCTGCTGCCGCACAATCAGCATCCCCCCGACACCACCGATCGCTCCATGCGCAACCTGATGTACCCCCTCAACTGGGATGAGATTTTCCATTATGTCGGCTTCCCCGCCTTTCTTAAGCCTTACTCTGGCGGCGGCTGGAAGCACGTGTACAAAGTCCATTCGCCAGATGAATTCTTCCGCTGCTACAACCAGACCGGCGATTTGTGTATGACGCTGCAGCACGGCGTGGAGTTCGAGGAGTACTACCGCTGCTATGTTGTCGGCCAGGAAAAAGTGCGCATCATGAAGTACGACCCGAAAGTTCCTTTTCACGAGCGCTACGTTAAGGGCAATCCGCCGCCATCTTCAACTGCCTTGCATGACCGCATTGTGCGCGACGGACAAACTCTGTGCCGCGCTCTGGGGTACGACCTGAACACAGTGGAGTTCGCCGTGGAAGACGGAGTGCCTTACGCCATCGATTTCATGAACCCGGCGCCCGATGCCGACATTAATTCCGTCGGACCCGACAATTTCGAATGGATCGTGAACGCGGTGGCGGAACTCGCGGTGCAAAAGGCGTTAAGCAATGAAGATCCGTCGCGCGAATTGAGATGGTCATCGTTTCTCGCCGGGCCTAAGGAAGTGAAAGCCTCTCAACGCCGGGCAAGAGCGTAACTCTGATGGACTTTCTACTTTTGCAGGCCTGAAGCCGGCACCGCAAAACCGAAGCTGCGGAACAATGCTTTGATCGCGGGAGTCCTGATAAATTCCAGGAATGCCTTGGCAGTAGCTTTCTGCTGCGAAGACTTCAGAATCACGCAGGCCTGTTCAATTGGCGGGTACTCACTGGCGGGAATTTCGAAGTAGCGGCCCTTCCCTTTCATATTTGGCGAAACCGCCAGCGATAAGGCCACCATTCCCGCATCCGCCGCGCCTGAAACCACGAACGATGCGGTCTGCGAGATGTTTTCGCCCAGAACGAATTTTTCAGAAAGCCTGTCATAGAGGTTTTCGGTTTTCAAAGCTGCCACTGCCGCCTGTCCATACGGCGCATGTTGCGGATTCGCAATGGCAATCTTCTTGACGGAAGGATCCAGCAGCGCCTGCAAGCCAGAGTTCACCTCCAGCTTCGAGTCATTCCTCACCCACAGAACGATTTTTCCGGTCGCGTATTGATAAAGCGATCCCGGCTCGGTCAAACCGGCAGCTTCCAGTTTCGTGGGATAGTCCACGTTGGCCGAAAAGAACATATCAAAGGGGCCGCCGTTCTGGATCTGCTGAAAGAAATTCCCCGAAGATCCGTTGATCACCTTCACGGTTTTCCCGGTTTCTTTCTGAAAGCGCGCGGTCGTCTCCTGCATGACAAACTGCAGATCGGCCGCAGCGGCCACGGTTATCTCCTGCGCGGCGGAGAAGCATGGAATCAACAGCATCAACCACGGCCAGACCGCTGACAGTATCTTCGGCTTCAAAGGACGGCGTCTCGGGAAAATACTGCTACGTTTCTACCCCTACGTGGCACACTCGGCCTACCAGATAGTCATAAGGTTTCTTGTCGGCTTCAAGCGACATTACTTCAACTGGATACGACTGATTATGCGGTCTCAGAACCAGGTGATTGCCGGCCATCTCGACATACTTTACGGTGCAACTGCCATTTTTTGTCACTGCGTACATGTTGGATTCGCCCTTGCGATACGGTTTGAGCGAATTGTAGTGGCGATCGATCAGAACTGTAGCTCCGGGAAGCAGACGTGGATACATGCTCATGCCCTCCCGGCCATCGGCGCGAATCACCACAAAGCGTTCCCAGCGTTCGCGATCGCCTTCCATATCGGTGCGCAGCTTGCGCAGAAATGATCTCTTATATTTCAGGATGTCCTTTACTTTCATGCGCATAATGATGGTCTGGCGGGCTGCGACCGCACCCTCAACCAGGAAGACGTTCTCAAATTCATCGTTGCTGGGCGGAACGATGCTGGCACGCTTGTTGATCTCGCGATGATCGAGCAGGTCGAGCACCGAAAGCCGTTGCACGCTCAGGACTTTGTCCATTCCTTCGACGCTCAAACCGCGCTTACGATTCAGGAAATTGGAGATGTGGGCCTGTTTGAATCCTGTCTCTTCCGCCAGCCGCAGGCCGGTGAGCTGGCCCTCGTCAATCCGGCCCCAGAGAGTTTTGCGCAAGTTTTCCTGCAGCGCTCGAAATTTCATGCGGCAGAGTATAGCACGCTCATATAGCGCATTGATATTTATTATCGAAGTACAACATCCTAAAGAGAATATAAACCTTGACTTTGGAATCCAAAAAGCTATACCATGTTGAACTTGTATAGCCCTCTCCTCTGCACTGCCAAGCTGCGACAAAATAGGAGGAATTCTTACCCATGGATGTTCTTCTCAATGTTGAATCACGCGCAATCTGAAACTGAAGAAACAAACTTCGTCGAGTTCCGGCGCAAGATACGTGCGGCAGAAGTGCTTTCCGCGGCCGTGGAACGGCTGCTCGGGCAGCTGCATTTCACCGGCAAGGTAAGCATTATCGTTAAGAACGGGCGGGTGCTGAAATCAGGTTACGAGGAGGGTTACTTCCGCCAACCCAGCGAGTAATCAGCAGTTTAATTAAATAATACAAACAGGTCATCGTAAAAGAAACGAACCCTGTGTCCGGGAAACCGGCGCAGGGCTTTTTTTATTTTTGCTTATTTCACAATTATCCATTTATCGCGTTGGGAGGCAGTCATGAAAACAGCAGATCCGGAATTGATTCTTCTGGAATTGAAGTATTGCGAACGATGTGGCGGACTGTGGTTGCGCACCCAAGGGACTGCGCTGCCGTACTGTGCGCCGTGTGCACGGGAATTGGCCGATTTGCCCCCGCCAGAACGCCGGGTGAGGCGTCCGCGGATTCCCGGAAATCACTACTCCGATAACGGGTTGCGGCAAGCTAACCGTTTGAAACTGGTGGTCGAAGGAGGCCAGGCATGAGCGAGGTTAATGCGCAGGTTCCCGCAAGCTCGCAAGCGACCGAGGCTTCATCTCTGCCGCAAGCTTTGAAGGCCGTGAACGCTGCCACCGAAGCGGATGAGCTTCAACAGCTTCAGCAATCGTTGCCGCAGCCCGGCAGCGATCTGTGGCTGTACCGCGACCGCACGCTGGCCATACTCAGGCGCTACTTTCGCTTCTCCATCGAGGTTGGCAGGCTGCCATCGCTGTTGGGACGAGAGTTGTTTCGCGCGCGCGTCAGTTCATACTCCGCCGGCACATTCGAAGACGCTGTTATTTTTGTCCACGATGTAGAGCAATGCCTGGAGGACTTGAATCAGTTCGATCGCAAAGTGCTGGGGAAAGTCGTGTTCCAGGACTATACCCAGGATGAAGCGGCGCACTTGCTGGGCTGCGGACGTAAAAAGATCTGGCGCCGGGTCCCGGAAATTCTTGATGTAGTCAGCGAAAAATTGCTTGAGCACGGATTGCTGTACCGGTTTCCGGTCAAAACGCCGATCGCTCAAAAATCTTGTCAAGGGGGTAAAAACAGTCAATTCCTTGTAAGTGATTGTTGCTAAGGGAAAAATAATTCCCGGAACCATGACACATTTTCCCTTCTGAATATGCTACTCTGGAATTAGAAGATTAGAAATTCTACTGAGGGCACGCTTTCGGGCGTGCCCTTTGTTTTTGGGGCGGGAAAATGGCAAAGCGGCGAAAAAAAACCGGACGGACGCACAAACCTGCGGACCCAGCGGCCTTGAGACCTGTCGATCTCGCGAGAGTTCGGGAACAGATTGAGTGCCTGGTGGGAAATGCCGCGGTCGATATGGTGACGAAGACGATCGAAGATGCAAAAAACGGCCGTTACCTCGGAATGCGATTTCTGTTTGAGATGACGGGCATTTATCCCGCGATCCAAGCCGAAACAGCTCCCTCCGGTGGAGAGACATTGGCACAGACCTTGCTTGAACGATTGGGTTTGCTGACACCTGAGGAGTTGCAGGATGGTTCCGACTCGCAGCGCATGGCGGTGGCTGCTTCCTCAGAACACGATGCCGTAGAATAAAATGGCGCGAGAACGGGGCAGTGGATGGATATGACGTGGGTGACCGGCCGGATCGCGGTCGGTGGCGGAATCTGGACAGCGGAAAACATGGCCGAAGTGGCGCGAGCTGGCGTCACTCACATCCTGGACATGCAGATCGAGTTTGACGACACGCCACTCGCGAAGCCGTTGGGCCTGAGTGTGTTGTGGAATCCAACCGACGACGATTTTGCGCCGAAGTCTGCGGAGTTGCTGCAACGTGGAGTTGACTTTGCAGTGAAGGCGCTGGAGGCGAACAGCACCAAGCTGTTGATCCATTGCGCCGCGGGAGTACACCGGGCGCCGATGATGGCGCTGGCGGTGTTGTGCTCTCTGAGTTGGACGATGGCGGACGCGAAACGGCTGATTGCCGGGAAGCGTCCGGTGGTGGATTTTGCGGACGTGTATGTGAGAAGCGTAGAAAGATTTCTTGAGGAGCAGGTGAAAGCGGGAAGATAGTTGCGAGTTGCGAGTTGTCCGTTGTAAGTGACGGTTTTCAGTTCCAAGTTGTTTCGTTCCAGGGAGGATTTATGTTCGGAGCAGGCCGCGCAATCGCGCGGCTTTTTTTGTTTGTGGCAACGGCGATACTGATGGCACAGGGACCAAGCACAACCACCATCACGGGAATTGTGTATCGCGCGGATGGAACTCCGGCGGGTGGAACGCTGCTGATTTCATGGCCTGCGTTTACGACCAATGCCGGTCAGGCGGTGGCGGCGGGGACGAAGAGCGTACTGGTCGGAAACGCCGGCGCACTCTCGGTTGGATTGGCCCCGAACGCGGGAGCGACACCGGCCAACATGGTCTACACGATTGTGTATCAGCTCGATGATGGCACGGTGAAAACTGAATACTGGTCAGTACCGACAAGCTCGCCAACAACCATCGCCAACGTCCGAACGATTTTGGGTTCAGGCGGAAGCGCGGCCGCGCCGGTAAGCAAGCAATACGTGGACACGGCATTAGCGGGGAAGGCAGACGACAATTCAGTGGTGCATCGGAGCGGAACTGAAACGATTTCAGGAGCGAAGCAGTTTACGGCTTCGCCGCAGTTCCCTGCCCCGTTACAAGCAAGCGATGCGGCGAACAAAGCGTATGTGGACTCTGCAGTAACTACCACCGGAAGCGGGTCGTTCGTCAGCAAAGCAGGCGACAGCATGAGCGGGCCTCTGCAATTACCGGCCGATCCGGTTTCCTCCAATCAAGCATCCACCAAGCACTACGTCGATAGCGGGCTCACGGCAAAGGCGGACGTTGTGAACGGCGTGGTACCAACCGGCGAGCTAGGAACGGGGAGCGCAAGCAGCAACCTGTGCCTGCAC
Source organism: Acidobacteriota bacterium (assembly GCA_003224855.1). Classification (GTDB taxonomy): domain Bacteria; phylum Acidobacteriota; class Terriglobia; order Terriglobales; family Acidobacteriaceae; genus Gp1-AA142. The sequence goes on along the minus strand of QHZY01000047.1, from coordinate 1,528 downwards.
GGAAACAACACCTGGGGCGGATGTGGAACCAGCAGCGACGCAGTTTCAATTCAAGGCGTGGCGGTCGATCCGACTACCCCTACTGACAATCAGGTGATCACATACGTCGCCTCGGCGGGAAAGTACCAGCCGAGGCCGGGCGGAGGAGTTACGGCGGGGATGCAGGGCCAGGGTGGAACATTGCAATTCACTACCACGAACGCGCACAGCGCGGGATACACCGTGGGAAGTGCTTCAGCTGGATTACAGGAAGCACTGATCGCAACCAGATTTTCCCCCACCAACCCGGCGGGCACATCACAGTCAGGAAAAGTAATTGTGCCGCCGGGCGAGTTCAAGGCATTTGCGAAAGTCGCGGTCAGGTCATCGAATGTCACGGTCGACTTTTCGGGATCGATTATCGAATGCTGGATGAACGATCCCTGCATTTATGTGGGCGATTCCGGGAATTCAAATCTTTTCTCCGACATCACGCTGATCAGCCCGCGAGGCAGGCCGACGGTTGCGAACGGCCAGAAACCATTCATCGAAGTGAACGCGCAGAAGACACGATTGTTCAATGTGTCGACGCGGGTGGCGCTTTCGAATGGAACCTTCAGCAGCTATGTGCAGGTGGATGATGATCAGGCGTTCCTGCTGGACGGCCTCGATAGCACGCTGGGTGGATCGGGAGCCAACTTCGGGGTGCGATGCGATGCGACTGCGTGCAATTCGGTGGTGGTTGCGCCCGGGCCATTCGCGGGCGCGGCAGCAGTGGGTTGGTTGAAGAATCTGAATATTTCAATGCAATGCCGCGGCAACGGTGTTGACTGGCAGAGCGGAAACACCCTGAGGATTTCAGACAGCGTGATCCAGGGATATGCGCAATATGGAGTGCGCGGCGGAACGCGGCGCGGCGGTTTCGGCGGAATGGTGTTCGACAACGTGTACGAGGAAGTGGGGGCGTGCGCAAATCCGCTGGGTACGATCGGGCAAGCGGGAGTGATCGCGCAAGGCTCAACCGTGAAATTTTCAGGGGGCGAGGGACCGACCGGGGGAATTCCGCAATTCGCAAATACCGGTACGACGGATTATCGCTACTACGTAGTAGCGAAAAGCGCGCTGGGAGCTTCGAATCCGCTGTTCGCGGGTAAGGCGCTGAGCAATGGCAGTGGCAGCATCACGGTAACAACTGCGGATATTGCGGGGGCCACTTCATTCGATCTGTTGCGGGTGACGGCCCCAACTGCAGGACCGGAGCAAGCGCCATTTGGCACGGGAAATCTCGCAGTAGCGACCAATGTCACGCACAGTTCCGCATGCAGCAGCAATGTGTGCACGTTCACCGATACCCAGGCCGCTTTGCAAGCCTATACGGTCGCCACCGCGACTTACTTTCCGCTGCTGGATTTCTGGCCGGGGAACCTGGTGCTGGGAACGAACCAGGACTCAAACAGCGTGCTTACCGGTGCGCGGGCGTGGATGCAAAATGCAATCAGCAACATTGTGGCGGTGCAAGGCACCAATGCTCCGGCAGTGATTGCGGAAA
>QHZY01000046.1 GCA_003224855.1 Acidobacteriota bacterium | reverse complement strand
GTTTGTGACCGTGTCGGCGCGTGAATATTGCCTTGGCAATACGCTACGGGCTCTCTCGGTTGAGAGCGCCTGTTCGGGGACGGCCAGCAAGAGCGGCCACTTTCCTTTTGGTGTGATCACCGCGACTTCCGCTTCGCGCTCGCTCGACATTCGTGCCACGGCGATCCCACCCAGCCAGCAAGCGGAGGCGTTGTCAGGGTGGTGCTCACGGTAAGACGCTTCGCCAACTATACGGGCATCGTTCCACTTCAGCTTTCCGAACCGCACGGCCAGCGCAATTCCTGCCAGGCGAGCCGAAGCAGATGAACCGCAACCTTTGCCGATGGGAACATCATTCCTGATTTGAAGAGTGAGTGGAACAATACTCTTCCTTTCGGCACGAAGAACTTCCAGGTAAGTTTCCAGAATGAGATGCTTCTCGAGCTGGCCGCAAATCTCCGAGTCTCGGCCCGACGCAGTAATCGCGAACTCTTTGGCTGGCCGGGCGCGTACTTCGAGAAATAGATTGAAGGCCAGCGCTGCCGCATCGAACGCCGGGCCAAGATTCGCCGAAGTCGCAGGCAGCCGGATCCGGAACGCTGCTTCACTTCGCCGTGCGCTCATGCTGCTCCAATGCTTTCAGGACGGCGTCAGGGTCTGCATCCAGAATAATGGGTGGACGTCTATCGATTCGAATCTCTTCTGTGTCCTTGAACAGATCTCCGCGATGAAACTTGATGGTGAAATCGGGATCTTTCAAGACGTGGCCTGTAAGAATCAGGACGATGCGTTCATCCCGCCTGACAAAACCGTGATCAACCAGCTTTTTCAGCCCCGCTAACGTCACGGCGGAGGCGGGTTCGCAGCCGATGCCATCAGCTCCGATTTCAGCCTTGGCGATGGCAATTTCCACCTCGCTTACTTCTTCCACCGTGCCGCCAGTCGCCTGCAACACGCGAACTGCTTTTTTCCATGACGCGGGATTTCCTATTCGGATGGCGGTTGCCATCGTCTCTGCCTGGACCGGGACCAACTGCTTCCCTCCCGTTTCCCGCATGGTTCTGACCAGCGCATTTGCACCTTCGGCCTGGATAATCGAAAGCTTCGGCAAAGAAGTTATCAATCCCGCTTCTTTCATCTCCATCAATGCCTTGCCTATGGCCGACGAATTACCCAGATTGCCTCCGGGAACAATGATGTGATCAGGAGCCGTCCAGTTCAGTTGTTCCATCAACTCGATGGCCGTTGTTTTCTGACCCTCAATGCGGTATGGATTGATCGAGTTCAGTACATAAATACGCTTACGTTGCACAATCTGCTCGAGAAGCTTGAGACATCCGTCGAAGTCGGTTTTTAATTGGCAGGTCAGCGCGCCATAATCCAGCGCCTGAGACAGCTTGCCCCAGGTGATATGGCCTTCCGGAATCAGCACCAGGCTGCGCATGCCGCCGTAAGCGGCGTATGCCGCCATGGAAGCAGACGTGTTGCCCGTAGATGCACATGCGACCCAATCGAATCCCGCCTGGTGTGCAAAGGAAGCCGCGACGGTCATCCCCGTATCCTTGAAGGAACCGGTGGGGTTCATCCCCTGGTGCTTCGCCAGCAATCTCTCCACCCCCGCAGCCTCGGCGCATCGCTGCAACTCATATAGCGGTGTATTGCCCTCGCGCAGTGTGATCGGCAAGTGAGAGGCATCAAGGTTCGGCAACAGTTCGCGAAATCGCCAGACACCGCTGCTATCCTCGGGAGCGTACGAGGTTCGGCGCTGCAGCCAGATCTCTTTTAAAGTGCCGGAGTCCCGGCTTTTGAGGTCGGAGAAGACGACTTCCAGAAGATTGCCGCACTCATCACAACGCAGGTTGCTGCCGTCAGCACGACCGACCGTGCCGCAGTGGATGCAGCGAAGCTGGTAGGAACTGCCTGTCAGTGCGCCAGGCGCAGTCATGTCGCGCGTTTTAAAAGGGAAAGGGTCATTTGCTGCCGCGCAGGTATTTATCTGTCTTACTGATCCAGTCCTCGCGCGGCGGATTGAAGACGTCAAGATCTACCGTATCCGCCATGGCCTCTGCCTTGTGCGGCATGTGCGGCGGAATGGTCAGAACCTCGCCGGCATTTACCACGATCTCCTTGCCATCAATCCAGAACTTCAGCGCTCCTTCAAGGATATAGGTCACCTGTTCGTTGTGATGGCTATGCAGCGGAACGATACAGCCCTTCTTCATCAGGACGCGGGCCAGCATGATGTCGCGTCCCACCACGAAATGCCTCTGCAGCAAGGGATTCAGGTCTTCGATCGGAACCGAAGACCACGGAATGTATTTGAGCTTTGCTTTTCCTGCAGCTTTTTTCTTCTTACCGCCGACCTTATGAAGGCGCTCGCTGGAGGTCCGCTTGCGCGCTGCCATTTTCGCTTTTTTCCGTGTTGCCATATTAATTAAGTTTTCCGGGATACAATCCCACTCCGGTGTCATGCAAGTAAGCATGGGCCATCTGCAGAGCCTGGGCTTCGCTCACTTCACCTTCCGAAATCATCTCCGCCAGGGCCGCTGCCAGTGCTGTGCGGGCGGACTGTACACCCAGCCAGTAGCTCTCTTCCGCGCCCAGCGTTTCATTGTAAGGGAAGGAGTCTGTGCCGAACGTGATCTTGTCGGGAAAAGTCTCCAGCCACTGCTTCAGGGTATCCTTGAACGCGGCCGGATACATCACAATTTCCATCAGGGATGAATCCATGTAAACATTCTTTATGGCAGCCAGCCAGATGGCCTCGCGTTCCAGCGGATATCCGCCGTGGATCATGACGAAAGTTGTGCCGGAGTATCGCGGATCGCGCACGATATTCTCCAGCCGCATGATATTGCTTTGCGAAAGGTTGAAGTAGTCGCCAATTCCCACGGCTGAATGAATGTGCACAGGGAGATGAAGACGTCCGCCCTCGCGAATCAGATATCGGAAGATAAAATCCTGAAAGGTCCGGTATTCCTGCTCGTTGGGTATCCCGCCGCTTGCATACTGGCGATAAATTGCCTCAGCCTGTTCTTGTGTTGGATCAGTAAACGTCAGCGGCCGAAAATACGCCACTTCGAACTTCATGGCGATACCACCCTTTTCCTGGTTGTCCTCGAGTGTACGGGTGATCAATTGCAAGTAGCCTGAGAAATCGGGTGGCAGTTTGCTCACGCTCTCCTGTTGCATCCAGCGATGCAGCATTTTCTCCTGCAGCGGTATGTAAACCTGCTGATCAGGATTTCGCGAGCGCTCACGCTGGTTATCAAACGGCCACATGAATGAATCCACAAAAAAGACCCAGGGAAAGCGCTTCGGATCGAGATAATCGGCCATCATGGCGCGGTTTGCTACACCGCGCTCGATGTTCAGCTTGTCCAGGATGTCAGAAAAGTAAGCATTGCCGCGCGACTTCTTAAGCTCCGCTTTTTTCTGAATCAGCCACTTAGCATGCTCCGGGGACAGGTCACTGTATGGATATCCAAAGAGAGCTTTGGCAGCCGCCACCAGCTCTGGATTTGAGTCCCGCTCGCGCAACGCAGCGCTTCCGGGAGGAGCGGCCATGGCGTCGACATCCGGATCATCAAAGAATCCAGGATGCGCATGGTGATCGAAGATAGGAATTTTTTCAATCTGCGGCAGAAGCCGTCGGTAGATCTGCTGAACATCGTTGCCCGGCAGCGGCCGGGCCTGGGCCGCGGCGAACGCCGCGCATTCGCATAGCGCGAGCAGACAAAATATTCTTCGGAGTGAAATACCCATGCATTCTCCTGCAAAGATTCAATTTCTGATCGCGGCAGTTCCCTGCCACTCCGAAGAGACTTTCTGGATCCGCTCTACTGCTTCCCGCAAAATGGCGGCAGACGAGGCAAACGAAAAGCGCACAAAGTTGGCGCCGCTCGCCCCGAATGCTGCACCCGGGATGCCGGCCACTCCGCCCTCTTCCAGCATAATGCGGCACACTTCTTCCGCACTCACTCCTGTCTCTTCTATGTTCACCCAGGCGTAGAACGCCCCTTCGGGCGGCACACAGCGGAAGCCCGGCACGCGATTCAGATCACGCGCGAACTGTTCCCGCCGACGCGCAAACTCCTGCACCATATGCTCGGTGGCATTCTCCGTAGTCCGGATAACGCAGCATCGACATGTACTCGCCGCCATAAATGATGCGCGCATAAATCTCGTCGGAAAGAACGATCAGATCGTGTTCGAGCACCAGTTGGGCAATTCGTCGTTGTACCTCGTCCGTGTAAACCGTTCCGGTTGGATTTCCGGGCGAGTTGGTGATAAGAACTTTCGTCCGCTTCGAAATTTTCGCAATGATCTCCTCCGGATCAGGTTGCAGCCGATTCTTTTCGGCTAGCTCGAATGGTACCGGCACCCCGCCCAGCCCGAGCGTTATCGACGCATATCCCGGAAACCCTGGATCGGGATAAAGCACCTCATCGCCCGGATCAATCAATGCCATCAGCGCCATAAACAGCGCGATTTTGCATCCGGGCGCGATCACTACGTTTTGAGGCAGGACTGTTATGTTTCGCGTGCGATCAAGATAAGCAGCAATTTCCTGCCGCAGCGCTGGAACTCCCGCCATCGGGCAGTAACGATCTTTTCCTTGATCCAGGGCTTTTTTCAGAGCGTTATTGACCGCGGCAGAGGGATGAAAGTCCGGTTCCCCTAATTCAAGATGGATGATCGACTTCCCTTCCTTTTCCAGTTGCTTGGCGTGAGAATACACGGAAAGCGCGCCTTCGCCCGTCATCACCGACATGCGTGAAGCCAGCGGACGCATGATCAGCTGTTCCTCGGATTCGGCGTTACCGGGATGCGGAGCCCATCCACAAAGCGGGGAAAGAATTCGAAGATCGAAGCCGCTGCCACCAGTTCAACAATCGCCGGAACGGAGAAAGCTGCCTTGAGCTCGGCAAAGCTCGCGTCGTCCAGTTCCCTGCCTGAGTGGTGCAACTTCTCCGTACAGCGAAACCCCACTTTTTCAGCGTCACTGAACGGTCCCGACTCGAAGCTCGACCGGGCCGCTGAAATCTGCTCTTCGGTGGCGCCCTTCTGCCGGGCTGAAATTGAGTGCGCTTTGGTTGCGTACTCCGATCCACACAGGAATGACATGCGGGTAGCAACCAGCTCTTTGTACCAGCCTGGCAAAGCGCCGTCGCTCAGAAGTGCCTTCAGCAAAGCGGCAAACGCCAGCGCCAATGACGGAACATGCGCCACGGTTTTGAACATGTTCGGCACCACGCCGCGCTGGGCCAGCAGCGCGTCATACACCGAAGCCAACTCGGGCGTGACCTGCTCACGCTCAAGCAACGGGATGCGCGTAGAAGCCTCATTCGCGGTCATCAGAACGCCCATCGCAAAGAAAGCTGGATCAAACGGGGATTGCCTACTGTGCTTACGATTTTGCCGAATGCTCCCGGGTTCTCAACATCATTGGAAGAGGGGCTGGCAAAATTGGCATGGTTCCAGATGTTAAAGAAATCAACCGTGAACCGCATATTTTGGCGTTCGGTTAATCGAAAATTCTTTATCAGTGAGAAATCCCAGTTCTGTTGGAACGGCCCGCGGTAAATGTTGCGGCCAAGCGTCCCAAAATTGGTGGTGCAGGCGTTCGAGGGATCAGCCTGGCATCCGGCCGGGTCGGCAAGCGAGGCGGTCGTAAAGTTATTCAGGTCAACATACCCGTCAAGCCTGCTGTGAATATCACCGTGCGTCAAACCCGACGAGACGGTCCGCCCTGGCGCCAGATCAGCTCCCAATGCCGCAAAAGACAAGAAGGTCGCCAGATAGGCCGACCCTGCTGCAGAATCAAGCACCGAAAATGGTGTTCCCGATTGGAAGATCGTGATGCCGCTTACCGACCAACCGCCGAGCATCGTACGCTTGAAGCCCTGCGCTCCGGCAAAAAATGGCAGATCATATCGGTAGCTGACGCTCAGCCGGTGTTTGCGATCAAAATCTGATAAGCCACGCGAGAACTTAAGGTCGCTCTCGTCGTTAAACGCCGTATTCAAAGCGGTGTTTCCACTGGAGGTTGCGTCGGTGGACTTGGAGAACGTGTAAGCACCCTGGAAGTATCCCGCTCCCCATCGGCGCGATAAGGTCGTCTGCAGCGAGTTATAGTGAGAGTAAGCGTCATTCGCAAAAATCTGAAATCCGCCGTAACCGTTTACTCCTGTCAGATTCGATCGCGCTGGTCCATTACTCACAGTACTCTCGGTAAGCTGCACCGGCCCGTTTGCAGTCTGCACCGTTAACGGGTGAAGACTGGTAGCCAAGGCAGCCTGAATGTTAGTCCGTGTCTCGCGCAGGTGAAGGGCATGAGTGCCCACGTAACCAACCTCAAGCACCCAATTCTTTCCCAGATCGCGCTGCAGAGTCAGGTTCCATTGTTGCGTGCTCGGGACCTGGAAACGCCTGGGTACCGTAAGCACGAAAAGCAGATTGGAAGGAACCAGCCCCGCACTGCCTCCCGCGCAGCCGAAATTCGGAAAGGTGCGAGTATCGCCCCCTGGAAAGTCGAGTAATGTGCCTAGGCATGGTACAAATCCTGGATCGAGGGTCCCGGCCGCGGGCAGAGCGTTCAGGTTCACACCGTTTGACAAACACTGCGGCGGGGGCGGATTGCTGGGATCAACCGGCGCGAAAAACTGTGAAAGGCATCCCGCTGCATTTGGCAGCCCGGCGATGGGCAGGAACGGAGCCTGAAAAGAGAGCTGATCGACCGTTCCAACATCCTCGCGAACGTAGTAAATGCCGTATCCGCCACGCAGAGTTGTCGTATGTCGTCCGAAGATATCCCAGGCAAAGCCCACGCGCGGTCCCCAGCCCGTCGCGTAGTTGTTCTTGTAAGTCGTGTTATTGCCTGAGCCGGTCAATCCCGCCACTCCAAGCTTGTTCGCGCAGCCTCCGTATACCAGAGGATATTCTCCGCTATTCGCCAATTGCGGGTCGAAGTTTCCGATGTGGCAGAGGTCATCGTAAAATGCTCCCAGGACTTCGGTGCGCAGCCCCAGGTTCAAAGTCAGGTCCGGACGCGCCTTCCAGTCATCCTGCACGAACAAACCATAATCGTTGTTTCTGTACTTATGGTTGAAAATGCCGCCACCGCCGAAACTGCCGGTGGCCGCGCCCTGCAGAAAATTCTGAAAGTCACTGAAGCCACCCTGAGCCCCGAAGAACAGCTGCCCGTTAAACGTCTGCGGAAACAACTTGTCGAGATTCACCCGAGTGTAATCACCCCCGAATCGCACGATGTGCGCTCCGTGCACCCAGCTCATGTTATCCACGAAGTTGTAATTGTTCTGCGTCTGGAACTGGTCGGCGGGGGGAGTAGGGCCAATCTGGAAACTGGAAAGACTGAACTTGTAAATCGATTGGGTGATGTTGTTAGTTGGTCGAATGATACCTAAATCATCGGCCGTAACGGGTGGTGAATTGATCAGGCTGTTGTTGATGCGTACATAACCGAAACGGAAATCATTTACCAGGTTGAGCGAGAACATGTGCGTTTCGTCCACGCTGAAGAACCGTGTATTCACCGGCAGATCGTAAGGGAAATTCAGGTCTGTGGCACTGATGCTGCTGGCCAACGTGCCGCCGAGCGATGCCTGCAATCCGCCGGCTCCGAAGGGCAGCAGCGACTCGGCATTGGAAAAGAAGAAGCGTGCTCCGACTTTGTCGTTGCCGCCACGAAATTCGCGATCCCATGTTGTAGTGAATTGATCGTCGGTGTACTTACCCGGCTTACTGATGACGAATTGCCCGGTCTGCCCAACCGTACCCGGTATGGAAGGAATCAGAAATCCACCCGGGCTCTGACCGAATTGGTCGCTCTTAAATAACAGCAGTTTATGCACCACGGGATCGATACTGGGGACCCCAAAGGCCGATTCCAGTACTGAATCCAGCGTCGCATCGTCGCGCACTGACGGAAGCACCGGAATGGTGGTGCTGATAAACGTTCCCGGCGACAACCCGCTGCGCTGCCGCGTCCCCTGGTAGTTCACGAAAAAGAAACCGAGCTTAGCCGCCGGTCCGAGCGGGCCGCCGAAGCTTCCGCCAAAGATGTTCTGCTTCACCGACGGACGATCAAGGCCAGCCCGATTCAGAAAGAAATCATTCGCATTCAACACGTCATTGCGGAAAAACTCGTATGCATCACCATGAAATGTCTTGGTACCGGTCTTGAGAATGGCATTTACGTTGCCGCCGCCATTGCGCCCCTGGCTGGCATCGTAGAGCGAGGTCTGCACCTTGAATTCACCAACTACATCCGGATTCGGCAAAGGAACATTGGTGGCTTGCCCAACGTTGTAATCGGTCGCACTGATTCCCTCGATCAGGTAATTATTATTATCTTCGCGCTGGCCATTGACAATGATGCGCACGTTGCCTCGTCCCAGTTGCGCGGATGCATTCAGTTCGCTCTGTGCACCGGTTGACAGGCTTAGCAGCTGATGAAAGTTCTGTGTGGCCAGCGGCAGCTCACGGATGGTCTTTGCCTCAAGCGCTTGACCCGTGGTTGCCGTGCTCGTATCGATCGACTGCACCACCGCCTGCACTTCGATCTGTTCTTTAACGGTCGTGGTCCGCAGTTTCGCTTCCATGCGCGTAGTCTCGGTCACGCGCACCGCCACGCCGGGGAACTTTGCTTCCTGAAAACCGGCGCTTGTCACTGCCACGGTGTAGGTTCCCACTGGCATTAGCGGAGCGGCAAAGGCGCCATTCGCGTCCGTTTTCACCGTGCGGGTCACGGTGCCAGTCTCCTGATTTATGATCCGCACTTCGGCGTTGGCCACTACCGCGCCGCTCGGGTCCTGCACTGTTCCCGTGATCGCGCCCGTGGCCCCACCCTGCGACCACATCTGAGCGGTCATCATCCACATAATCAGCACTGGGTAAATGTACTTGGCGGAATGGCTCGGCATGTTCCCCCCTACAAGATTCGGTTGGGTACACATTTCTGGGTGCGATTGCACCCCTGTGCGTCTAAAGAGATGGCAGTCAGCTTACTGGAAAAGGAACTTAATTGGCAATAACTTGTTACAAAACCTGAGCGCCTGAAACATTTGTTACAGGCCTTTGTACGCACCCCCATCCACCAGGATGGTTTGTCCGGTGATGAACGAAGCTCGCTCGGAAGCCAGCCAGACAATTGTATCCGCCACCTCACCCGGCTCTGCTACCCTTTTCAGCGCGGATTCAGCTGCCCACATCTTGAAAATCTCGCCTTCGGAAATTCCCAAACTGGTAGCCCGGGCTTTGGACAGTTGCTTCAGCCTATCGGTTGCCGTATAGCCCGGCCCAACGTTGTTAACCAGAATGCCGTCCTGCCCGAACTCATTGGCCAGGCTCTTAACCAATCCGACAACCCCCGCGCGCACTGCGTTCGACAAAACCAGATCTGTTACCGGTTGCTTGGTTGTAATTGAGGTTATGGTAATGATCCGCCCCCATCGCTTCTTCTGCATATGCGGGATCACCTCCCGCGCAAAGTACACCGCGCTCAGAAGGTTAGCGTCCAACGCCTGGCGCCACTCCTCTACGGTGGCCGCTAAAAAGCGCTTAGCGGGTGGACCACCGGCATTGGTAACGCAGATATCGACACTGCCGAATTTTCCCACTACCGATTTAACAAACGACTGCACTGCCGCTTCATTCGTCACATCGACGGCCGAAGCAAACACCTCGGCTTTGTACTTGCCCCTTATCTGCGCAGCTGCCGCTTCCAGCGCCTCCGCATTGCGCGCGCACATGGCCACCTTGCAACCTTCGGCGGCAAATGCCTCAGCCGTGGCGCGTCCTATTCCCTGGCTGGAAGCCGCGACAACCGCTACTCGATTCTTCAATCCTGTTTCCATAGGCCCGCGATTATAAGGCACGCCACAACTTGCCGAGTTATGCAGGGAACGATACTCTTGAAAGGTCTATTCCAGTCCTCTCCGGGGTCTCGCAAATGCCGAATGCTGCAAAATATGTCTGGGTTGACGATGGACTCAAAGACGCGGCCCAGGCTTCAGTTCCCGTTGTAAACGCTGGTTTGCACTACGGATATACGGTGTTTGAGGGGATTCGCTGCTATGCCACTGATCGCGGGCCGGCAGTTCTGCGCATGGAAGAGCATGTCGATCGCCTTTTGGACTCGGCTCAGATCGTGGGTTTTCGCGATCTCGCCTGGGACCGCGAATACCTGATCGATGCCATCAACAAAACCATCCTCGCCAATAAATTCTCCGCCTGTTACATCCGGCCGGTGATATATCTCGACGGCGCAATGAATCTGGTGGTAGATAGCGGCAAGCCTCGCCTGCTTATTGCTGTCTGGGAATGGACAGCCTTTCTGGGAAAAGAAGCCAAAGAGAACGGCATTCGCGCCAACATTGCATCCTTCACTCGCCTGCATCCGAATATCGCCATGACCAAGGCCAAGGTCGCGGGCAATTATGTCAGCTCGATTCTCGCCAAGACCGAATCGCAGCGTGCCGGCTTTGATGAAGCCATCATGCTTGATCCCCAGGGTTACGTCGCCGAATGCACCGGGGAAAATCTGTTCATGGCGCGCGACGGAAAAATCTATACACCGCCGCGTGGCTCAATTCTTGAAGGCATCACCCGCGACAGTCTGATTATTCTGGCCCGCGATCTGGGCTACAAAGTAACGGAAGAGCCGATCTCGCGTGACCAGCTTTACATCGCAGACGAAGTGTTTGTATGCGGCACTGCTGCCGAGGTCATCGGACTTCGCGAAATCGACTTTCGCATTATCGGCAGCGGCAAAGCTGGCCCCATCACGCGCGCATTGCAGAAAGCGTTTGACCAACTGACCAGCGGCTGTCATGCGCGTTCTGCTGAATGGCTTTCGCTGGTCACCGCGTCTGAAACTGTCGGCGCGTGAGAAGGAGAGAACATGACATCACGCAAGCACCATTTTGAAACCCAATCCGTCCGGGCCGGTTCCGATCTGAGCAAGAAGAATGGCCCACTCGCAACTCCCATTTATCAGACTTCCACGTTCGAAGTCACCGATAACGACGAGCAGCTCCGCGCGACCCATACCGATCGGTTCTACACGCGCTATGGAAATCCTACGAACACGGTAGCCGAGAAGGCAATCGCGGAACTCGAAAGTGTAGATGCCGGGCTGGTTTTTTCTTCCGGGATGTCCGCCATTACTGCCACTGCGCTCGCGCTGCTCAAGGCCGGCGACCATGTGGTTGCACAACGCGACATCTACGGCGGCGCCACCAAATTCTTCAGCTCTGTGCTGCCGCGATTCGGGGTTGAGACCACTTTCGTTAATACCATCGACTACGATCAACACACTCGCGCCATCCGCCCCAATACGAAGCTTATCTACGTTGAATCACCCACCAACCCCACGCTGCGGGTTGTCGACCTGCACCGCATCGCCGGGATCGCGCGCAAACACAACCTGATCTCGATGGTGGACAGTACCTTCGCTACCCCGATAAACACGCGCCCCGCGGAGTTCGGTATCGATCTCGTCATGCACTCTGGCACCAAGTATTTTGCCGGTCACGGTGACCTGATCTGCGGCATCGTGTGCGGCAGACAGGATTTGATCGACCAGATCCATGAAGCCCGCACAACCTTCGGCTGCAACATGGATCCCCACGGTGCCTTTCTTTTGCTTCGCGGAATAAAGACACTCGCCGTTCGCGTGCAGCGCCACAACCAGAACACGCTGCGGGTGGCTGAATTCCTGTCGCAACATCCCAAAGTGCGGGCCGTCAACTATCCGTTTCTGAACTCACATCCACAGCGCGCGCTTGCCATTCAACAAATGCACGGCGGAGGCGGCGTACTTAGTTTCGAAGTAGATGGGACCGGTGAAGATGCGCGCCGGGTCGCCGAATCACTCAGCCTGTTTACGCTCGCACCCAGCCTGGGCGGCGTGGACTCGCTGGTTACCATTCCAGTCCTTACTTCACACGCCATGATTTCCGCCGAGCATCGCCAAAAGATGGGCGTCACCGACCAACTGATTCGGCTTTCCGTCGGCATAGAGAACGCGGATGATCTCATCGCTGATCTCGAGCGTGGTCTCGCCGTAGTCAGCCCGGTGCGCGAGCACGCACACGTAAGTTAGCCTGCGATTCTCATTCTTATGGCCAAACTTCGCGCCGCCGTCATTGGTGTTGGCTTTGTGGGCAAGGCCCACCTCGAATCTCTCCGCCGCCAGGGCATCCCTGTTCAGGGAGTGCTTGCCAGCTCCCCCGACCGCAGCCAGCACTACCGCGACACCCTGGGTGTTGATCGCGCTTATAGCTCGCTTGACGACCTGCTCGCCGACAAGTCGGTAGACGTGGTCCACGTTTGCACGCCCAACAACGTCCATTTCGAAGAGTCAAAAGCCGCTCTGGAAGCCGGAAAGCACGTTATGTGCGAGAAACCGCTCGCCATGGATACCGTCGAAAGCCCGGAGTTGATTGAGGTTGCCAAAAAACAGAAGCGGGTCGGCGGCGTCACCTACAACTTGCGCTATTACCCGTTGGCTCAGGAAGCTCACTCGCTGATCGCCAAAGGCGCAATCGGCGAGCCTCGCCTCGTCCATGGCAGCTTCTTGCAAGATTGGCTTCTTTATCCCACCGACTGGAACTGGCGCCTGGAATCGCAACTGGGAGGCGAGTTGCGCGCCATCTCCGATATCGGCACCCACGTGCTCGACACTGTCACCTGGCTGACCGGACGCAAAGTCACCGAGGTATGCGCCGATCTCGCGACCATGCTCCCCGTCCGGCGCAAGCCGCGCGGCCGAGTAGAAAGCTTCCAGAAAGCTGCGTCCGCCGAATTCGATGATGTGAAAATCACCACCGACGACTGCGGCTCCGTGCTGTTGCACCTGGAAGGCGGCCTGCGCGGCGTAATGACGGTCTCGCAGATCAGTGCCGGCCGCAAAGCGCGTCTTGGCTGGGAGATCGACGGATCAGAAGGCTCGCTGGCATGGCAATCCGAAGATCCAAACACGTTGTGGATCGGCCGCCGCACCCAGCCAAACGAAATTATGCTGAAAGACCCGGCGCTCATGAGCCCGGCCACACGCGGATACTCTGCCTATCCCGGCGGCCATACCGAAGGCTACGCCGACACCTTCGCACAGTTATTTAAGGATTTCTACGCTTACATCGCTGCCGGAGATCTCTCCGCCCCACGCAGCTTCCCGACATTCGAAACCGGCCATGAGGAATTGATTCTGTGCGACGCCATCCTCGCCAGTTCCCGGGAGCGTAAGTGGGTTAGCGTGAACTATCGATAACTGTTGCGGACTGCAAGAAAAAAAGGCCGGATCGCTCCGGCCTCAATCGCAGAACAGACTACCTCAGAACTCGATTTTCAATGAGTACTGAATCTCGCGCGGCCCTTTGTCGGCGGCAGCTTGACCAAAGTTAGTCTGCCCGTTATTCGCAAAATTCCACGCCACTCGGTTCGTTACACCGTGAGGGCATAGTGAATTAAACTGACTCTGCGTATCTGGATCGGTCGCTGCCAGGCTCGTGCATGCAAAGCCACTGCCTACGATGTCGTTATGTATCCCAGTAATGTCTTCTGAGAAGCCTTTGAACTGAACTTTGTTGAAGACGTTAAAGAACTCCATGCGGAATTGCAGTGTAACCTTCTCTCCAACTTTGAAATTCTTGTGAACTGAGAAATCTGTGTTGGCAAGGCCAGGTCCGGAACATTCTCCAACGCTAGCTGTTGGGAATGAACCCAACTGATAGTCGTTAATGGTCCACGCCGCCGGATTCAGCCATTGAAACTTGGGAGAGCCCGAAGGAGCCCGACAGGGCTGGCCTGGAACCCGGTTCGGCCGCGAGGCGTCGATCCTAGCGCCAGTTCCCGTCAGGCCACCAGGAGCTCCCGTGATGTCCCCACTTCCGAAGACGGTCATCGAAGTTCCACTTGAATAACCCAGAATGCTAGCCACTTCCCACCCTCCCAAGCCGTGGCGTATCAATGCGTTTCGCCCCGTAAAGGTCGGCAGCAGATAATCAATGTTGCCCACGAATATGTGCGGCCGGTTAATAAAGCTCGGCCCATAATTTAGTCTGGGATTGATCGGGTTCAAAAGCACAGTGCTATTCGCGGTCGTTCCGCTACTCGTCAGGGACGTGTCAGAAAGAGACTTAGAGTAGGTGTACGCGAACTGCGCATCCAGTGACTTGATGCGAACCCGGTACAACGCCTGAAGAGCGTGATAGTTGGAGCTGCCTTTCCATTCGGCAAAATCAATCTGACCGAAGTTTCCGCAGCCGGGATCGGACAGGGGGTCACATGCCGGTGTACGGCCGAAGGGCCGTAGTCCGTTGTTGGCGCTTCCAGCATCGGCCGCAGCCGTTGCCGGGTCTTCGCCACTGGCGATCAGGTTGGCCAGCAGGGTTGAATTAGTGGAATACTCCAGCCATGAACTCGGGGGATTAACGAAATTGGCATCGGTGTATCTGAGAAGATGGATTCCTCTATTGCCGACGTAAGCAAGCTCCAGTTTCGAATCCCGGAACACCTCTCTTTCGACTGTCAGGTTCCACTGCCAAGTGTTAGGAATTTGGTTGCTTGGATCGACACCGAAATTCGGCGCGCCTGTGCCTTGCCCCGGCGGCACCGGCACATCGAGGGTGCGATCAATGCTCGGTGCTGTCAGAGAGAACGGTGAATTGTTGGCCATCGAGAGCCCGTTACTCAGACGCTCGCGCTGATAAAATTGCCCAACTCGGATCGTAAGCGAAGGGCTCGAAGCTTGAGATCCTGTCATTTGCAACGTATGGCTGTCGCAAAAATGACCAGCGGACCCCGTACTCGAAGGTGAGGTTACGTCGAATTTTCCAACTATCTCCGTAGTAGAACTCCACGTCATGCCATCTTTGCTGTCCGAAGGGATTAGTCTGCAGCTCAGAAGCATTCCACGAGACTTGGTTCCACAACGCGTTGAACACTCCATTAGTGCTATCAATGCTGCCGGATGAGAGCCCCCCAAAGTTGGGCGCCTCCTCGGAAGACCCATTCACCAATTCATTCTTCTGATTGTTGCTGAACAGCACGCCGAGCTTGAAGGTGTGATTGCCCATCACCTTCGAGAAATCATCTTTGTAGATAAACAGCTGCTCATTGTTGTGCCAGGGTGCCTGAGTCCATAGATCATCTGAATCTGCACCGTTGCCTAACCCCCCCCAAAACACCGGGTATCCCAGGTCTTTGCCTGATGTCTTATCCGAAATTGGATAGTCAGGCGGCAGAGCGGCTGTGATCTGATTATTTAATCCTGGATTTGTTCCGGCGCGGGTAGCTGTGATTCGGTTGCCCGCATAGGAAACCTGAAAGTCATTCACGGAGGTGCTTCCAAATAACTTGGTTAATTTGATCGTGGCCTGCCATCCTGGCTGGATCCAGCTGGTTTCCACAGATGGATATTTGTCATCGCCCCAAAATCCCAGCGTACTTGGGAATGGCTGCGACCACGCATCATGCGTGTACCTGCCCATCACGCTCCAAGTCGCTGTGGGCTTGTAATCGACACGAATGTTCTCCTCACGCCAGTAGATTGGTGCAGTTAACGATGTGGACCAGTTGAAGCAGTTGCCGGGGAGAACCTGCGAGGCTGGAAGATTAGGATCAGGAAAAAGCTGTACCAGCAATGCACCGGCAGCGGAAGTCTGTCCGGCCGGCACACCGGTGAGTGTATTGGCACCGACCGTAGGTGCATTCTCGCAAGGCGTGCCGTCGTTTGCGACACGGAGTTGCGAGAAGTCTCCCTGCTTCTCTGCTGGCGTTGGCACATTTGCTGAACGCGCTGTTCTAGATTGATGATCGCGCCCATGGCCTGACCATACTCGGGACCATAGCTGTTGCGGAGAATCTTGAACTCTTGAATTGCATCGATCGAGGGGTAAACCAGAATCGTTCGGTTGGAACCGATATCGTTATTGTTAACGCCATCGACCATAAAAATATTGCCAGTGGTGTTGTTCCCGTTCACCGAGAAATCCACTCCCGCAAGCAACCCTTTGTTCTTGGGATCGAATGAAGCTTGCGGCGAAACGCCTGGCATCAATTGCGTGAGCTGAACAAAGCTCCGACCGTTGAGCGGCAACTCGCGAACTTCATTTCCTTCAACCACGTTTCCGACCGCTCCGGTTGACGTTTCCACCTGAACCGGATTCGCTTCCACCGTTACCTGCTCGCTGGCACTCCCCACTTGCAGTGCAGCATCGATTACGGCGGTACTGGAAACAAACAGCTCGATGTTTTGTGTCACCGATTCCTTGAAGCTCTGCTGCTTCACGCGCACTTCGTACTTTCCAGGTTCAAGGTCGGTAACAACGTACTCGCCGGAGGAGTTCGTCCTCGCGGCGCGGGTGAGGTTCGTGCTCTGGTTTCTGACCGTCACCTCCGCGCCCGCAATTGCAGCGCCCGACGGGTCGGTGACTGTCCCGCGGATTGTGCTGGTAACTTTTTGTGCCGGGAGTGGCAGAAGACAAGCTAGAACCACCAGGGCTACGACGCCAATGCGAATACCTGTGCGCATGGATTTCCTCCGGACCGGGAAAGAATTCGCGGAATTGCCGATGTCACGCCTCACGTTTAACCCGAAAGCCGCGGCTGGCCATCGATGAGCTGCTGAGGGATACGTATTAAAACGTATCAATAACCGGAATATTGCGGTAATCGAATCGCAACTGTCAAGAAAAAAATCCCTTCCGGCCGTTTACGACAAGGTACGGGTCGACTCCCGCACGACCAGTTCTGGAGCCAGTTTTCGATGCACGGCGCCCGAACTGCGCTTCTCGATGACGCCATTGATTGCGTCAACCACGATGCCAGCCGCCATGGTTCCCATTTCCTCCATGGGCTGATGGATGGTTGTCAGCGGCGGAGTGTAAAGCGCGCTGACGGCCACGTCATCAAAGCCGATGACGGAGCAATGCTCCGGCACACGGCGCCCGGCCTTGGCCAGCGCCCGGATGGCCCCGAACGCCGTCATATCATCGAATGCCATCAGCGCGGTGAATGAAGAACCTTTCTTCAGCAGGTCCTCGGTTAATTTGCGACCGGCCTCGAAGCTCGAGATCGGGTCGCGCGACTCCGGTAAATCAAGGATCAGATCGTTATCCAGTTCGAGACCTGCGTTTTTGGCGAATAATCGTATGCCACGCCAGCGCGGGGCGCTGTCGGCCAGTGTCTTAGGGCCACGGATGAAGGCAATCCGCCGGTGCCCAAGCACGTAAAGATGTTCAAGCGCGGCATGGGCGCCGAGTTCGTTGTCGACAATTACTGAACTCACGCTGTCGGTCTGCAGTTCCCTGCCAATCATCATTGTCGGAACGCTGCTCTTCTCGACATCCGCCAGCACGTCAATATCAACAAACAGCCAGTTCGCCAGAACGATCAACGCTTCGACTCGGCGGTCCAGAAGCATTTCCAGGTAACGTTCAAACCGGCTGCGCTCGTTCTGCACGTCGGTAAGGATTGGCAGGTACGAAGCCTGGTACAAGGCATTTTCAATGCCGCGCAGCACCAGCGTGCAGAAAGGATCGGTCATATCGAAAACCATTACCCCAACCGTATGGCTGCGTTTGCTGCGTAGCGAGCGCGCAAAAAGATTGGGCCGGTAGCCGAGCTTATTGGCCGCCTTTTCGATTTTTTTCTTGGTGGCGGAGGGAATGTAGCGGGCTAACGGGGCATTATTCAGAACGATCGAAACTGTGGTCGAGGAGAACCCACTTTCCTTGGCGACATCCCGAATCGTAACCATCAAACCGGCACTTTTCCCGCGCATAATCTGGTAGCATGGCTGGCGCTGGAAATCAGCGTTCGCTGGCCGACACTACAGCAGAGAGTACAGGCACTGTCAAGCGGCCAAACGCTTGCATCCATGCAACTTCTTTCTTTGTAAGTAGGTTCGGGGCCCTGCAATTTCGAGCTATCACACAACCCCATAGCGCCATCCAAACTTCAGCGTTCGCAACGGAGGTTTCCATGAAACGCGCATTGAAGATCGTGGGAGTGGTAATCGTTCTCGTCATTGTCGTTCTAATTGCTCTTCCCTTCCTCATCAACGTGAACGCTTTCCGGCCCCGGATTGAGTCTGACCTCTCCAAGGCCCTCGGCCGCGAGGTGAAGGTGGGCAATTTGAGCTTGTCCATACTATCGGGCAACGTCGCGGCTGAAAATCTTTCCATCGCAGACGACCCGGCATTCAGCAAAGCTCCATTCATTCAGGCGAAGGCCCTGAAGGTCGGAGTCGAGATGATGCCGCTGATCTTCTCCAAGCAAGTGCATGTCACAAATCTCACGCTCGATCAGCCACAGATTTCATTGATTAAGAATTCGTCCGGCAAATGGAACTTCTCCAGCCTGGGCAAAAATGCGCATGCCCCAGGCGCGCAGCAGACCTCGCCCGAAGCTCCGCCAGCAAAAGCGCCGGAAGCGGCGAGGAAACCTGCGCAAGCGCCAAGTTCAGGACCCAAGGCCGGTGAACCACTCGAACAGAATCTTTCCGTGGCGAAACTGAACGTTACCGACGGGCGCGTATCGGTGGGCGACGCGAATTCAAGCGCGAAGCCGCGCGTCTACGACAAAGTCAATGTCACGGTTACGAACTTCTCGATGGATTCACAATTTCCCTTTACGCTCACTTGTAACTTGCCGGGAGGCGGCGACCTTAAACTGGACGGTACCGCTGGCCCAATCGATCCTGATGATGCTGCGGCTTCGCCGGTGCAAGCCAAACTGAAAATTAACCAGCTGAACCTTGCAGCCTCAGGCTTTGTGGAACCCTCTAGCGGAATTGCCGGAATCACGAACGTTGACGCGACCCTCCAATCTAACGGTCACATCGCAAAATCCAGCGGAACCGTTAATGCTGACAAATTGAAGCTTTCGCCTAAAGGCTCGCCAGCTGCGCGCCCGGTGCAGATCAAGTACGCAACAGACTTCAATCTGGATAAGCAGACCGGTTTATTAACTCAGGGCGATGTCGCACTTGGGCAAGCACTCGCGCATTTAACCGGAGCTTACGATGTGCACGGACCCAAGCCTATTCTGAACATGAAGCTCGACGCTCCCAACATGTCGGTGAATGAACTGCAGGCCATGCTGCCTGCGTTAGGTGTAGTTCTTCCGCAGGGTTCGTCTCTGCAGGGCGGAACTCTTTCGACTGCTCTGAGCATCAACGGCCCGGCTGATAACCCGGTCATTACTGGCCCGTTGAAGCTTGCTGACACCAAACTGGCCGGTTTCGATCTGGGATCAAAGCTCTCAGCGGTGAGCGCGCTCTCCGGCGCAAAGACCGGAAACGACACTTCCATCAAAAATCTCAGCACCGATGCGCGCGTCGGGCCAGAAGGAATTTCCACTAACAATGTAAATCTGAATATCCCTGCTCTGGGGACAGTCACAGGAAGCGGCAACATTTCCCCGGCCGGCGCGCTGAATTATCACCTCACGGCCAATGTCGCCGGCAGTGCCGTGAGCGGCCTGTCGCAACTGGCCGGCATGAGCGGGAACGGCGCAAGTATCCCCTTCTTCGTGCAGGGGACAACTTCCAATCCGCAATTTGTTCCCGATGTTAAGGGGATCGTCGGAAGCCAACTGAGCAACCAGCTTGGGAATCAGCTTAAAGGGCGGCTGCCTCAGTCCAACAACCCGGGGGCGAACCAGGCTATTGATGCATTGAGCGGCCTGTTCGGAAAAAAGAAGAAGAAGCAATAGAACAGCTGCTACCTCGGAAGGTGAAACGATTTGAGGTGCCTGTGAAATTTGTTTTCGCTTTCATTCTTCTTGTTTCGGTTGCGTTTGGTGACTTGCCGCAAAGAGAGAGCCCGCATCTTCTTCATTTATCCGAGGGTTCGGGAAATCACCGAATCACTTCCCGCATTCAGCCGGTGTGTCCCGACGGTGCTTGTAGCCTCTGCGCGAACGCGGTGGTGAAGCTCAAGTTGCTGGTGGCCAAGGGTGGAAGAGTCAAAGATATTGTCCCGGTCGCCGGCGACCCGCAGCTCGTGCAAGCCGCAATAAATGCGGTGAGTCAATGGCGCTATGAGCCGTACATTCTGGTACGTGAACCGGTTGAATTCGAAACCCGAACCACGATACGTTCGTGGTCATGCAGAAACTGACCAGCGGTAGATCAGGCTTGTGCCAGATAACTGAGTGCGTCCGTACTCCGTTTTGGGATTCTAGCGCACACCTTCAGAATGATTCGCGCATTTCCCTGCGAATATAATTCAGAATCAAATGTCCGCAAGTATCGAAAAGAAGATCGAATCTCTACGCGAACAGATCCGGCATCACGAATATCGCTATTACGTTCTGGACGATCCCGAGCTCAGCGACGCCGACTTCGATCGCCTGATGGGTGAGCTCAAGAAGCTCGAAGCCGAGCACCCCGATCTGGTCACTCTCGACTCTCCGACGCAGCGGGTTGGCGGAAAACCACGGGAAGGCTTCGTAAAAGTGCAGCATTCATCGCCCATGCTCTCACTCGATAATGCCTACACCGAAGATGAGCTGCGTAACTGGGAAAGGCGGGTCCACGAACTAAGCGGCCGTAAGGACATCGAGTATGTCTGCGAGCTCAAGCTGGATGGCATGTCGCTCGCCCTGGTTTACGAGAATGGACAGCTGGCGCGCGGCGTCACTCGGGGCGACGGCGCCACAGGAGAGGATGTGACCGGCAACGTCCGCACGGTTCGATCCATTCCGCTCTCAATCAGCAAAGAAAAATTGAAGAAGGCCGGTATCCCGCCCTCTTTCGAAGTACGCGGCGAGATGCTGATGCCGCTGGCCGCCTTCAAAAAAATGAATGAAGAACGCGAGAAGCAGGGCTTGTCGCAGTTCGCCAATCCCCGCAACGCAACCGCCGGAACCGTTCGCCAGCTGGAACCCAGTATCACCGCCCAGCGCCGCCTGGATTTTTTCGCCTACGCGCTGCTGGTGAACGGCAGGATCTACTTCGATCGGCACTGGAAGACTCTCGACGCTCTCCACGCCGCCGGCTTCAAAGTCAATTCATTACGGCGCTGCGCAAAGAATTTCGACGAGCTCTGGAATTTCATCCAGCATGAAGAGAAGAAGCGCGAGCAGTTGCCCTATGAGATCGATGGAATCGTCATCAAAGTCGACAGCACGCCCCTGCAGCGCGAACTCGGCTTCACCGGCAAGGCTCCGCGCTGGGCCATAGCCTATAAATACGCTGCCCGCGGTGGCATCACCCAGATCGACAACATATTTGTGCAGGTCGGGCGCACGGGCAAGCTCACTCCGGTCGCAGCCCTGAAGCCGGTGCCAATCGGAGGCACCACCGTCAGCCGCGCCACGCTGCACAACATGGACGAGATCGAGCGGCTGGGCGTCAAGATCGGTGACTGGGTGGAAGTCGAGCGTGGCGGCGATGTCATTCCCAAAGTTATTCGCGTGCTCGATGACAAAGATCATGCTCGCGGCAATAAGATTTTTCACATGCCGGAACGCTGCCCTGTCTGCGGCGGCCAGGTGGTGCGCACCGAAGGCGAAGC
This sequence comes from Acidobacteriota bacterium, assembly GCA_003224855.1. Taxonomy (GTDB): domain Bacteria; phylum Acidobacteriota; class Terriglobia; order Terriglobales; family Acidobacteriaceae; genus Gp1-AA142. Next base: position 20,182 of record QHZY01000046.1, on the reverse strand, counting down.
CGATCATCGCTGTGTCAACGCGAACTGCCCAGCCAAGTTGCGCGAAAGCATTCTGCATTTCGCCTCGCGCGGCGTTATGAACATTGACGGATTGGGTGAGGCCCTGGTCAATCAGCTTACCGATCGCGGCATGGTCAAAGATGTCGCGGACTTATACAAGCTGTCTAAGGCCGACTTGCTCAAGCTCGAACGCATGGGCGATAAGTCGGCTCAAAATGTTCTTGATGAGATCCAGCGTTCCAAGAAGTTACCGCTCGAGCGCGTAATCTACGGCCTCGGAATACGCTTTGTTGGTGAGCGCACCGCTCAGTTTTTGGCCGAGCACTTCGGATCACTTGATTCAATCGTGAACGCAAGCGAAGAAGAGCTGCAAGAGGTGGAAGAAGTCGGCCCGCGAATCGCCAACAGCATCGTCGAGTTTTTCGCCGAGCCTCGCAACCGTCAGCTGGTAGACGAGTTGCGGGGTGCAGGCCTGACTTTTCGGGGAAAGAAAAAAGAACGCGGAACCCAGCTCGCAAAAAAGACCTTTGTGCTAACCGGGACCCTCGCCCACTACACGCGCGATGAAGCCAAGAAGCTGATTGAAGACGCGGGCGGCCGCGTTTCCGGCTCCGTCAGCAAGAAAACAGACTACGTTCTGGCCGGCGCTGATGCTGGTTCCAAGCTCGATAATGCACGCGAGCTGGGCGTAGCTGTCATCAACGAGAGCGACCTCGACCGATTGCTTAAGAGCTGATGCCCGGCTCCTACTTCTTTGTTCTTAGTGTCCTGAACGTAATGGAATACCTTAGCCTTTTGACCGTAGGAATGCTGTGCTGAAAATTCCACCTGGCAATACCCCGTAGCATATAAGCTGACCGGGGATCGAGAACAACTGAGATGATCTTCCCTTCCGACTTGTAGGGTTTGAAGCGCATTCGCGAGGCGCTGCCGAGCGAAATACCAATGATTGCCTCAAACTGAGGTACGTCCCGATGCCAGCCAATCGGCGATCCGGGCATGTACTCGGTTATCACTGCTTCAACAATTTCGTTTGAGCGTACAGCTGCCCATTCTGCCGCTCGCACCCTAATTGGATTAAGGAATTCCGGAATTGCCGGGGCTGCACTTGTCCGCCGCGAACTGAAGTCGTACTCATAGCCGTATTCAACAATCCGCCGCTTGGCAATATACCCCTGGAATTCAAAAGGCTGAAAGTCGAGCCCGGCAACCTTGGTGAGCAGGTCCTGTTCTTCTTCTGGCGACAAAAAATCCTGCCGATATTCGAAGCCTTTCGGCAGATCGACAGGACGCCCTGCTTTGGTAATCATCAACTCTGATCAGGCTGCCCGACCTAAGCTCCTGCGGCCTCTCATGACCTGGTCCCAGTCGGTTGTGGCAATCACCCCGACTTCATTCAGAGCTTGAGCATAAAACCATTTGGATTCCGGCTCGTCTGCGAATCCGTGCAGCACCGGACCCAGAGCTGCTGTAGCCGCCTGCACGGCATCCAGAGTTCCGTGGAGCTTAAAGCTTACGGGTTTTCTGCCTGTCCCTTCGTAGTCAGTAAACAGTGTGAGCCCAGCCACCATGCCAGCATTTACGAATGCAGATGTGGCCGCCCCACTTTTGCCCTTAAGCGCACATGCCGTACCCAGAACCGTAAAGTATGCGGTAACGGCCACATCCAGCCAGCGGTGCACGCCAGGGGAGATCAACTTTGGCGATTTCCGGAACGCGTCCGGAATAGTGTTCCTGTCGATCTTCAGCTCCCTCAGTTTTGATTGCATATTCCCTTGCATTGTTTTCGCTCCCGTTAAATTAGCAACGCCTCCCCAGTAGAACGTGCCTATCCGGCAAATACCATCGGTACTGGGATGTAAAAATTCGAAAAGGCGTCTTTAGCTTCCTAAGCGCAACAACCTAGGTCTCCTGAGCTGCACAATATAGGCGTAAAATTCCACCCACGATGAATCGACGAAACGCCATTACAATGCTCGGGTCAGCAAGTCTCGGCTTACTTGCTACTCACATGTTGTCGGGAAAAGAAAGCGAAACCAATTTCGCCCAGCTGCTGCCAAAACTCAGCACAGAATCGCGCGAACGGTTATTACGGGTGATTCGTCAGCCCGGCTTCAGCGGGCAAATTCCGGCAACAGATGTTCGCGCGCTGCTGGCGTCCGGACCTACTGATATCGACGCTCTCATGCTCGCCTTGTTGCCGCTGGCTCGGACCTACTCTCGCCCGCCAATTTCGAAGTACCTGGTGGGAACCGTCGCCCAGGGCAGAGATGGCGGTCTATATCTCGGCGCCAATCTTGAACTGGCAGGACATTCCCTGAACTTCTCAGTGCATGGAGAGCAGTCGGCCATCTCAAACGCATACATGCACGGCGACACTGGCATTAGTGCGGTCGCCGTGACAGCCGCGCCCTGCGGCCACTGCCGACAGTTTATGAACGAGCTTACGCCCGGCTCTGATATTCGGATTCTGATCGAAGGTTCGCCTGCGGTGAACTTATCGGCGCTGTTGCCGCAATCTTTCGGACCGAAAGACCTCGGGTTTTCTGATGGTGCATTCCCGGTTCGCGAGAGCAACCTGGTTCTTACAAAAACGCAATCAGACGATCTGATCTCGGCTGCTCTCAGCGCAGCCCGTAAATCCTATGCGCCTTACACCAAGTCACACTCGGGCGTAGCGGTAAGCGCGCGCGACCGCATCTTTCGCGGCTGCTACATCGAGAACGCAGCATTCAATCCCAGCCTGCCGCCGTTGCAGACCGCACTCGCAGCTCTGATCATCGCAGGCGGGGATTACTCGGGAATTACGAAAGTGGTTCTTGCAGAAATGGAAGGCGCTGTCATCAGCCAGCGGGATGTAACCGAAGCCGCTCTGGCCACAATCGCACCTAAGGCCGAACTGCGCGTCATAAAATCAAGACTCGCCGCCTAGCGGGGCGTTTTACTCGTAGGCCAGCGCTTCAATGGGATCTTTCTGCGCTGCCTTGAACGCAGGATAGAGAGCTCCCGCCAGCGACCCTACTACCGCAATCAACGCTGCCCGGCCTACCCAGCTCCAGTCCAGCTCAACCGGAAGCGTAGGCGCTCTCTGTGCGATCCCGGCCCGCGCCGCCAGGCTCACAGTGACTCCCACGATGATTCCGCCAATCGCCAGGATCACCGCTTCGCGCAAAATCGCGTTCACAATGTAAAATTTCGAGGCGCCCATCGACTTCAGGATCCCGATCTCGCGCGTCCGCTCCATAACTGCCGTGTACATGGCCTGGAAAATAGCGATGAATCCGATGATCAGGGAAATTCCGATCACAATATTGATGAAGATGGAGAGCGCAGGCACATTGCTCGCCGTCATCATCGAGAGATATTCCCGCATCGAGCGAATTACGTAAGACCCCATTCCAGGCACCTGGCGGATTTCTTCAACCACCTGGTCAGCATTGGCCGGCGAATCCAGCTTAGCGTAAAACGCTGACGCTTTGCCTTGCGCTCCACTCAACTCCTGCAGGGTCTTCAAGGGAACAAACTTGCGCGCTCCTTTTCCGTGCTCCACCACTCCCGCCACTCGAAACTTATTATTCAGGATCTCGATTGTGTCGCCCGCTTTTACGTGTTTGGAATGTGCAAAAAAATCGTCCACGATGGCATCGTTAGGCCCCTGAAAAGGCCCGCCCTGCAGATAGCGGAATGGCGCACCCAGCGCCTGGAAGCTGTCGAGGTCAATCCCATAAATCACTTCGACATTACCCGCGGTCGAAATCTGCATCACCACCGGCGAAACACGTACCACATGCGGCAGCTTGGCAATTATGTCTGCTACCTTGATTGGCGCCGGCGCACCGGTCACACCCATCAGGTTGGACGATCCCGGGGGCAGCACAATTACATCCGCTCCGATACCGGCCTGCCGATCGCGCGAGTCCTTGAGCATCCCGAGCGACAGCCAGACGATCAGTAGAATTAACGTCACTTCCAGCGCGATCGCCACAATGCTGATCATGGACCGGATCGGCCGATACACCAGGTTGGCGACAATCATCGAGTTCATCATGTCTATTTACTTGCCCCGGGGCATTTCCACAATGCTGCTCGCCTGGGGTTGGTCCAGGCGCACCACCTGCGCTCCGGGTGGTTGCTGCAGCGCGAATTTGTCATCGGGCAGGTTTTCGTTCAACTGCAACTTCAAGATGGTCAGGGTGATGTCGTACTCTTCCTGTGGCCGCCAGATCTCAATCTGGCTCGGAAACTTGAGATCGTCATAATCCTTGTATCCCTCGTAATGAACGTCGGTCACGAGATTGCCATCCTGGTCGTAAATCAATTGCCGGTGTGGCAGCAGGTCCGTACGGCTGAATAGTAGTTTGTGGGAAAGATACGGCCCTTTGTCGCCCGTGGCGCGGATAACCTGCAGTTCGTAATTGGGCTGCTCTACGTCGTGCCCCTTGGAATCCTTCACGATCTCAAACCCGTTTTCGAGCACGGCTATTTCGCCGTTCTGGTTCACTTCCGGCAGCAACAGAGCATCGTAAATCTGCTGGGGACGCAAGCTCTCGAGCGGTTGCGATGGATTGCGGGTCTGCACATCGTTGCGTCCGATCACGAACCGGTTCTTGGGCGGAATCCAGAGCTTAAAGTTATTGCCGTCGCTCACCATGTCAAAAGCGCGATTACGCAGGATCGGCAGCAGCCCGATCATGCGCAGCATTGCAGGCTTACGCGCCAACACGTAGCCGCGAATCTGCTGATAATCGACCACCTTCCCTTTCTTGATCCCTCCCACAGAGGTATCGATATCGACCGTGGCCTGCATGGTCCGAATCTTAGTGGCCTGAATATTGATGTAGTCCAGCAGTTCCTGGCGGGTCGCTGATTTCAGCGGCGCAGTACTAAGTTTTCTGGTGATCGGGCGTGAGCGGAAAAGGCAGCCGCCCAGCGGCAGTGCAATTACGAAAAGACAAAAGATCTGAAGCAGCTTGCGAAAATTCATCAGCAGTGGCGGAGAAGCCTTCCACCGCCAGTATATAGCCTGATGCACAGCCACATCATCGGGGCTCATTGGCAAGTTGGATGAGTCCCAGACCTAAGACAATTCTAATTTTTAAGCCGATGGGGTACCCAAAACTGATAACCGGAAACCGGGAACCGGGACCTGAGATCGGATGCGTGACCGCCACAACCAATATCGCCATCTCTCTTGCCGATCCTCCAGAGCGTTGTTTACCATGTTGCGCCCGATGGTCGGCATCATGAATCGCAGCCTTGTTTTCATCGTTCTCGTATTTGCCCTCACGCCAGCCATCGTCGCGGGGGCTGACTGTGACTCGGAAGTTATCACTCCCCTGATACTCAATGTCGCCGATGCACCGATCGCCTTCCAAGGTTCGGATGGCCGCAGCCATCTTGTTTATGAGCTCTGGATCACCAATTTCTCCAGCGCCGAAGCGGCTCTGGAAAAAGTCGACGTGCTCGGGGACGGGTCGATCATTCAGAGCTTTGATTCGGCAGAGATCGCTGGCCGCCTGCAGCCGGCTGGACTTCGCCAGTCATCGGGAGTTCTCGCAAAAAGCACGCAAGCGCTGTTTCTGCCGATTCCTGCTGCGACGCGACCCGGCACACCCGTGCCGCATTGCCGGTAAATGGCCGAGTCTGGATTGCCCAGCGCTTTGCCGTTGATTGGGAACAGCTTGATAAGGACCACCGCATCTATTCCGGTCCGCGGGAGAAACCGGAGAGTTACACCATCTTCGGAAAGGCTGCGATCGCGGTTGCCGATGCGACCGTCGCGTCTGTTACTGACGGCCTGCCCGAGCAGACTCCAGGCAAGTTTCCAACCGACATCTCACCGGACGCCGCCGACGGAAACGCTGTCATCCTCGATCTCGGCAATCATCGATATTGCATGTACGCCCACATGCAACCGGGGAGCATTCGAGTTCATGCCAGGGACAAAGTTCATCGCGGACAGGTGCTGGGCTTAGTCGGCAACTCCGGAAACTCCATTGCGCCTCATCTTCACTTCCAGGTGATGGACTCTCCTTCCTCCCTCGCCTCCAACGGCCTTCCCTATGAGATTGACAACTTTCAGGTCACCGGAAAAACGCCCGGGACTGAAGCGTTCGACGAAGCAGAGGCTAAGGGCGCTCCTCTCACCATCGTTCCCCAGGCAGGCCAACCCGTTCACAATGCCCTGCCGCTGGACCAGTTGGTCATCGCTTTCCCTTCGATAGCACAGTAGAGAATGCCATCCTGAGAAGCGCTGTTGGTCCGCTTGGAAGACCTGCCACCATACCGATCTATTCAACGCCGGCCTCCGCTTCGTTTGGGATTCGGCGTCAGCCAAAAAAAGATCTTTGCGCCGCATTAGCGCCGCATTGGAGCGCCGCGGACTCCATGGGCAATCTCGACATGATGATTTCCAGCCGGGCACGGGCTTCAGACCTTACGCTGGTGGCCAGCGACAAAGTATTTGGCAGAGTGAAAGGGCTAAGTCTGGACGAGTGGACTCGCTAAGGCAAAACAAAGCCGCCAGCTTTCGCCGGCGGCTGATAAAACTTACCGTCAACTAATTTTCGTAGAGCAGCACGCCCTCAGTCTTTTCCGAATCCACTGGACGATAGTACAGCTTATCGCCATCCAGGAAGACTTCAATGAACGCCGGCCGGGTGGTGATCGTGCCCTGGATCAGCGCCTCTGACAATGGGTCTTCAATGTACTTCTGAAGGGCCCTGCGCAAAGGCCGAGCGCCATAGCTCCGGTCGGTGAGCGTCTGGTTCAGAATCCATTTCTTGGCTTCGTCCGTCACCGTAACCGTGATCGATTTCTGCGCCAAATTGGTGTTGAGCTGCGTAACCATCAACTCCAGAATCTGAATCAGGTCGCTTTCGCTCAGCGCTGTGAACAGGATGATCTCATCCAACCGGTTCAGGAACTCAGGGTTAAAGGTTCGTTTGACTTCACCCTTCACCAATTCCTCGATCTTGTCGGATACCATGTCTTCGTTGGAAGACTGGAATCCCAGGCCCTCGCGCTTCTGCAGGTGCCGCGCGCCAATGTTCGAGGTCATGATGATAATGACGTTCTTGAAATCAACTGTGTTGCCGAGGCCGTCGGTGAGCTGTCCATCTTCGAAAACCTGCAACAGGATGTTGAACACATCCGGATGCGCCTTCTCGATTTCATCCAGCAGCACCACCGAATACGGGGCTCGTTTCACGCGCTCCGTCAACTGCCCGCCCTCTTCGTAGCCGACATATCCCGGAGGCGACCCGATCAGCTTTGAAACCGAGTGCTTCTCCATGAACTCGGACATATCGAACCGCACCAGCGCCTTTTCCGTGCCGAACATGAATTGCGCCAGAGTACGCGCCACTTCCGTCTTCCCCACTCCCGTGGGTCCCAGGAACAAGAAAGAGCCGATGGGCCGGTTCGGGCTCTTCAGCCCGGCACGGCTGCGACGAATCGCACGCGCCAGCGCCACGATCGATTTGTCCTGCGAAATAATGCGCTTGTGCAGTTCTTCTTCGATCCGCAAAAGCTTCTGCGTCTCTTCCTCTTTGATGGAGGTAATCGGCACGCCAGTCCAGCGCGATACCACGTCCTCGATGTCCTCCCGACCGACTACGCCGGTGGAGGATTCATCGAGGTGGTATTTTTCGCGAAGAGCACGCAGGTTCTCGCGCTCCTTGCGTTCTTCGTCCGAGTAAAAGCGCGCCTTCTCAAACTCGTGGTTCGCGATGGCGTTCTCCATGCGGTGGACGATGAACTTGATCCGCTTCTGAACTTCCGTAATTTCTTCCGGAAGTGAAGTCTGGCGCAGCTTTACACGGGCGCCGGCTTCATCCACCAGGTCAATGGCCTTATCCGGCAAGAAACGGTCCGGAATGTACCGGTTCGAGTGCGACACAGCAAAATTGATCGCATCGTCGGTGTAGGTGACTGCGTGAAACTTCTCGTACCGGTCTTTGATTCCAAACAGAATCTTGGTGGCATCGGTCTCGTTCGGCGGTGGAACTTTCACTGCCTGGAAACGACGCTCAAGCGACCGGTCTTTTTCAATCGACTTGCGATACTCTCCCGGCGTGGTCGCGCCGATGCACTGAATCTCGCCGCGCGATAGTGCGGGCTTCAGGATGTTAGCCGCATCCAGTGAACCCTCGGCAGATCCAGCACCCACCAGAGTGTGCAACTCATCGATGAAGATGATGGCGTTCTGCGACTCCATCAGCTCCTTCATGATGGTCTTCAGCCGCTCTTCGAACTGTCCGCGATATTTGGTACCGGCAACGATCAGTGAAAGATCCAGCGCCAGAATCCGCTTGTCGGCCAGGAACGACGGAACTTCTCCGTCGGCAATTCTTTGGGCAAGGCCTTCCACGATTGCTGTCTTCCCTACGCCCGGTTCCCCGATCAGCACCGGGTTGTTCTTCGTCCGGCGGCACAGAATCTGCACTACCCGCTCCAGTTCGCTTTCCCGTCCGACCAGCGGATCGAGTTGGGTGTCCATCGCCGCCTGGGTCAGGTCACGGGAAAACTCGCTCAGCAAAGAAGATTCACGCTGGCGCTGTGGTTGCGACTTTTCCTGGCTGGAACGTGCCAGCTCCTCGCGGATGGTCGAAAGCCGCAGTCCACGCTCATGCAGAATCTCAGCCGCAAAGCATTTTTCTTCTCTGAGCAGCCCGAGCAGCAGGTGCTCCGTGCCAATGTGTTTGTGCGAGAGCCGCTCGGCCTCTTCCGCAGCATAGGCCAGAACTCGTTTGCATTCATTGCTTAGCGGCAAATCGACTGAAGTCGAGACCTTCTCCCGGATGGTAGTGTGCCCCTCGATCTGCTTGCGGATCGACTCTACTGACGCATGAGAACGCAGAAAACGGTTGGTAAGGGCCTTGTCTTCACGCAGAAGTCCCAACAAAAGATGTTCCGTCTCAATGTAAGGCGACCCGAACTGGCTCGCTTCGTAACGAGCGAAAAAGATAACCCGTCTTGCTTTTTCGGTATAACGTTCAAACATAAAGCCCTACCCCTTCAGCGTTTGCCGAAGCGCCCCCATTGGCGCACGCGGAAACAACCCATGACCCTGAGATAATCTTGCAATCATCTTGCCAACGTTCCAAGTGACTTCTCTGCCGCCTGTCCATTACTAAAGACACCGCTCATTCCTTTTACCGCGCGCGCAACTCCGCCGGAAGAAGTTCTTCCAACCTGCCCTGTTCCAACCGCATTACGCGGTTACAACGTCGAGCAAAACCAAGATTGTGCGTAGCAATTAAAGAAGTTAGCTGGTGATCGTGATGTAATGTTGCGATCAAATCAAAAATGGCGTCGGCTGTCCGGCTGTCGAGGTCCCCTGTCGGTTCATCGGCCAAAAGCACTCTCGGCTTAGTGATCAATGCCCGAGCCAGCGCAACCCGCTGCTGCTCTCCGCCCGACAGCTCACCCGATCGATGGTGCCCACGCTGCTCGAGCCCTACCTCGCGCAACCACTGCGATGCTTCCTGCTCCGCCTCCGCGCGGTTCTTTCCTCGCACCAGCAGCGGCATCGCCACATTCTCCAGCGCCGTAAACTCCGGCAAAAGATAGTGGAACTGCCAGACAAAGCCAAGTTCCCGGTTTCTGAACTCGGCCGCAGTTTCTTCGGTCAGCGATTTCACCGCTAGTTGGCCGAAGTATAAATCTCCTGCCGAAGCCCTATCAAGGGTGCCGAGGATGTGTAACAGGGTACTCTTTCCTGCTCCTGACTGGCCGACAATCGCCAGCATTTCCCCTCGCGCTACTTGAAACGTCAGGTTTTCAAAGAGCACCAGTTCTGCATTCCCCGAGCGAAAAACTTTTCTAAGTCCCTCGGCTCGCACCACCTCTTGCTTTTCAGTTAGATGCACTCGCAATGCTCCGCGGCTCATATAGCCCGCCCGGCCATCACCTTCCAGCGCAATAATGTGCTGTTACCACATTAAAACACGACCGGAAAACCATGTACTCTGCTTCGATCCCCGCAGGTTGTCTAAATTGGCTCAGCGAACCACGGGAGGGATACCAAAATTTGTAGAAATTATTCGTAGCGCAACGCTTCCGCAGGCAATATCCGCGAAGCGGACCACGAAGGATAGATGGTTGCCACCAGCGATATGCCAATCGCCACTACTGCCACCACGACTCCATCCAGCGGGCGGGGCGCAAATGGGACGTAGTCAATGGAGTACACTTCCGGCGCCAGCGACAGCACATGGTAGTGTCCCCCCGCCCACGAAAGCAGGTATCCCAGCACCAGACCGATTGCGGTGCCGATAATCCCTATCAGCACTCCTTGGGCTACAAAGATTCGCCGGACTTGTGCTTTGCGTGTTCCCATCGACATCAGCACCGCAATGTCTCGCGTCTTCTCCATGACCATCATGATGAGCGAGATCAGAATGTTGAGCGCGGCCACAAAAACGATCAAGCCAATGGTGATGAACGTAACCAGCCGCTCTAACCGAAGCGCCCGAAAAATTGCTTTGTTCTGCTCCATCCAGTTCGTGGCCATGAATCCGGTGCCGGCCGCATTCTCCAGCTCTCGCCCGATCTCGCCCGCTTTATAGATGTCATCTACTTTGAATTCCAGGACTGATATCTCATCGCCAATTCCAAACAGCCGTTGCGCATCCGCCAGCCGCGTAAAGGACCACGAGTAGTCGTAGTCATAGAAACCAGAATTGAAAATCCCTTCCACCCGAAAACGGTAATATTTGGGAACCATTCCAAAGGGCGTCAGCTCACCCTGCGGGCTCGTCACCAGCACTACCGATCCCACTCCAGCACCCAGACTGTCAGCCATATCTTTCCCCAATATGATCGGCGGCATCGCCGTCACCCGGCCCTGCACGGCTTGCATGGAATCAGCCTGACCATCCGGTGTGGCGCGGGGTTGCTGTGGGGGGCGGGCGCCCGCGTCCGCCTCTTTCAACGCGTCTATCGATCCCACTCGCACCGTCTTCAGCAGGTCGCTCACCCGCATCTCGTCCTGCGGTATCAACCCTTTCAGCACCGCCCCACGCGCCCTCGGTCCGCGGGAAATCAATACTTGTTCATAGATGGCCGGCGCCGCTGCCACTACATGCGGCTGTTTTGCCAGCTTTTCCATCAGCGGCCGCCAGTTCTTGATGCCATCACTCTCAACCCGCAGCAGATTCACGTGCGAACTGGAACCCAGCAGCCTTTCTTGCAGGTCCTGCCGGAATCCATTGTTGATGGCCAGCGCGATTATCAGGGACGCCACACCCGCCGCTACCCCGATAATCGAAATCGCCGTAATGATTCCGATCACCGCCTGCCGGCGTTTCGCTCGCAGATAACGACGTGCAATGAACAGCTCAAAGTTCATGAAGGAATATGATTATAGTGTGCAGTGGCGCGAGTGCCCGCGCTATCCGGCGCCAGCACTGTCCAGGCAGGAACAGCCTACCCACCGAGGGTGCAAGGATACTTAGCTGGTTAGACCTTTTCCCCGAAGCCCCGGGCCTCTGTGTAGAGGGTAAGCCTCTTGAAAAAATCCCGATCTGAGCGCACCCTCGAACATTAAGGAGCAGACTTATGCGCTGGCTTGTTCTGATCGTTTGTCTCATCGCGCCCTGCTGGGCTGAGCAATCGCATCATCATGAGCTCACGGACCAGGAAATCGGCTCTGTGCACTTTGTGACTTCGTGCGCGAAGCAGAACGAGGCCCAGTTCAATCACGCGGTTGCTCTGCTGCATTCATTTCAGTATGAGCAGGCGCGCCAGGCGTTCTCTGATGTCTTTCGCCGCGACCCTGACTGCGCAATGGCGTATTGGGGCGTGGCCATGACGCATTATCACGGTCTGTGGGGAAACGGCGATGCCAATGCAGGACGCGCCGCCCTGCAGCAGGCCAGGAGCGCTGCTCAGGCAAATAGCCGGACCAGCCCGCGCGAAAAGCGGTACATCGAAGGGCTGGGTGAAATCTATGCGCAAGACAACCGCGGCGGAGCGGCACAAGCCATTGCCTTTGAGCAGAAAATGGCGGCTCTGCAGGCCGCGTATCCCGATGATACCGAGGCTGCAATTTTCCACGCGCTCTCGCTGAGCATCACTGCTGCCAAAACTGACCGGACGTTCGCTAATCAGAAAAAGTGCGGCGAAATCCTGGAACCCGTACTTCACCGGCTTCCCAATCACCCCGGCGTAGCCCACTATCTGATTCACTGCTACGACAATCCGGTGCTGGCTGAAAGTGGCCTGCAAGCCGCGCGCACCTACGCCAGGATCGCTCCTGCTTCCGCTCACGCCAATCACATGCCGTCACACATTTTCACGCGGGTGGGATCCTGGCGGGAATCAATCGATTCAAACCGGCGCTCGGCAGAGCTGGCAGCCGCCGCTGAACCGGAGTCACACAACGGCGAGGCTCGCGACCAGCGCCTACACGCCATGGACTACCTGGAATACGCCTACCTGCAAAGCGGACAGATGAAGCAGGCGCAGGCCGTGCTCGATCAGATGAATTCCCTGTCACCCGTGAGCGGTCTTACGTTGACCGGTGATTACGCTCTCGCCGCTATTCCGGCGCGTCAGGCGATTGAAGCGGGAGACTGGACCAAAGCCTCAGGCTTGAGCGTACGGCGCGAGGGCGTTCCCTGGGCGCAGGCCGTGAGCTGGCTCGCTATCGGAATCGCCAACGCTCACCTGAAGGATTCGGCGCGCGCCACCCAGTCTGAACACACTCTTGCTTCTCTTCGTGACGCAGCCGCCCGCAGTGGCGATTCTTACTGGTCAAACCAGATCGAAGTGCAGCGCAGAGAAGTTGCAGCTTGTAACCAGCAACAGCAAGGAAAATCTACCGAAGCGATCCTGATGATGCGCTCTGCCGCCGATCTTGAAGAGAGCATGGACAAGCACGCGGTCACACCGGGGGCCATCGTTCCCGCGCGCGAGATGCTGGCGCAAATGCTGGCTCAGGCCAATCGTCCTAAGGAAGCTGCGGTCGAATACCAGGCCGTCCTCAAGCTCGCACCCAATCGCTTCAACGCGCTGTATGGCGCGGCACAGGCGGCTGCAGCGGCAAGCAATCCAGTCGCCGCTCAGGAATACTTTCGCAAGCTGACCGAGATCGCAGTCGGCGACGAACGCCCCGAAGTTCTCGAGGCGCGCAAGGCCCTGGCCACCACCGCGATGAAATAGGCGCGTTCGCCACAACTCGGCTGCTTTCTTTAGCTGGCCGTACAATACCTGGCCGTACAATAGCTGGCCGTACAGTGTTTCCGGCCATGCCGCACCAGTTCGAAATCGATCGCGATCTCCTCCGCGCCTGGGCTCTTCCCGCGTACTGCTATAGAGATTCGGCCATTTTTGCCGAAGAAATGTCACGCATCTTCTCCCGAAATTGGCAGCTCGTCGGACATCACGATCAGGTCGCCAAAGCTGGCGATTTTTTTACCACTGAACTTGCCGGCGAGCCTCTGCTCATCGCTCGAACGGCATCCATCGAGCTGAACGGTTTCTATAACGTCTGCCGGCATCGCGCCGGTCCACCGGCCACTGGCTGCGGGTCGCGCAAGCTTTTCCGCTGCGGTTATCACGGCTGGACTTACGATCTCAACGGCAAGCTCATCAGCGCTCCGGAATTCGAAGCCCAGCCCGGGTTCAATGCTGCCGAGTTTTCTCTCACTCAGATCAGAACGGAAGAATGGTCAAACCTGATCTTCGCCAATCTCGATCTGTCGGCGGTGCCGCTCGCCTCTCAGCTTGCCGGGCTAGCGGCACAATTCAGCAAGTTTCCTTTTGACAAGATGAAGCTGCTCGAGCGGCGCAACTACGATATGCAATGCAACTGGAAGACCTACATCGACAATTATCTTGAGGGATATCATCTGCCCAGCGTGCACCCTGGCCTGAATCGAGAGCTCGATTACGGCTCCTACACCGTCGAGCCGCATGCCAACTACGTTCGCCAGTTCAGTCCCATGCGCGGGGCTCAGGCCGGCGATGAAACTGCCCGAATTTACTCTTCCGCAACGGACGGTCTCACGACCGACTACTTCTGGGTCTTCCCCAACTGGATGCTCAACTGCTATCCCGACAACGTCCAGATCAATATGATCTGCCCGCTCGCGCCCGAGCGCACGATGGCGGTTTTCGAGTGGTACGTTTTGCCTGAACTGCTCGGCAGTCCCGATGCACTGCGCTCGGTGGAGTTCAGCCACCAGACTCAGTCGGAAGACCTCGCCATCTGCGAAACCGTGCAGAAAAATCTGCACTCCCGGAGCTACCAGCGAGGCCGCTACAGCATCAAGCAGGAAGTTGGAGTCCACGCCTTTCATCGCATGTACGCAGAAATCATGAATTCTGATTGAAGGAGTTTCTTATGAGCAGCCATACCTTGCTGCAGTCGTTGCACGACAATCTTTCCAGTCGCGCGCAGGTTAAAAGTGTTTTCGGCGATCCCGTCACCGCCGGCGACAAGACGATCATCCCTGTCGCCAAGATCGCTTACGGCTTCGGAGCTGGCGCGGGGACCGGCGGACTGGGTGACACCCGCCCTAAAGGTGAAGGCGGAGGAGGTGGCGGCGGCGTGCGCGCCATTCCGATCGGTGTGTTTGAAGTTGGCCCGCGCGAAACCCGTTTTGTCGCCATTCAGGATCGCAAGAAGCTGGCCGGGAGTTTGCTGGTGGGCGCCGCTCTGGGGCTTCTATTCGCTCGCAGACGGCGGAGACAATAATATCTGCTGCTCCGCGGGTTTTCAGAGACTTTCTCTGGGAGCTCTGCGTTTTAAGATTCTGAACTTACGTTGCCTTAATCAACATCAACGTGATGTCATCATGCTGCGGCGTGTCGCCCACGAAAAAATCCACGTCGACCATCACCCGATGCAGCAACTCTTCCGGTGTTACAGAGACTGCATTTTGAAGCACGCCCAGCATGCGCTCTTCTCCATACTCTGCTTCGGCATAGTTCAACGCCTCCACCAGCCCGTCAGTAAAAATCATCAGCCAGTCGCCCGCTTGTAACTCGCATCGCCCGGCAGCATGCGGTCGATCGAGCATGATTCCCAGCGGCAATCCGCCTTCGGTGAGGTGTTCAATGTCGCCACTTGCCCGCCTCAGTACCGGTGGATTATGTCCCGCGTTGATGTAATCGAGCTGGCGTGTGACCGAATCGAACTCCGCCAGGAATGCGGTCGTGAATCGCGCACCCTTCTGGCTGTTGCTGCACGCATATTGATTCATGCCGCGCACGATCTCCAGCAGCGATACCGGCGCCGCCGAAAGGGTTCGCAGACTTGCCTGGAATGTTGCCATCAGCATGGCTGCAGGAATACTCTTTCCCGCTACATCCGCCACGGCCAGCAAATATTTCGCATTCTCGCTGCCTGGACGCGCGAACGTGTCGTAATAATCTCCCGCTACCGTATTCGCGGGACGGGTCGCGAACGCCACCGCCAACCCGGGAATCGCAGGAGGATGCTCGGGCAACAGCCAGTTCTGAATATCGCGAGCAATTTCCAGGTCGCGCTTCATCACTACGCGATCGGAAACTTCCAAAATCAGCACAATCAGCAGCAGAAGCCCGCCGTAGAAGCGGAAGTCGAATTCCACTACTTCCACTTGGCCGGCTTTCCCATGAAAGCTGAAACCGCCAGCAGGAAAAATCAGGAAAATAATTCCGATCAGCAGCAGCACCCGGCGCGCGGGCGTCAGTTTTTCAAGAATCGCCCATGCGAACTCCTGCAGAGTGCGCACCCACCGGTGCCGCCCTGTATGGGGCAGCTTGCGGGCTTCCACATCGCGGGAGTAGAGCCGATAACTACTCTGCGCGTCGCGCTTGAACTGCGACCACAGCTGATCGATCTCCAGGCCTTCGGTCACTCGTTGCCAGAACCTTTGCAAGCCGGCGATCATCCCTTTTCGGCGGTGAGCAACTTCAGGCGGAACCGCGCCCCAGGTGCCTGGATTTTCAGCTGGCCGGGGAGGCTGGAAGGGCATGCGAGATGGCGATTATAAACCACCCATTCGCCCTCTCATTCTTTGCGCTCCCTGGCAGTACCTTTGTGCGCATTGCAGTAAAAAGCTGTTGATTTTACTTCATGGTTAAAGTCTTTGGTCCCTTCGTGGACCTTCGTGATTGATGATTTTCAAAACAGGCTCATCTGCGGTGCCTTCTGCACCACAACCGCATCCGCTCTCCTGCGCTCCCCTAAACCGTGCTTCTCTCGCAACCGTTTCATTAGCTCCGAAATCCGCTGATGGTAAGCCTTCGGCAAAAACGCGTGCTTCTCGTATCGTTTCCTATACTCCTCGTAAAGCTTCGGAAACTCTTCTTGCAGAAATGGCATGAACACCGCCGCCGAGCATGGCTTCAGAAACAAAGGATTCGCAAAAATCCCCTTCGCTCCTGCACCCGCTGCCGACTTGACCACGCCTTCCAGGTTCTTCGCCGAATCCGTGATTCCCGGCAGTACCGGAGAACAACTTATTCCCGTGCGGATTCCAGCCGCGGACAACTCCTTCACAGCCTGCATCCGTAAGTCGGGCCTGGGAGCGCGCGGCTCCAGGATTCTCGCCAGCTTCGCATCCATGGTGGTAATCGTCAGGCTCACATGCAGGCGGTTCTTACGATTGATCTCGCCCAGCAGCTCCAGGTCGCGCACTACGAGATTCGATTTCGTGATGATCCCCAGCTCCAGCCCTTCGTGCCGCGCCAGCTCCTCCAGAATTCCCTTCGTCACCTCAAACCGCTTCTCCGCCGGCTGATACGGATCAGTGGCCGTCCCGATCGCTATCTCCTCGCCCGGCTTGACGTGGCGCAGTTCCTGCCGCAACAGCTCCGCCGCATGCTGCTTGATGTAGATCTTTTGCTCGAACGCAATGCCATCGCGCATCTCCATGAACTCGTGCGTGTAGCGCGCGTAACAGTACTTGCAGGCAAACTCGCACCCGCGATAAGGATTGATTGTCCAGGTAAACGGCATCTCGCGCTTGCTGACGCAACGGTTCAGCACCGACCGCGCCGGCAGCGTGAAGTATTCCACTTCATGCCCTTGACGCACCGATTCGCCATCGGCGGCGAGGCGAGCGATTCCAATGAGTTTCGGGCCTGGCCGTTCAGGCGTGAGCTGGGGCAACAAAGGGAGGGTAGCCATATATTCGCCTTTTGTTCGCCATTATAGCGAAGGCGAATACTAAGATCAACTTTGAATTTTTCGCAAATCTACTGCGGCATCAGCCCCGCCGGGGGTGGCGGAATAGTGATGTCCACATTGGTCACCGTTCCCAAAGACGTCAACGGCTTATCGAACTCTTTGGTGTTGCCGATCACCAGCACCGGCATTTGCTCCTTGTGCAGATATTTCGTCCCTGCCGCGGTCACACTCGGGGTCTGCACCTTCTCGATCCCTGCCCGGTAGCGCTCCAGAAAATCTGCCGGGTATCCATAGAACTCATACGCCATCCGCTCGCGCAAAATCTTTTCCGCCGAATCCAGGTTGAAGACGAACGAATTCAGAATCGAATCCTTCGCGCGCTGCGCCTCTTCCTCGGTAATCGGGTGCGAGTTCAGCTTGTCGACTTCTTCGAACAGCCCTTGCACCGCCTCTACCGTCGATTCACTTTTGGTCCCCATCGAAAGGCGATCGATTCCCGGATGGTCGAACGCCGTTCCGACCCCGCCGCCTACCGAATAAGCCAGTCCCTTCGCGGTGCGCAGTTCCCGGAACAGCCGCGAAGCCATTCCCCCGCCGAAAGCCTCGTTGAACACTTCAATGGCGTAATAATCAGGATTCTTGCGAATCGTGCCCAGGCCAACGATCCGGATCGAACTCTGGTTTACATCTTCCTTGGGAATCAGGTAGTAGCCCGGCCTCGCGGGAGTGAAGTCGATCCTAGGCTCCGGGGGGGGCGTTCCCCGCTTCCAGTTTCCGAACACGCTTCGCAGCCTGGCTTCCATCTGCGCTGAATCGAAATCGCCCACCACCCCTAAAATTATGTTGTTTGGAAGAACGTGGCTGTGGTGCCAGTCAATCAGGTCCTGGCGCGTGACCGCGGCCACCGTGGCGTACTCTGGCACCCGCGCGTACGGATTACTGGCCCCATACGCCAGCTTGGTTGCCTCGCGCGCGGCAATCTGCCCCACATCATCATTTCGCCGCGAAATCGCGTCAAAGTATTCCCGCTGCGCCAGTTCGACCTTGTCGGACCGAAACTCAGGGTTCTGCAACAGGTCCAGAAATGCCGCAAACACGTCGTTAAAGTCCGGCTTTAACGATGACCAGCCTATGGTCGTTGAATCCGCGGTGTTGCCGGTTTCTACCTTCGCGGCGCGGACTTCCAAATAATCATCCAGCTCGTCGCCGGTATGATTTTTCGTGCCACCGGTGCGCCACACTTCGCCATAGATATCCACCATCCCAATTTTGCCGGACGGCTCCGAGCGCGATCCCCCACGAATGCGCGCCACCCCGTCGATCAGCGGCAGTTCATGATCTTCCTGCAGAAAGATCACCATGCCGTTCGGCAACTCAATCCGTTTCGGCTCCTGCGGCTTGAACTCCGGCAGTGCCGGAATCCTGACCTCTTTCCATGACCCCACCTGGCTGCAGACCGGCATCGCCGCCACCATCAATACGCAGAAGAGAAACAGCTTCCACTTCGTTTTCATTGCGCGCCTCCCTTCTGCGCCCCGTTAGGCGATGCGGTTTCGATAATCCCCACCGTCCGATTGCTGGCCACAAAGGTCTGCGCAGCCACCCGCCGAATGTCGGCCTTGGTTACCTGCTCAATCCGGTCCACAGTGCGGAAGAGCTCGCGCCAATCGTCATAACGCGATTGATAGGTTGCCAGCTGCGATGCCAACCCCGCATTGTTGTCCAGTCCGCGTAAGAGGTTCGCCTTGGCACGGGTCTTGATCATCTTCAGTTCGTCATCCGTGATGTCTTCATTCTTCAAGCGCTCCAACTCCGCGTGTATTGCGGAAGCCATGTCCTCCGGCTTATGCCCGGGCAGCGGAATGGCATAAAACGCAAACAGGTGCGGATACTTGTTGCCTGGCAATCCCGTGAATCCCGCCGAATCTGATGCAATCTTTTTATCGCGCACCAGTGCGCGATACAGTCGGGACGTTCGCCCATTTGAAACCAGGTCGGCAATCGAGTCGTAAACCGCGTCATCCTTGCTGCGATAATCCGGCCGGTGATAACCCTCGAGATAAACCGGTTGCGAAACTTCGTGCAGCACGACCCGCCGCTCGGAATTCTGCGGAGGCTCGGTGGTCGTCCGCTCATCCGGCTTCTCCACCGACTTGATCCGGCCAAAATATTTCTCGATGATCGGCATGGCCTCCGATGCCTTCACGTCTCCCACCACCGCCACCACCATGTTCGAAGGAATGTAATAAGTGTGAAAGAAGTCCAGCGCCTCGGTCGCCGAAAACGAATTCAGGTCTGACATCCAGCCGATGGTCGGCCGATGATACTGGTGCGCCTGGTACGCCGCCGTGATGAACTGCTCCAGCAGCCGCCCAATGGGATTGCTGTCCGTCCGCATCCGCCGTTCTTCGATTACTACGTTTCTCTCTTTGTAGAACTCGCGCATCACCGGATGCAGAAATCTCTCCGATTCCATGTACGCCCACAGCTCCAGCCGGTTGGTCGGCATCGAGTAGTGATAGGCCGTCTCATCTTCATTGGTGAACGCGTTCAACCCCTCTGCGCCATTGCTCTCCAGAATGCGCGGATACTCATTCGGCACCACATATTTCTGCGCCTCAGCAATCGCGTCCTGCCACTTCTTCTGCAGCTCTTTCAATTTCTGGTCGCTCGCGCCATCCACATTCGCGTCCCGCATATATCGATACGCCGCGTAATCTTTCTCCACTCTTTCGAGCGCAACCTTCTCGGCGGCATAGTCGGTCGTTCCGATCTTGTCCGTTCCTTTGAAGGCCATGTGCTCGAACATGTGCGCCATTCCGGTCTGCCCGGTTGGGTCCTGCACCGAGCCTGCATCAACATGGTTGAAGAACGAAAACACCGGCGCCTCCGGCCGCTCGTACACGATCGCCGTCAGCCCGTTGTCGAGTTTCTTGACCGTAATGTGCTTCTCAAAAGCTGCCAGGTCCTGCGCGACCGCTGCCGCGCACAGCAGGAAGACCGCAGCCGTTATCTTAAAGAGACGCTTTCTCATCGAACCTCCGCCCGTTTGGACGC
>QHZY01000178.1 GCA_003224855.1 Acidobacteriota bacterium | reverse complement strand
TCCTTTCCTCACCGAATTCGTAAATCAGATCGGCAAGCTCGCGCTCGTCGAACTGGTTTACCACTTGTTCGGCGGTCGGCTCCGACATCGGATTCATCCGCATGTCGAGCGCTCCTTCCGCCTGAAAACTAAAGCCGCGCGTGGCATCTCCAAACTGCAGGCTGCTGACGCCCAGATCCGCCAAGATCCCGTCGTAAGTCGCTCCCGGTTCCGCATTCGCCAGGCCTGCAAACGATCCGTGTCTCAGTTCCACCGATGGCCAGTCTGGCTGCTGGTCTTGGCCAACGGTCAGCGAAGAACCACCAAGCACGCTTTCTGCAATCTCCAGCGCCTGCGGATCTTTATCGACCCCAATCAAATGACCCGGTGCGCCGAGGCGTTTTGCGATTTCGTAACTGTGCCCGCCCAGGCCCACCGTGGCGTCGATATAGGTCCCACCACGCCGTACGGCTAAAAAGTCGATCGCTTCTTTTAAAAGAACCGGAACGTGTTTCCCACCACGTCCAACCCCCTTGGGGGTGTCTGTTGAACCCTCGCCCACTAGATGCCCAAATCGTCGAGCGTCTTCTCATCCTCAGGCGTGAACTTGTCTTCCTCGATCTCCCGCCGGTACTGTTCCAGGTTGCGCACCAGCAGATGTGCCAGGTTCCCTGTCACCGCCACTTCGCCCCTCAGGCCGGCCGCATCGCGCAGCAGTTGCGGTATCAGCAATCGCCCCTGTCCGTCCATCTCCACCTGTTGACCCCAGTAGTTCACTCGATCCAGAAACTTCTTCTTGGTTGGGTTGAAGGTCGAGAGCCCCGCCAGCTTCTGCTCGATCCGTTCCCACTCCTCGAAGGGATACACCTGGGCAATTTTTCCGTCCAAACTCGTGATATAGAATTGCTGGCCGTACTTCTCGTCGATCACCCGCTTGAACTCGGCAGGCACCTTGAGGCGCCCTTTTTCGTCTACGCGAGTTGGGTGATTGCCGCGAAACATTTGGATTCTTTGTCATCCCCAGCCGCCCGCTTTTGGCATCAAGGGATCTGACTTTATGAGCGACTGCCACAACCAGGGAGGTAAAAGCGGCAGCGATTTTGGTCGTATCAGGTTCTGGGCTCGTGTTAGGCGTTTCAGGGTTGAATTCCACCGCCGCCTCTATTTGGAATCTTCTGCCCACTGCCTCTACCGACTCGACCACTTCGTACCACTTTTGACCACATCCTACGCCTAAACGCTTTAGTGTCAATAGGAAAGTTGAGGGTTGTCGAGCTCGACCCGGGCCATCGGGACAAAGCACAATCTATTGATGTTTGAGAATGGCCAGCTACTATGAGTGGTGTTTTTAGCTTTGGTGCACTAGCCTGTAACTCCAATCTTTAGTGGCGGAAAGGCTGTGGAAATCTTTTAGCGCACCGGACGCACCGTTCGAGTGCCCTGTTAGCGGCTGCTAAAATCGCTTTTTCGTGGAAGCGCAGGGGATCCGGTGATCCTCCCGGTCTTCAAAACCGGCGGTCGTTATCTAGCGATGGCGATGGTGGGTTCGACTCCCACTCGCTTCCGCCAAGTCCCACGCTCTGCACCAGGATCAGCTCGGGTGCTACTATCTCGCCCATGTCTTTTCAGTCAAGCATGCCCAACGACCTGGCTGATCTGCTGAACGCTTTACGCGATAAATCCAAAGAGCACAGCGCCGAAACCAGCGAGACCGAGCAGTTGCTGATAGCAACCGTGTTGAAGATCGCCGACGACCTTGCCGACCTGAGGGTGAAGCTGCGCCGAGTTGCGCTCTAGACCAGCACCTAGGTGCTACAAGATGCGCTCATGCTGATAATTCGCGGCGCTGATTGCGCCCAGTAATTCCGCAATATGCTCGGCACCGCGTGTTTCCATGGTGATATCGATGGCCGTATCACCGAGGTTTACGTTGTGATAGGCACGATCGTAGGAAGTCTCGACGATATTCGCGCGATGCTGGGCTAGTATTCCCGTCAGGCGGTGCAGTGCACCGGGGAAATCCCCCAGGTGAACTCTCAAGCGCACCAAACGCCCGTCTTTCACCAGTCCTCGTTCGATGATTCGGGCCAGCAGAGTCACATCAATGTTGCCGCCGCCCACCACCACGGCAATGTTTTTGCCCCGCAGTGCCAGCTTGTCATTCAGCAACGCTGCCACCCCGGCGGCGCCGGCGCCCTCCGCCAGAGTCTTCTCGCGCTCGAGCAGAAGAAGAACTGCGTTGGCGATCTCCTCGTCATCCACGGTTGCAATGCCATCGACATAGTTGCGTACCAGGGGAAGGGTGTGTTCGCCGGCACGGCGCACCGCGATGCCATCAGCAATGGTGGAAGCGGGCGCCAGCGTCACTGGCTTGCCTTCTGCTACCGCCACCTTCATGGAAGGCAGCCTGGCGGGCTGTACTCCAAAGATCTGAACTTTCGGATTGCTCTCTTTTATTGCGCACGCTATCCCGCCGATCAGGCCGCCGCCTCCGATCGGTACGATGACTGCATCCGTGCTTGGCTGCTGCTCCAGAATCTCGAGCCCCAGCGTACCCTGGCCGGCAATCACATGGTCATCATCGAAGGCATGAATCAGCGTGAGCCGGTCAGCTTCGGATCGCCTGAGCGCTTCCTCGTAGGCCTCGTCATAATTCGTGCCGTGAAGAACAACATCAGCGCCGTAGGCGCGTGTAGAAGAGACTTTGGTCAGCGGCGTGGTAAGCGGCATGCAAATCTGCGCGTGCACGCCCAACCGCCCGGCATGATAGGCCAACCCCTGGGCGTGATTTCCCGCCGAGGCCGCAATCACGCCCGCGCTTTTCTGCTCGGCGGTGAGCGAGAGCAGCTTATTGAGCGCACCGCGCTCTTTAAATGCGCCTGTTCTTTGCAGATTGTCGAGCTTGAGAAAAACTGAATTCCCGGTGCTTTCGGAAAAGTTCTGTGAGCGTGCGCATGGCGAAAGATACACCGATCCACGAATACGGCCCATGGCCGCGCGTATATCAGAGCTTGAGATCATCGATTATCGATTGTCGATTATTGACGAGCAGCTATCTTACGCTCTGCGAACCTCATGATCGAACAACAAAGTTGCACAACGGACATGCGTTTTGAGCCGAGATTTGGCTACTTTCTCGCAAGAATTTGCATACTGGGTGGCTTTTCCGGGCGTTGCGCCGCCCCTGCGCATTCATTGCAAGCTTCTGAAATTGTTCTACTCTGAATTTCCTTGACTTCGTTTTTGATCCGTGGCATCGTTCGTGCTCCTCACCCAGAACGACGTTCGAGAAACACGTTTCTTCTCCCCGTTAGGTGTTCGCAGTAAGTCAGACCCAACTTCCCCATAGCTCCTCCCCAGTGTGGTACGGCGATGCCGTTCGCCGCATACGCCGCAATTTGCTGTTGCTATGTGCGACCTCGAAAACAGGCCCGAGGAGACGCTCGCGCCTGCCCAGGAGTGGTCCGCACAAATTTAGCGGAGGTAGTGATGACGAAGATCTTCCGGGCACTGTGGTTCTCTGTGGTTGTAACTACGCTATGCGGAATTGCGCTGGCACAGCTGCCAGTCACCGACGACTCTTACGTCACCTCAGCCCAGCCGACCACCAACAACGGAAACAGCACGTCGTTAGTGGTTCAGAAAGCTTCTAACGGAACGGCGCTCATCAGGATTGATGTCTCACAGTTGACAGGAGCGGGCATACTTCCCGGCCAGGTCAGCAAGGCGTATCTGAAGGTTTACGCGACCGCGGTCACCGGCCAGGGCACATTCGATCTCTACAAGATCACCTCATCGTGGGCGGAAGGAACGGTTACCTATAACACCACGCCTTCCATGACGTTGGTGACTTCAGGCACCACCTGTCCCTCGGGCGCGCAATGCATCGGTGCTGCCAGCAAGTACTTCGTGTTTGACATCACTTCACTCGTCCAGGGCTGGATCACCGCTCCGGCTTCGAACTTCGGCCTCGCACTGAAGCCGAACGCAACTACGATCTCCGCGACTCTCGAGAGCAAGGAAAGCACCACCACTAGCCATGCGCCGGAAGTTGACGTTGTGCTGAATGCTTCTTTGGCACAGATCCCGGGCAGCATCACTGAATCGCAAGTCACGAACCTCACCACGGACCTAGCCAACTTAAACTTTAGTGTTGCGAGCAAAGTACCCCAATCCCAAGTGGGAGCCGCAAATGGTGTGGCTGCCCTGGACAACGCAGCGCACGTGCCGCTGTCGGAAATTCCGGATTTGTCGTCAATCTATGTAGATCTTTTGACCAATCAAACGATCGCCGGGAATAAGAAGTTCACGGGCTCGCTTGATGCTTCGGGTGCAACAAGCACGGCGCCAGTAAAAACTATCGCAGGAGCTCCGCCAATAGGAGCGAACGTCTGCATCGCGGGACAAATGGTTTTGCAGACGGACGCAACGCCGGGACAACAGTTGTTCGTCTGCAATGCCACTTTGAATGGCTGGGTGATGGTGAATGACGATGGCGCCACCACCGCTACCGCCAATGCCTACACCGATTCCAAAGTAGCCGCGGAAGCTGCAGCACGCACAGCTGCTGATAATAACGAAGTGACTGCACGTCAGGCTGCAGACGCGACTTTGCAGAACAACATCAACACAGAGGCT
>QHZY01000045.1 GCA_003224855.1 Acidobacteriota bacterium | reverse complement strand
TTCGTGGATATTGGCCTGGAGCGCGACGCCTTCCTTTACGTTTCCGATTTCATGGAACTGGAGGATCAGGATGAGCTGGAGGAAGTCCCGACCGGCCGGCCTTCCCCTGAACCCAGATATCAGGAGGCAGAGCCGCCGGTAACCACCTCACCAGCTGCGCCTGCGGAACAGAGCGATGAGAGCGAGGCCACAGAGAATCCTCAGAATGGCGAAGCTGCTGAAAGCAGAGACCGGGGCAACTGGCGCAGCCGTCGTCGGCGCCGCGGACGGCGTGGTGAGCGCTTCCAGGAATCGAAGTTTGCCCGTCCGGTAGAGGAGCCGCAGCGCGCTGAACGCCCGAGTTACGGGCCGCCTGCGGGATATGAGCCGATCGTACTGCCGGGAGAGTCGATCTCGAAATATAAGAAGCCTGTACAGGCTGCAGCCCCGTCATCACCTGCCGCCGAATCACTCTCCGCATCCATCGCCCGAGCGTTCCCTCAAGACGAACCCGCCTTTGCCGAAACACAGCTAGCCCAGGGCCAGGATGATACGCCCGGCTCTAAGAGTAATGGCGAGTTCCAGACCGCAGATCACAGTGATCTCATGCGCCAGAGCCAGCCGTCATCGAACAGGATCCAGGAGTTAGAAGAAGAGTCATCCAGCGACGACTCAGGCGAAATTCATCTGGACGATTCTGATCTGTTCGCAGTCACGCCGATGAAGGCCGCGGCCGGCATCACCGAGGAAGAGGAAATCGAGGAGGAGGAAGCAGACCTCGCCCACTACGTCGAAGAGCTTGAAGAAGATGCGGCGTTTGAAGAATTGGAAGAGGAGACCCACGCGGCCGGAGATTATCATCCCGCGCACGAGCTGGCCGCGTCGGCAGAGACCGTGAGCATCGAGACCGTTCCGTTTTCTTCCGACCCGGTGGCTGCGGAAGAAGCCGAGCTGGCGCAAACCGAAGAAGTGGAGGACGTATCAGAGCAGGAAGCAGAGCTTGAGGAAGCGCAGGCAGAAGCAGAAGCTGCAATTGAGGCTGAAGCCCGTGGCAATGGAACGGTAGACGCCCGAGTGGAAGTTCGTGGCCCATCCTCGACCGCTGGCTACACGCAGCGCGCTCCGCGCCCTTCCTACGACCGGCGTGGTGGCCCTCGTGGACGCCGTGGGGGGGGACGCCGCTTCCGTCGAAATGAACCTCAAAATCTGCCCCTGATCACTGATCTTCTTAAGGAAGGTCAGGAGATCCTGGTACAGATCGCGAAGGAACCTATCGGCAAGAAAGGCGCGCGCATCACCAGCCACATCGCTTTGCCGGGCCGATTCCTGGTTTATATGCCAACCGTGAACCACACCGGTGTATCGCGCAAAATTGCTTCAGACGAAGAGCGCCAGCGCTTGAAGCGCATCATCTTGAGCGAGCGCGAAAATGGGCACGGCGGATTTATCGTGCGCACCGCGGCCCAGAATGCTTCCGAGGACGAGTTGCGTGCCGACATCCGTTTCCTGAAAGGTCTGTGGACCGAGATTCGTTCCAGGGCCGATAACTCGAAACCGCCGGCGCTGATCTATCACGATCTGAACGTGGTCGAGCGCGTGCTGCGTGACCAGGTAACCTCAGACTTTGCCGCCATCTGGGTGGACACCGAGCAGGAATACGAGCGTATCTTGCGCTTCGCCAACCGTTTCCAGCCGGCACTGGTAAGACGCGTAAAGCTCTATAGCAAAGAAACCCCGCTGTTCGAGCAGTTCGGCCTGACGGAAGAAATCAACAAAGCGCTGAAGTCAAAAGTCTGGCTAAAGAGCGGCGGCTACATCGTGATCAATCAGACCGAAGCTTTGGTCGCCATCGATGTAAACACAGGTAAATACGTAGGCAAGACCGCGCGCCTGGAAGACACCATCGTCAAGACCAACGTGGACGCGATCAAAGAGATCGTCCGCCAGATTCGGTTGCGCGACCTGGGCGGCATTATTGTGATTGATTTTATTGACATGGACGAACGCCGCAATCGCCAGAAAGTGATGCAGGCGCTCGAAGAAGCCCTGCGCAGCGACAGAGCTCCCTCGAAAGTATTGCAGTTTAACGACTTCGGCCTGGTTGCCATCACTCGCAAAAGAGTGAAGCAGTCGCTTGAGCGCACCATCGGCACCCCCTGCCCGTATTGCTCAGCTACCGGTTTCGTAAAATCCGTCAACACCATCTGCAACGAGATTTATGTGGAGATGCGCAAATTGTCCAAGCACCTCGAGCATCCTGACGTGATGCTGCGGGTAAATCCGGAGGTCGCCAAGGCGCTGAAATCCAACAATGGACGCGCGCTCAACGAAATGGAAGAATTGACCAAGAAAACGGTGATCATAAAGAGCGATCCCGCGCTGCATCAGGAACAGTTCGACATCAACTAGCCCTGAATTCCATCATGGGCCGGAGCAATCCGGCCCATTCCTATTCTCTTCGGTCATTCTTCTTGAAGATTTGTCGACAGGATCAGGCGCGACTTTGACCGGTTAACGTCGATCCTTCGAAACCGTTCAAAACCCCGCATCCGACCCCATCTTATCCGCATCTAAAACTTGACAGTGTTTGACTCAACTCTCATAATATTTCTGAGCGCAACAGCGATTCGTTGATTACAAAGCACTTATAGAAGTGAAAGGAGCCAATTATGGCTAAAATTATTGGAATCGATCTCGGCACCACCAATTCCTGCGTGGCGGTGATGGAAGGTGGAGAGCCCAAGGTCGTTCCTAACGAAGAAGGGGGACGGACCACTCCCTCCGTAGTGGGTTTTACTAAAACCGGCGAACGGCTGGTCGGGCAGGTAGCCAAACGCCAGGCGATAACCAACCCGGAGAATACGGTTTATTCGATCAAGCGCTTCATGGGACGGCGCTATGACGAAGTTGGCGAAGAAATCAAAATGGTTCCTTACAAGGTGATCAAATCCGGCGACCACGTGGCGGTGCTGGCGCAAGGCAAGGAATATACGCCTCCGCAGATCTCCGCCATGATTCTTCAAAAGTTGAAAAAGGCGGCAGAAGATTACCTCGGCGAGAAGGTCACGGAAGCGGTTATCACCGTGCCGGCGTACTTCAATGACGCCCAACGGCAGGCGACCAAAGATGCCGGGCAGATCGCCGGGCTTGATGTAAAGCGAATCATCAACGAGCCGACGGCAGCTGCGCTGGCCTACGGTCTGGATAAGAAGAAAGACGAGACCATCGCGGTTTACGACTTCGGCGGTGGGACGTTCGACATTTCGATTCTTGAAGTCGGCGAAGGCGTGATTGAAGTCAAAGCCACCAATGGCGACACCCACCTGGGCGGCGACAACATCGACCAGAAGCTGGTGGATTGGCTGATTGATGAGTTCAAGAAAGATGAAGGCCTCGACTTGCGTGGCAAGGGCAACGAGATGGCGCTGCAGCGTCTGCGTGACGCAGCCGAGCGGGCCAAAATTGAGCTCTCGACGACGATGGAGACAGAGATCAATCTGCCCTTCATCACGGCTGATGCCGGCGGGCCGAAGCACCTGGTCAAGAAACTGACTCGGGCCAAGCTCGAAGGCATGGTGGAAGACATCATTCAGAAGTCGGTTGGGCCATGCAAACAGTGCATGAAAGACGCCGGCGTGGATGCCAGCAAGATCAATGAAGTGGTTTTGGTCGGCGGACAGACGCGTATGCCGCGCATCCAGCAGCTGGTGAAAGAGCTGTTTGGAAAAGAAGGCCACAAGGGCGTGAACCCGGACGAAGTCGTCGCAGTGGGGGCGGCCATTCAGGGTGGCGTGCTCAAAGGCGAAGTCAAGGACCTGCTTTTGCTCGACGTGACTCCGCTGACCCTGGCGATTGAAACGCTGGGCGGCGTAGCGACACCGATGATTCCGCGCAACACCACGATTCCGACCCGCAAGTCGGAGACGTTTTCGACTGCGGCTGACAATCAGACCTCGGTTGAGGTTCACGTGCTGCAGGGCGAACGTCCCATGGCTGCGCAGAACCGGACCCTTGGCAAGTTCCACCTGACCGGCATTCCGCCGGCGCCGCGTGGCTTGCCGCAAATCGAAGTAACGTTCGACATCGATGCCAATGGCATTCTGAATGTGACCGCGAAGGACAATGCCACGGGCAAAGACCAGAAGATCACGATCACCTCGTCTTCGGGTCTGTCGAAGGAAGAAGTCGAAAGCATGGCGAAGGACGCGGAGTCGCATGCGGCTGAAGATAAGGCGCAGCGCGAGTCGATCGATTCGAAGAACCAGCTGGACACCATGGTTTATCAGATCGAGAAGATGATGCGCGAGTCGGGTGACAAGATCTCTGGTGCCGAACGCGGCGATGTTGAAAACGCTTTGGCGGACGCCAAGAAGGCGCTGGAGTCGAACGACAAGGCGCAGATGGACCGCGCGCGCGAAACTCTGACGCAGGCTTCGCACAAGCTGGCCGAGCAGATGTACAAGGCAGCGCAGCCTGCACCGGGCGCTGGGCCGACGGCAGGTCCGGAGCCGGGGGCAAACGGCGGGGGCCAGAAAAAAGATGAAGGCGTGATCGACGCCGAGTACGTGGACGTTGAAGACAAGAAATAAGAAAGCCGCAAAACGAGCAAAAGGGGGGCTGCTCGCAAGAGCAGCCCCTCGCGCCATAGGCGAAAAGCTCGAAGTTGGGGATCGAGTTCGGATTATCGAGATCCCCGAGGATTTGAAGGATCCGGAGTATGACTTCAAGGATTCGGAACGACGGGAGATGAGGACCGCGGAGCTGTTTCGCTTCTGTTTGGGACGCGTTTTCACAGTGTACGGTTTTGATCGTTATGAATATGTCGAACTTGAAGTAAGCAAGAGCCCGGTTGTGAGGAAGAAATTTGGTTTGAACACGATCTGGATCGAACCGGAATTTCTCAATCGTGCCGGAGTGCAGCGCCTCAAGGCGAGATAAAAATAGACGGGAAAGAAATCGCGAGCCGAAATGTCTGTATCAGGGCACGGCTTCAGCCGTGCCGTGACCAATAAATGGATGGGCCTTCAGGCCCTGAGGAAAAAGGGGTAAATGAATTGCAGTTTCAAATCAAAGAACAGGATTATTTCTTAGCATTCGTGGAACAGGAAAAACGCTGGTACGTGTTTGCGCCTACGCACGACGGAGTGCGCCGAATTCCGGTGTATGTGGATGCGGTGAAGTATGAAACACCAGGAATTTTGGAAGCTGAAACACACCCGTCATCCTGATATGAGCAGGAACTTCCACTCGCCG
Organism: Acidobacteriota bacterium; assembly: GCA_003224855.1. Lineage (GTDB taxonomy): Bacteria > Acidobacteriota > Terriglobia > Terriglobales > Acidobacteriaceae > Gp1-AA142. The sequence continues at coordinate 28,623 of QHZY01000045.1, read as the reverse complement.
CTGGTGGTTTGAGATTACAAGCGGTTCTTGTACTGTGTTGCCGTCTGCATCGCGAACGGCAACTTCGCTCAGGGACAAAAAGGATTCAGTAGCATTTAATGGCGACCAATCATAAAAAAGATTATTACGAAGCGCTGGGCGTTAAAAAATCCGCCTCGGCCGAGGACATCCGCAAGGCGTTTCGTAAGCTTGCCCGCAAGTACCATCCCGACGTCAACCCCGGAGACAAGACCGCGGAAGAAAAGTTCAAAGCCATCTCCGAAGCCAATGACGTCCTGAGCGATCCTAAAAAGCGCAAGATTTACGACCAGCTCGGCTTTTATTCCGACAATATCGATCCGGCTGCGGCAGAAGCCTATGCGCGCGGCGGGCCGACCGGCGCTGGAGGTTTCGGCGGCGTGCCTCACACTGGCGGAGGAACTGCGCAAGGCGCGAATTTCGACTTCGGCGGATTCGATTTTTCCGACCTCTTCGAGGGTGGCGGGGCCACAGGCAGCGGGCGGCGGCAGAGCGGCAGCGGCGGAGGCTTTCGCGATATTTTCTCCGGCATCTTTGGCGGACGCGGCGGAGCAACGGCGCAGGGGCCCGAGCCGGGAACGGATCTCGAGTATCAGGTAAACGTACCGTTCTGGACAGCAATCCGGGGCGGAGTAATGCGCTTGAACATTACACGGCGCGATACCTGTGCAAATTGTCGTGGGAACGGCTACATTGAAGCTCCGGGCGTGTGCCCGCAATGCAAGGGCAAGGGTACGATCGAGCAAACCGGCGGGCGCATGAAGTTCAACGTGCCGTGTCCACGCTGTCACGGAACCGGCAAGAACCTTTCCACTTGCCCGGTCTGTCACGGAGAAGGCACAGTCGATCGCACTGAACCGCTGGAGGTCCGCATCAAGGCGGGCACGCGAGACGGGCAGCGCATCCGCATACCGGGCAAGGGAAACGCGGGCCCGCATGGAGGTTCAGCCGGCGATCTGTATGTGATCATTCGCACCGAGCCGCATGCGGTGTTCCGCCGCGAGGGCGATGACATCTACATCACCGTTCCGGTGACGGCAACAGAAGCTGCTCTGGGGGCTAAGGTTGAAGTTCCAACCATTGACGGTCGCGCGCAGCTCAAGATTCCGCCTGGCACCCAGTCCGGGCAGAAGTTGCGCCTGCGGGAAAAGGGGGTACCGTCAGCTACCAGAGAAGGTCACCGCGGGGATGAGATCGTCGAGATCAAAGTTACAGTTCCGATGCCCCGCGACGAGAAAACCAAAGAACTGTTGAGAGAATTGGCAAAGCTGAATCCAGAAGATCCGCGCTCCGATTTATGGAAGAACGTTTGACCAACTTTATTAAAGACCCGCTCCATACACCGGTATCACCGCCCCATTAACATCTTGCGCTGGATCTGAGGCAAGCCAGACCATCAGGGACGCAATGTTCGACGGCTGCACCCATTGAGTGTAATCGGCCTTGGGCATTGCCGCTCGATTGGCAGGCGTGTCGATGGTTCCCGGGAGGATCACGTTTGCGGTGAGGCCGGCGTCTTTGTTCTCAAGCGCGACGGTGCGGATGAGCGAGACCATGGCCGCCTTCGAAGCGCTATAGGCAGCAACGTTAGGACCGGGATCGACCGCCGCACGGCTTCCAATGGCAATGATCCGGGCACTGCGGGCTTTCTTCAGCATGGGGAGCGTGGCGCGCAGAATATGGAATGTGGAATGCAAATTCATATCGAGCATGCGATTCCAGGTGGCATCGTCCGTGTCGGCGAGAGCTTGTCCGCCGGCAAATCCGCCAACAGTGTGTGCCAGAACATCAAGCCGGCCGAAACTGTGTACCACCTGAGCCACCAGGTTGCGCGCACTCGTAAGACTTGAGATATCGGCGGGAATACCGGTGAAGTTAGGCTGACCCGAATCAGTTTGCTGGATTGCGCGCGAGGTCCCGACCACGGTCGCACCGGCATTCAGAAAGGCGGTTGTAACATGCACACCTAATCCGCCATTCGCGCCGGTTACCAGCACGACCTTGCCTTTCATGAGGGCTCCATTCAGGTTGTGATCTCAATTCAGATTCAACAGGCGAGAAAAAGATGCGAAGTGTGACCGTTGTTGGAACACACTAGCGGAGCGTGAAGGTTCTCAAGAAGATGTTGGCCAGGCCGATGATCGAAATAAGCACCAGAATCAGCGAGCCGACCCAGATCAGGTCAATTTTGCCGCTCTTGCTCTCCAAATCTGGCTTCCCGCTGGGCATTTGGCGCTCCTCCGTGTTGAAAATTTAGGTGGTGGGTCAGCCTCTCACAATCAGGTACTTACTGTATGAATCCGCTTGGCACATCTTGGCGCATGCCGCATCAGCGCTGGGCTTGGCCTGGCCCCACCGATTACGAGTATTGAAACGTATTAATAAACGTGTTATCAAGAATCTGCTCCGCCCCGCAGCAAATTTCGATGTTGAACCACAAGGACTGCTCATGAGGCAATGCAGAGCTGTTTTTGTTTTATTTCTGGCTTCACTGTCGCTGACTGCACAAAGCAGCCGGTCCAACCATGCAATCCTCGACAACCGGCTGGCGCTGCGCGACGGGTGGGCGCTGCAATCTTCCTGCAAGGTGGAAACAAAGGGTGAGGCGCTTGCTACACCGGGTTTTCAGCCGAAGGGCTGGTATACGGTAAGCGTTCCGACCACGGTTTTTGCGGCCCAGGTTAAGCACAAGGTGTTTCCGGACCCTTATTTCGGGATGAATCTGCGTTCTGTGCCGGGAGTTACCTATCCGATCGGCTCAAATTTTTCAAACATTCCCATGCAGCAGGACAGTCCTTACCTGGTGCCGTGGTGGTACCGCAAGCAGTTCGTCATTCCCGCTGCTTACCGCGGCAAGACGTTGTGGCTGAACTTTCACGGAATCAACTATCGGGCGAATATCTGGCTGAACGGAAAACAGATTGCAAATTCCAATGACGTCGCCGGCGCATGGCGGACTTACGAATTCAACATCACGGATGCGGCCAAGGTTGGCGCGGCAAATGTACTGGCAGTGCAGGTGTTTTCACCCACCGACACCGACCTGGCAATCACCTTTGTCGATTGGAATCCGACGCCTCCCGACAAGAACATGGGACTATTTCGCGGCGTGGATATAACCACCAGTGGACCGGTCGCACTGCGGTATCCGACGGTGGTTTCGAAGGTGGATTCGCCGGCGAACGATAAAGCGCAACTGACGGTGACCGCGCAGGTGAAAAACGGAACCGGGCAGCCGGTGCAGGGAACAGTAAAGGGACAGATCGAAAATGTTGAATTCTCGCAGGATGTTGAATTGGGGGCGAATGAGAGCAAAGACGTTACATTCACGCCAGAGCAGTTTTCGCAGCTGAACTTTGATAAACCGCGATTGTGGTGGCCCAGGCAGATGGGCAAGCCGGAATTGTACAGCCTGCGTATGGAATTTGCGGTCGAGGGTAAGGTGTCCGACCGGGCAGAAACAAAGTTCGGCATCCGCCAGATCAAGTCGGAACTGCAGGCGGCAAACCGAAGGTTATTCTCGATCAACGGAAAAAATATCATGATTCGCGGTGGCGGCTGGTCGCCCGACATGATGCTGCGCGAAGATCCGCAGCGGATGCGTGACGAGCTGCGATACGTGCAGGACATGGGGCTTAACACCGTGCGCCTCGAAGGGAAGCTGGAGACCCCGGAACTGTTCGACTATGCGGATGAGCACGGCATTCTTATGATGGCAGGCTGGTGTTGCTGTGATCATTGGGAGCACTGGGCGAAATGGAGCACCGCCGATTACAAAATTGCCGAGCAATCATTGCGCGACCAGATCTATCGCCTGCGCAGCCACCCCAGCCTGGTGATGTGGCTCAACGGAAGTGATAATCCGCCGCCTCCGGATGTGGAACAGACTTACCTGAAGGTTGAGCAGGACCTGCTGTGGCCTAACCCTGTGGTGTCGTCCGCGACTGCAAAGCCGGCAGGATTCTCCGGGCAGAGTGGCGTAAAAATGACGGGACCATATGAGTATGTGGCTCCCAGCTATTGGTTAAAGGACCAGACCGCGCTGGATTCTGCGCACCAGTGTAATCAGGGCGGCTGCGGTGGCGCGTATGGATTCAATACCGAGACCAGCATGGGGCCGGCAGTGCCGCCAATCGAGAGCATTCGCGAGATGCTGCCGAAAGATCACCTCTGGCCTATGGATGAGTTCTGGAACTATCATGCCGGCGGAGGGGCTTTCAAAGACCTGCATGTGTTCAGCGAGGCGCTGAATGCGCGCTTCGGGCAGGCCACAAGCGCCGAAGATTATGCCATGAAATCGCAACTGCAGACCTATGAAGGTGTGCGGGCAATGTACGAGGCATATAGCCGGAACAAGTATCAATCGACTGGTGTGATCCAGTGGATGCTGAACAATGCCTGGCCTTCGATGATCTGGCATTTGTATGACTTCTACCTGCGGCCAGGAGGCGGATACTTCGGTGCGAAAAAGGCCATGGAAGCGCTGCATCCCATTTATGGATACGACGATCACTCGATCTGGGTGGTGAGCAGCCAATACGAAGATGCCGAGGGATTGAAGCTGACGGCAAAGGTTCTGAACCTCGATATGACGGAGAAGTATTCACAGCAGGCGAAGCTCGATGCCGGCGCCGACAGTACGCAGAAAGTGCTGACGCTGCCCGAGATCGACGGGCTTAGTTCAACTTACTTTCTGGTACTCCGGCTTGAAGATGGCACAGGCAAGCTGGTGGGATCAAATTTCTACTTCCTATCTTCCAAGCCGGAGACGCTGGACTGGGAAAAGTCGAACTGGTACACGACACCCACTTCATCGTATGCGGACTACACCGCGCTGGGCCAGCTTCCCAAAGTGAAGCTGGGCGTGATGCACCATTCTGAGCGTAAGGGAGATGAGGAAATCACCCACGTTACGCTTACCAACCCTTCGAAAACCGTGGCGCTGTTTGTGCGCCTGAAAGCGACCAGGGGCAAGGGAGGCGAAGAAATTTTGCCGGTGCTGTGGCAGGACAACTACGTGTCGCTGTTGCCGGGCGAGACCAGGGAATTGACAGCGATCTATGGTGCGGCGGAATTAGGAACGGCGAGGCCGGCGATTGAGGCGAGCGGGTGGAACGTGCAGTAGATTCTGGCGAGCGGGGACGCCCGGCCTCCATTGAATTTGACCAGGTCAGCTTTCTTCCGCGGGAAGTTCAAAGTCAACCAGGTCGCCGCGGAAGCCGCGGGTCTTGATAGCGCCGAAGGCGATGCCCACGATCATCCAGATTCCGCCCACGATCCAGGCTTTCCAGCTGAGATTTTTCCAAAGGAAGAAGCAGATGCTGAAGCCATCTCGGCTCCCAGACCATAGCTCAAAACGAATGCTCCGGCCAACGCAATCACTCCCACAAAGATCACGTTGTTCCGCGGCACGCGGCGCTTGGGTTCAAGAACTCCGAAGAAGGATTGGGGCAGCGCCTTGCTGCGTCCCATCCCATAAAGAAGGCGAGCTGCACCGAGTTGCGCTCCCATGCCGGAGCCGAAGTTAGCCACCAGCAGCGTGAATCCGACCACCGCAAACAACGGCGCCCAGGCTCGCCCTGCGACATAAGTAAAAGCGGTATCGATATTAGGAAACGGCTGTGATGCAGGCCAGATGAGCTGCGCGGCATAGACTTCCACCGCAGACAAGATTCCAATCACGAAACAGGTCAGTACGGTAGCCAGCAAGATATTGCGGCGCGGATTTTCCGCTTCCTCCGAAAGTGTGGAAATTCCGTCGAATCCGATATAGCTGAGCACTGCAACTGAGGTCGCGCCCAGAACAGCTTTAAGGTTCCACATCTGCGGATCGTAAAACGGGCGCGTGAAAAATGCTGCGCCCTGGTGGGGATTCCCGAACACGTAGCGCGCCGCGGCCACCAAGAAAACCGCCACCACCGCTCCCATGCCGGCGGCAAGCAGGGTGTTTACCCGCGCCGAAGTCTTGATTCCCTGGATGTTCAGGAAAGTGAAAATGGCCGCGAAAACAATGGCCCAGATCGTATAGGGAACACCCGGAGCGAACACATGCGCCTGCTGACTGCACCAGATGATGCAGATCATGGGATTGAGCATGTAATCCATCACCATGCTCCAGCCGGTTACGTAACCCAGCGCGGGATTGATCTCCTGCCCGACGTAAGTGAAAGCCGATCCTGCGCTGGGATATGCACGCGCCATGCGGCCGTAGCTGAACGCGGTGAAAAGCATGGCCACCATGGCAATCAGCAGCGTGGTGACAACGTGGCCGTGGCCGCGATCGCTGAGCACGCCGAAGACCGACATCGGCGCCACCGGCTGAATCACGATGATGCCGTAGAGAATGAGGTCCCAAAGTGTAAGCGAGCGTCGGAGCCGGGTCCCCGGGGGAGCGGTGGTTGATTCCATGTGTGCCGGTTATTGAATTATGCAGGTGCCGGTGATGTCAACGTTAAAACGATTTACGAAGAATAATGGTGAACCGGACTCGGTGATTTCTACTTCGGGAGGTTCGGCAGATTGGACGGATCGAATTCGAGCGCGACTTCGTCGCCGGAGCCAAAGACGGCAAGGCGGTCGTCGGTTGCGGCGAGCAGGCTGCGCACGTCTCCATAGCGCGTGTATGCGCCGATCGGGCGCGTGTATGGGCCAGTAGCACTGGCCTGCTCATACACGTACTGCACGTTTCCCGGTGGCGTACCTTCGATCTTGAGCGGGAAACCGTGAAAGCGAAGCTCCGCCCGCGCCGGCGCTAGTGGCCTAAGGCGGGCGTTTTGATTCTGCTTGGTCCTGCTGATGAGAATGTTGTCCCAATAGACTTGCAGGTTAGTGATGATGCGGATGCGGCGCGTGCCCTCGATTTCACCGTGCATCAACAGCCAGAGCGGGCCGCCGCGGTAGGGCTCGCCCAGATCAAGTTCGAGTGTGTGCGGCTTGGCGAACCCGCTGAATGAGGTCAGCTCGAAGTCGCCGACAAAGCGGTGCGCGAGCAGATCGGGCAGAACGTTGTGACCGTGCTCGTCCCATGCCCCTGCGGGCGGGCGCGGGTCGCGAGCGAAAACAACTTTGAACGGCGGATACGGCGGGTTGCTGGCGAAATATTCGTTCGGGAATACTTCCAGCGAAGCCGGATGATCGATGGCAAGCAGGTTCACGCGATCAAGGTAGACAGCTTCTTCCAGCGGCTCCATGAATCGGAAGCTGAGTTTGCCGTTGCGCAGCTTGAGCGTGTCGCGAACCAGCTTGATGTACTCAATCGGGCGCGAAATGTTCTTCTGCCCTGGTCCCACCCAATGTCCGACCACACCCGCGCCGAGCATGTCGCCGACCAGCGTGTAGTGAGCGCCATCCCAGGCAAATAGCGTGGGACAGGAGCTGCCGCGCCGGTCCATTTCCAGGAAACTCTGGCTCTTGCCGGCTGCGATTTCGATTTCATCCTGCAGCACCCCGGAGGGCCACAACATGCGAACGATGTCGGCTTGTTTATTCTGCCCCAGCCCGGCGATGATTTCGGTTGAGTTCTGGCCGAGGTATCCGTTTGATCCATAGATTTCGAATTTCTGGCGATTGCCTCCGGCAAACACTTCGACTTTGGTCCCGATCGCAGTCTTGTTATCGGCCAAGCCTTTGAAATTCAGGCGCACGAAATTGTTTTTGTTCCCGCCTTCATTGCGGATAAGGATCGCGCGACCTTGATTTTGAGTGATCAGAAGATCGGTTGCGCCGTCGCCATCGTAGTCAGCGGTGGCGATCGCGCGAGGATTTTTGAAAGTGATTTTGTCGAGACCGACATTGCTGGTGACATCCTGGAAGCCGTCCGGCCCGAGGTTGCGGAAGAGGCGAACTTCTCCTTTGCCGTCCTTGGTTTCTCCGGCGGCGAGCAGGTCTACCCAACCGTCGTTATCGTAATCAAAGGCGGCGATACCGAAGGCCCGGACCCAGTTGGTGGCGGGGAGAGGAACGCGCTCAAAGGTCTTGGCGTGGTTGTTGCGCCACAGAGTGAGGCCGGGCGCACCGACATGAGTGAAGGCGAGGTCCATCCAGCCGTCGTGGTTGAAATCGAGAACGGCGGTGCCCAGCACAGGCGCGGGAATTTCGCTCGCCCAAAGCTCGCGACCAATAAACTCGCCTTCGCGCGGGTTTTCGTAAATTAAAGGCTTGTGATCCGAAGCAACAATATCGACTGCCCGATCGTTGTTGTAATCGGTACCCACTGACCCGGTGCTGCCTGCAAACTCATTCTTGCCTTGAAGCCCAAGCGAAGCTGCTACTTCGGTAAATGTACTGTTCCCGTTGTTACGAAAGACGAAACTAGAAAACAGCGGAGTTGGAGCAGAATCTGCCCGGGGCGGCGCCGGGCGGCCGTGCCTTATTGCCGTATCCGGGAATTGAGAAGCGAGTAGATCCAGGTCACCATCGTGGTCATAGTCGATAAAGGTCAACCCGAGAAATGCTAGAGCACCCTGATGACCGATAACTTTGATCCCGGCTGCATCCGTGACATCACTGAAGGTTCCATTTTTCTGATTGTGTAGAAGCAGAATTCGTTCAGTGAGGCTGACAGCTAGATCCGTGTAGCCGTCGTTGTCGTAGTCCCCCACAGTGCAGCCGATGGCGTGAAGAGCTGTATCCAGGCCTGCTTTTTTGGTGACGTCCTCGAATTTACTGCTGCCGAGGTTGTGATAGAGAGCGAGCCCTTCTTGCGCGCCGCTCTCGGGCAGAAAGATGTCAAACTTTCCGTCGGCGTCGTAGTCGAGGAAGCAAGCACCGGGGCCAAGCCCGGATGCAAGATCATTGGTGGAACCTTGCGCAGGCGTGGTGCTCAACCCAGCTTTGGCAGTCACATCCACAAACTTGACCGGAATCTGCGCTGGCGGCTTGATCAGCGCCACGGCAGATTCTTCAACCAAAGAATATTTGCCCTGATCCCCATAGGCGAGGCCGATGGGTGTACCGAGCTTGGCCTGGGTGATGTGCTGGAATTTCTGCAAGTGCTCGCGGGCCGTCGCGACCTCGCCTGACTGCTGATAGGCGCGCGAAATCCCGAATTCAGCAGACGCGTGCAGCGGATTCAGCTTGAGCGCGTGCTGAAAGGCGTCAATCGCCTGCGGATATTGCTTGCTCTGCGAGTAGGAAGCGCCCAGAAAATACCAGGTATCGGCATCCTCAGGATCGATTCTGGTGACGCGCACAAAAGCGTCAACCGCGCCTTGCGGGTTGTCGGTGTTCTTGTAGAGCAGGCCGAGATTGAACCAGGCATTGGGGTCTTCAGGCCGCCGTTTAACAGCTTCTTCCAACAACTGCCTCGCAGGATCAATGCGCGTGAGATTCAGCTGTGCGATGCCCTGGTTCAGTTTCGCAATTTCCAGCTCCGGATCAAGAGCGGCGGCATCCTGAAAGTTCTTGAGGCCCTTCTCGAACAACTGCTGGTTCATGTATGCCGCCCCGAGATTGTTGAGGCGCGCGGCTTCCATTGACTTGTCGGACGTAGAAGAATTCGTGGACGCAGCAATTCCTTTCCCTTCCTCAACGGTTATTGTCTGGCCCGCATTGACGTTCGAAAGCTTGTCAATCTGGCCGCTTGGCCATTGAATTTCTATGCCATCTGCTTTAGGCAAAGAGCCGAGGCCGAAGGTCAGAACCAGTTCGCTCTGCGAAAGATAACTCGATCCGCTATGCAGCATCTGCCATTGCTGGTCTTTGGCGGAGCGCACGCGGACTACGGCGCCGATCCCATCGCGGTTTGATTTAACTCCCTTGAGCCTTACACGAATGCTGTGATTGCTCACGCCCTCGTTGTGAAACAGGAACACGCGGCCGCCATTGGTAGTCATTAGAACGTCCAGCGAGCCGTCGTTATCTATGTCGCCATAAGCAACTCCGCGTGCAACTTTGGGCGAGGCGAACGCCGCTCCCATGCTGGATGTGACTTCCTGGAATTTGCCCGCCCCGGTATTGCGAAACAGATGTGGAGGTTCGGCGTAGCTGACGCGCTTTTGCACTTTTTCTATCTCGTTCTCGATATGGCCGTCCGCAACCAGTATGTCGAGCCAACTGTCGTTGTCATAATCGAAAAAGAAGCAGCCAAAGCCAAGGGTTACGAGCGTTGCACGGCCGACCTCCGAGCGCGGAGCTTCGTCCACGAACAGTCCGTTTCCCTCGTTGTGATAGAGCGAGAGCATCTGGTTGGCAAAGTTGCTGATGATCAGGCTGGGCTTGCCGGACCGGTCATAATCAGCCGCATCGACCCCCATGCCGGCGCGGGCGACGCCGTCTTCGCTGAAGGCTATGCCGGCGGAAATCGCGCGTTCTTCGAAAGTGCCGTCGCCTTTATTCAGGTATAGCTTGTTTGGCTGCGTGTCGTTCGCCAGAAGAATGTCAGGCCAGCCGTCGCCGTTGTAGTCGAGCACAGCCAGGCCCAGGCTCTTCGAAGTGGGCTCATAGAACTTCGTTTTCTGGGTAGCATCTTCGAACTTGCCTCCAAGGTTGTGCCAGAGTCGCGCGGAAGAGCCTTTGTAAGACTCTGGAGTGCAGTAAGACTTCCTGGTGCCGTCGAGGGTGCAGAACAGATCGCTGTTAATGGACCACTGAACGTAGATGGCAACCACCAGATCCAACTTTCCGTCGCGATCGTAGTCCACCCAGGCTGCGCCGGTTGAAAACTCGTTCGGCCCCCAAAGGCCTGCCGGCTTGGTTGCGTCTGTGAACGTGCCATTCCCGTTGTTGTGAAAAAGCCGGCTCTGGCCGAGCGCGCTGATAAAGATGTCATCGTAGCCGTCGTTATCGTAGTCACCTACGGCCACTCCCAACCCGAACATAGACACGGCCAGACCAGCCTTCTGAGTAACGTCGGTGAAAGTCCCGTTGTGATTGTTGTGATAAAGCTTCGGCGTAGTTGCAGGGCCGGGATGCCCCGGCCAGTTCTGCCCGTTGATGATCAGGACGTCTTGCCAGCCGTCGTTGTCGTAGTCAATGAAAGCACAGCCCGGCCCCATGGTCTCCGGAAGATATTTTTTGCCGAACGCGCCGTTATTATGGGTGAAGTGAATGCCCGCCTGCGCGGTAATGTCGCGAAACTGGATCTGCTGAGCAAATGCAGGAACGGCCAGCAGGAGCATGGATAAAAGAATTCGATTTAGTGGCATCATCTGGACGTGGCCAGCGCTAACCTGTTTTGATTCGACTTCTGTAGTGTCCCTACGCGGTTCGGGGTGAGCTCCAGGACCGCCTGGAGCTGCTTTACCGCTTCTGCATACTTGCGCTTGAGAAAGAGTATTCGCCCCAGGTCGTTGAGCGCCACACGGTCGCGCGGATACTGAGCGACGACTTTTCTTAGGTGGTCCGACGCCTCGTCATACTTCCCGTCGGCTCTCAGCACCTTCGCATAGAAGAAATGAGCGCGTGCCAGTTCAGGACTCACCGACAGAGCTTTCTCGAGCACGATGCGCGCGCGATCCATGTCGCCTTCCTGCACGGCAGCCCGTCCGATGTTCACCCAGCCATCCGGATTCCCTGGATCAGCTTCGGTCACTCTTTGAAATGCAGCCTGCGCGCCTTTCAAGTCGCCCTGCAGAAACAGGCCGATACCGTAATCATTCCAGCGCTGCCAGTCGTCTTTTTGAAGGTCGACCTTGGGAGAAGGAACTGCGGCAGTCTTTGCCAGGACAGGAAGGCTTACCTCGTTTTCCCCGAGCGCGATTGCTGGCAGATCGGGGATTCTTTCTTGTTTTGCCGACACTCCCTGCAACGGTGCGCTGAAGACAAAACTGCGGTCGTCAAAGTCGGCATTGACTTCCGCCTTCGTGGCCGGATCAGGCAGCCCGGCGAATGAGAATTGGGTGTTCCACCAGGAAAATTTCCGGTAGAGCAGGCGCGCATGCAGCGTGATCTTGTCCCCGGCATTTTCGGGAACATGTAAACGATAGTGGACCGTATCCGCCGCGCCCGGAGGAATCAGGTGGACATAGACGACCGCGCGTGTGGCCCATGCATTGCGTTTATTGATGCGGTTTCCGTGCGCATCAACCTGCAATGAGCGATAGAAGTGTGCGCCTTTTTCCACCGGACCGCGGCCATCGTCTTCGACCATGCCGCTCCAGAAAATGGTCTGCCCTTTATCGTCAGTTCCTTTGAGTTCCAGCCAGGTGTCGTAAGCATCGACGGTGCCGCCGGGGAAGAAGTGGCCGACCTTTTTCGTGCGCACTACAACATCTACCCGCACCGTGTCGCCGCGCCGTACTGCTGCATTCACGCGATTCAGCGGCGCAGTTACCGGAGCCACGGCGCCTTGCGCGGTGGGCGTGACTTTCGTCTCCGCTTCCTCGCCGACGGCGAATGTCGTAGAGAGCTCGGACTGCTTCAGCCCGGAAGGCTTCAACTCTGCCTGCGCCGGCGAGAGGGCAAAAATATCGACCGACAGGTTGTTATTTTTCAGGAAATCTTCCGTGATCTTCAGCTGTTCCTGATCTTCATTGGCGACCGGCAATGCCGTGTTCGCGGCTGGGAAACGATGTGAGTGAACCAATCCGTTGATGTTGCCCATATCAGCCGACTTGGTGAGCGGCATATGGCAGTCGGCACACTGCTGCGGTTTCGCTGGATAGTAAAAGGAACGCGCGCCCTGGCCGGAGACTCCGCTCGCCTGCCAGTTGTCGTATTCGTTGAAGCCGCGGAACCAGCGATAGTGATTTACCGGAAAATCCAGATGAACCTTATGGCAACTGGAGCAGAACTCAGCCGTTTGTGTTCGCATGAACGGTTTCAGAAACACCCGGCGGTGGGGTTCTGGATTCAGCTTGATCAAAAAGTCGTGCAGTTCGCGCGCAAGAGAATTTTTGGTCGCCGCTAACTCGTGAAGCCTGGGATATTCAAGATAGAAGTCGCCCTGGCCCATAGTGCTCTTCACATCCGCGATCGAGTGACACATCATGCAGCCCAGGCCGGCCTGCGACTCGGGGCGATGCACAATCTGCTTGATCGGGGTGTCCATCAGTCCGCTGTAGAGGACCGCTGGATCGTGGCATCCACCGCACCACTTGGGGGGTTTTGTGCCGATCGTGTCCTGCATGTACTCGATCGACTTGCGGTACCACTGATTGTTGAAGGACGAGAAGTGGTGGGCCGAACTGGACCACTGGGTAAAAACGTCCTGGTGGCAGCGTTGGCAGGAATCTGACTCCATAAAGAACTTGCTGGGGATATTCTTCCTGCCGTAAATCTGCGCCGAACTGGGGAAAAAAGCGCCGTTCGGGCCATCGCCTTCAGAATCCATGGTGGCCGGGGGCATCTGCGGATTCAGGATCTTGCTGCGCGCCAGCCAGCGATTCTCGCGAATGTAATGAGCGGAGTATCCCAACCCAGCGAGTAGAAGTAAGACGACTGCTATGCGTGCGACAGCAGTTCCTGCTCCGGCGCCTCGCCATCCCCGCGTTCGAAGCCGGTCAGAAAGCAGAAAACCAGCGCCAGCCAGTGACAGCAAGATGTGCGCGTAGAGCCAGTTCCACTCCGGCCGCGAAGTGCCCATCTTGATCAGTGCGGTCCCAATCCCCGCCCCACAGGCCAGCAGTAGCCATCCCGCGCGCGCGGTCCAGGTCGCCTCGCGCATCAGCCGCACGAAGAAGATGAAGATAAGTATTGTGACAATTAAACCGGCAAGTGCATGAAGTAAAACGATTAAGGCATAAAAAACATTCGGTTGCGGAAAGCTGTAAAGATAGACCGCGGAGACCGCCAAAAATCCCAGAAGCGCGGGAAGCACGCGAGAATAGGCGAAGGAACGCGAGAAGATCTTAGGCATCTGAAGCGGTGCGGAGCCTTGCTCGTCGGGAGCAGAAGATCGCGATAACAGGCTAAGTAATCACAGAATTCAGCTGAATAGTATAAAAACACTAGCGTCATTAATCAGGGTTTCATCAAGCCTTCATTCGATCGAATTATTGGAACGACCACTGCGGGTGTGCCGAGCAGGTTGAACCATTCGCTATAGCTCCAGGCGTCAAGATATTCCACGGTTTTACCTTCGATGCTCCAGCTGCGTTCGCCGTGTTTGAAAGCTGGGATGGCGGCTGCCGGGCAAAGCAAAACCGGGTATTCATTCATCTGCTGGAATATTTTTTGCCGCAGAATGTCGCGCTGCAACCAGGTTTCAAGCAACGACTCGCCACTGTGGCACGGCTCGCGCGCGGTCCATTGCAGGTATTGCTTGAGCGCGGGACTGAGTTCACTTTCGCGTCCCCGTGTCATGGGACCAAGCAGCATGCCGCCGACCGTGCCGAACACTTTCCACCACTGCTGGCGTGCTTCCTCGAGTCCTTCGGGGCGGAAATGTTCGACCTGGAACCCAGACTTTTTTAAAGCATCTGCCGCCATGCGCACCGCAGCACGAGTCTCAGCAGTGACAGGGGTGCGGTCGTCGTCTTCGAAGTATCCGATACGCAGCTTTCTTAAATCATCTCTCGATGCCCACTGAACCGGCACGGGCGCAGCCGAGGTGTCGCCATAATCGAGGCCCTGCATCGTATCGAACAGCATTTTCAGGTCACCGACGGTGCGCGCCATAGGGCCGACAACGCCGATCATCGCGAATGGGCCGAGTGATTCGGGATAGTGTCCCGTCGCAGGCACGCGCCCTGGCGTTGGCTTCAGGCCACAGATCCCGCTGAAATGTGCAGGCACACGAATGGACCCGCCACCGTCGCTGCCGACGCCCCCGGCTGACATTCCGGCCGCGATTGCGGCAGCTTCACCTCCGCTTGAACCACCTGCGGTTCGCGAGAGGTCCCAGGGATTATCAGTCCGTCCATGGAGGATGTTGTCGGTCTCCCACGCCATCAACATTTCGGCGGTATTTGTAACTCCGAGTATGATCGCGCCTGCTTTCCGCATACGAGCAACCAACGTCGCATCCTGCGAGGCCCGCATGCCCTGGCGCAATTTGGTTCCTGTCTCCCACAACATGCCTTCTACAGCGATCGAGCCTTTGATGCTGACCGGCACTCCATGGAGTGGCCCGAAAGAATTTCCATGCGCAATCACATCTTCTGCCCGTTTCGCCGCGTCAAGAGCAGCTTCGCCGCAAACCTCTACATAGGCATTCAATTTCGGATTGAGCTCCTCGATCCGCTCTAAATGTGCCTTGACCAGTTCGACCGGGGAGATTTCTTTACGACGGACTGCATCCGCCATCGATGCGGCAGACAAGAATGTAAGTGAAGGCATTCGCAAGATTAAGTGTAGGGGGAAAACAGATGCGGAGTCGAATCAGTGCGCGGAGGCGGATGCCGCACGAGTTTTCATAACTCGAACCGGCCGCACCGCAGTTTTGGATTTACGGTTGCGGCGATTCAGCCAGAGCTTGAGCTGCTTGCGGGAGGCCGGTGTCAGCCGTGAGAACAGAATTCCTGCCCTGCCAGTATCGTCAGCCCAGATCATTTCGCCTGCGCCCTCAATCATTTGCATGGTTCCAGGCAAAACAAAGCGTAATGGAATGTTGTGAAGGTGTGGCAGTGGCTCGGGCGCCTGCAGCGCCAACCCGGTTTCGTTCAGATCGGTGACAACCGCGGGCATTGCCGCGACGCCGAATTGAAGGTAAACCAGAGTTTCCAGCGCCTGCCTCTGGGAGTGACGACGATCCGGCCGCATAAAGCCGCGTCCAGCGCGCAGTGAACGCACGATCTGATCAAAGATGAGCGGCTTATATAAAACAAAGTTTGCGCCCGCCTGAAAGGTAGACGAAATCGCGGTCAGGGCCCCAATCATGGCAAACACCACCGGACGGCGCTGGGCGGGCCGGAGACGTGCCATGCGCGCCACCGATAAAGCCCCGGACAAATCGAAATCGATGACCAGCGCAGAGTAATGTCCTTTAGACATGTACTCCACTGCTTCTGATGACGAAGTGCAGGTCTGGAATGTGATCTCCAGGTGCTCCAGAGCCGCTTCCAGAATCGGAAGGCAAGCCTGCTCCTTGCACATCACCAGTGCATTGAATGGCATGCGATGAGGGTACGGCTGATGCTGGATAAGGGTAAAGTGACCGGGGTAACGATTAATGCTTACTAATGCCGCGGTGTTCCGGTTTGGTAGCGCTGGTTTTTGCCCGGCCGAGGGTCACCGAGAGCGTTTCTTTCGTAATCTCCACCCCGTACTCCCATTGATGTAAAGATAACCAGACGGATGACACCCACACCTGATGCTCGTCGTGCGCCCAGAGTGAGACTCGCCGGAACGGTGCTGGCGCTAGTTAAACTTGAGAATGGGCGACACATCCGTTCCCGCGTCCATCAGCTTTCATTCACCGGAGGATTGCTCGGTTTCGAAAAGCCGCTGGATGAAGGGATCAAAGCTGAGGTGATGTTTCACGTTGGCGATTGCACAGTGCGATGCAAAGCCGTAATGCTATTTCCGATGTGGGCCACCAAGGGCTGCCTGCAGCCTTTTGAGTTCACCGAGCTTGACGAGCAACAACGCGGCAAACTCGAAGCTGACCTGCAAAAGTTCCTGAGCTCGGTTCCCGCTGGCAGCGCATCTGCATCGCAAGAGGAACCTTCCAGCGCCGCCGGCGACCCCGAACCAGGGCCCGACACCGATGGTAATGCGGGCTTCGAAAATCCCGTTGCTTAATGTAAGTACTCCTCGTATCGTGAGCGAAATTAGTTTGGTTTCGTTCCGGTGCAATCTTCTTCGCGAAAATCTGGGTTGCTGTTGTGGCGGGTGCTGGCGCAGTCACGGGCATGCTGGCCACAGCTGACAGGGATTTTTTTCCTGAGCATACTTTCGCTTCCGCTCACCCTG
Source organism: Acidobacteriota bacterium (assembly GCA_003224855.1). Lineage (GTDB taxonomy): Bacteria > Acidobacteriota > Terriglobia > Terriglobales > Acidobacteriaceae > Gp1-AA142. Next base: position 11,814 of record QHZY01000045.1, on the reverse strand, counting down.
CTTTATCCACTGCCGTTGAAGATTGCCGTCGATAGCGTTCTTGGACATCAATCCCTGCCTGCAGGATTGCACTTGCTTTCGAATGCAGGAGGGCGGCTGGGCCTGCTCGGCTTGGCTCTATTTCTGCTCCTTAGCATTGCAGTCCTGGTAAACCTTCAGGCACTGGCAAGCTGGTGGCTACAAACCTACACCGGCGAAAAACTGGCGTGGGACTTCCGCGCGCAACTACTCAACCATGTTCAGCGTCTTCCGCTGATGTTTCATGATCGTTACGGCGCATCGGATTGCGTCTATCGCATTCAGCACGATGCGCCCGCCATTCAGTACGTGGTAGTTCAGGGCTTGATCCCGCTGCTCACCGCCATCACCACGCTGACTGGGATGATTTACGTGACCGGACGAATCGACCGATCACTAGCTGGCGTGTCAATCGCGATTGCGCCGATCCTGCTTCTGCTGTCGGCCGTCTGCAGCCGCCTGGTCCGGCGCCGGTCTTTAGAAGTGCGTGCATTGGATAGCTCGGCTATGTCGGTGATTCAGGAAGTGCTCGGGTCAATCCGTGTAATCAAGGCCTTCGGGCAGGAAACACGTGAGCATGAGCGTTTTATCCGGCGCTCGCATGATCGGATTTCCGGTCAGCTGCATCTTGCTGTGCGGCAGGCATTTTTTAACGTGCTGACCGGGCTGACCATCGCGGGTGGCACAGCGGCCACCTTATATATCGGTATCCAGCATGTACGGGCGGGCACGCTGACGGTTGGGTCATTGCTGGTGGTGATGGCATATGTCGCACAGATCTATCAACCGCTGCAGTTACTGAGTACCAAGACAATTGAGCTGCAGGCATGGTTCTCCAGCCTGGAGCGGGCATTCGTGATTCTTGATCAAAAACCGGAAATCAGCGAGAGCCCGAAAGCCATCCCGCTGGTACGGGCCAAAGGAGAATTTGTATTCCAGGATGTCAGCTTTCAGTACGAAGGTGCACGGTCGGGTCTCAACGGCCTGTCATTTCGAATCACGCCGGGTTCGCGCGTCGGCATAGTAGGAACGACCGGTGCCGGCAAAACGACCCTGCTGAATCTGCTGATGCGATTTTACGATCCGTCGGAAGGCCAGGTTTTACTGGATGGAGTGGACTTGCGTGAATATCGCATTGCCGACCTGCGCCGCCAGTTCGCGGTCGTCCTGCAGGAGCCGGTGCTGTTCGCGGCCAGCATTGCGGAAAACATCGCCTACGGTAAGCGCGACGCCTCCGATGCAGAAATCACAGCCTCTGCCCAGGCCGCCAGCGCCCATGACTTCATCTCGGCGCTGCCGCAAGGTTACGAAACTTCGGCGGGCGAGCGGGGTACCCGACTCTCGGGCGGCGAACGCCAGCGTATTTCACTGGCCCGCGCCTTTCTGCGCGACAGCCCGATTCTTATTCTGGACGAGCCCACCAGTTCGGTCGACGTTCACACGGAAGCTGCCATCATGAATGCAACCGAGCACCTGATGGAGAACCGCACTACGTTTATGATCGCGCACCGGGTGGAAACATTGAAGAATTGCGATGTCATTCTTGAACTGAACCAGGGAAGGCTGATGCGCATTCACAAGCGAGCGCCCCAACTCTGGTCACTGGCTGCGGGTACTTAGTTATTCGGCTTAAGGCTGAAGTGGCGGGCTACGCACTGCCACTTACTTTCAAAAAACAGCCAGGCGTCGGTGACCGCCCTTTCCGTTCCCATGGCTTGCCCACTCTGAATTTACGTTTAGAATAAAGCGAAAATGAGGGGTTTGCTGTTATCAAACCCTGAACGCACCTGTTCCTTGGGACGGAGCAAACCATGCCCCCTCAACATGCCCCAGGATTTCTCAACATTGTGGACGATGCCAAGAAGCGCGTTCGCGAAACAAACGTGGACGAAGTCAAAGCAAGAATGGATCGTGGCCAGAAGTTCGTTCTGATCGATGTTCGCGAGGAAAGCGAATTCGCCAAGGACCATCTGCCCGGAGCGATTCATCTCAGCAAGGGTGTAATCGAGCGCGATATCGAAAGCCGAGTGCCCGATCCTGCGACCCCTGTGGTTCTCTACTGCGGGGGCGGTTTCCGGTCCGCGCTGGCGGCCGACAACCTGCAAAAAATGGGCTACAGAAATGTTCTCTCGATGGACGGCGGTATTCGTGGCTGGAGGCAGAAGGGCTTCCCTCTAGCCCGCGATTGATCGGAATTTCACACTACGAATGCGCGGTCCAGCGCAGCTTTTTCTGCTCCTGTCAGTGCGCGGGAAGAGCCTTTGGCCAAATCTCCCAGCGTCAACGGGCCGATGCTGATTCTGATCAGTCGTAACACTTCCAGCTCAAACTCTTTCATCATTCTGCGGATCTGCCGGTTTTTGCCTTCATCGAGAGCAACTTCCAACCACGTGTTGCGTTCTCCTTGTCGCACGATGCTCACCCGTTTAGCTCGTAGAATTTCACTTTCGCTGCGAACTCCTTTGAGCATTGCATCCGTCATCTGCGAGGTCACCAATCCGCGCACCTGAAGGTGATAGACCTTCTCAATGTGGCTGGCCGGATCGGTAATTCGTGCCGCCCATTCTGAATCGTTGGTCAGCAGCAACAAACCTTCACTTGCTATATCCAGCCTGCCGACAGGCGCAAGCCACGGAACGTCATTGGCCAGCAGCTCATAAACTGTTTTGCGCTGTTTTTCATCCGAAGCAGTTGTCACCACGCCGCGCGGCTTGTTCAACATGAAGAACACTTTGGGCGCCGCACCCAGCATCTGGCCGTCGATCTCGATGCGGTCCCGTCCGATTCGCACTGCTTTTTCCGGATCTCGAACGATGCGCCCGTTCACGGTTACGTTTCCCGCTGAGATTGTTTGGACCGCTGCAGACCTGGAACAGTAACCAAGCTTGGAAAGCGCTCGCGCCAATCCTGTTCGCCTGATCTGCATGCGAACCCACGATAACAATTCCTGATGCTTCGGATAAAGAATTTGAATTTCCGCGCGCGTGCCGGGGAACGTACATTGGCGTGTGTTGCTGATCCTAAATTTACTGATGCGAGCCACCATGCGAAAAACATTGCTGCTGCTCTGCTGCCTGCTCTGCGCAATCGCTTGTTCTGTCATGGTTCACGCCCAAAGCTTCCAGGATGCCAGCCGCCTGGCGAAGCTCGAACAGCAGGTTGCGGATGCCCGCAGCTCCGCTGACAACGGGTGGATGCTCACCAGTACTGCGCTGGTGCTGATGATGACCGGTCCCGGGCTTGCTCTGTTCTACGGTGGCCTGGTGCGCAAGAAAAATGTTCTGGCCACCATGATGCAGAGTTTCGCGATGATGGCCCTGATTACCGTGCTGTGGGTGATCTGCGGCTACAGCCTGGCGTTCTCGCCGGGAAATGGAGCCATCGGCGGACTGCATTATGTGCTGCTGCGGGGCGTCGGCCTGCAGCCCGATGCCGACTACGCGGCCACCATTCCGCAACAGACTTTCATGATTTTTCAGCTGATGTTCGCCATAATCACTCCGGCGCTTATCACCGGCGCATTCGCCGAAAGAATGAAGTTCAGCGCCATGCTGTTGTTCATGGTGCTGTGGTCGATCCTGGTCTATGACCCAATGGCGCACATGGTGTGGGGCAAGGGCGGATTTCTGAATGCCGCACTGGGCGGGCGATTCCCTACCCTCGACTTCGCTGGCGGTACAGTTGTTCATATTACCTCCGGCGTATCGGCGCTGGTTTGCGCGCTGTACCTGGGGCGGCGTCTGGGATATCCGAACACCACAATGACGCCGCACAGCATGGTTCTGAGCTCGGTGGGAGCCTGCATGCTCTGGGTGGGCTGGTTCGGGTTCAACGCCGGCAGCGCTCTTGCTTCCGGCACTCTGGCCACTAGCGCGTTCATCGCAACCCATCTGGCGGCTGCGGCTGCGGTTGTCGGTTGGACCGGAGCCGAATGGGTGCGCAATGGTAAGCCCTCTGCCCTGGGAGCGATCTCAGGTGCAGTCGCTGGGCTGGTTGCAGTAACGCCGGCGGCAGGCTTTGTCGGACCGCAAGCCGGCATGATCATTGGGCTGATCACTGGCGCCTTTTGCTATTACATGGTGACGGTCGTAAAGACGCGCCTCGGTTATGACGACTCGCTCGACGCTTTTGGAGTACACGGCGCAGGCGGAACTCTGGGGGCGCTGCTTACCGGTGTGTTTGCCAGCAGCGCGATCAATCCCATCTTCAAATCTCCGCATGGTCAGGTTCTGCCTTCCGGACTGCTGGAAGGCAATGGCCATCAACTAGTGAATCAGCTGGTGGGCATTTCCATAGCGTGGGCGGTAGCTATCGTGGGCACGTTAGCTACATTGAAGATCGTCGATCTGGTGGTGGGCTTGCGGGTCACCGAAGAGCACGAAGTGCTGGGGCTCGACCTCTCACAACATGGCGAAGAAGGTTATTACTGGGAAGCAACTGCTTAAGTAAAAGGGAAAGCCACTGTGCCCGGTGGCTTCCCTCGGTTAAAGTTTAAGCTGCGCGATCGGCAACTTCCGTAACGCCACTCTGCCGAGCGCAATTCGCGCAGCAATAGACTGTGCCGGCAGCCTCTACGCCGTGCCCGATCACGCTGCACCCGCAGTGCGCGCATTTGGGGGCTAAGGCGTGAATCGCACACTCAAAACTGTCAAATACGTGCTGCTCGCCATTTTTAGTGATACTGAAGCTTTTGTCGTAATCGTTCCCGCATACTTCGCACTTTGCCATGGGCTGCTTGCTCCTTAGGCCAGTTGGATGAGAGGTGGAGCGGCTGGTTTGTCCAGCAATCCTTTCGTGCTTCGTCAGATTTTCTCAGTCGTGGGGTACGGCCAGCGCCAGGCGGTGACGTCCGGACTGTCAATGCCATTCTTGTAGGCGTAAGCCCGGCACTCGATCTGCTTGTTGCGGAACTTCTCTTTGGCGTGAGCGCCGATCTTCTGGAACCGCTCGATTCGATCGATCGCGTCAATGGCCAGGCTGAAGCGATCGATCTCATTGTTCATCGCCAGTTCCATGGGAGTGTTGATGTTCCCCTTCTCCTTGTAGCCGCGCACGTGCAGGCGCTGGTTGGTGCGCGAGTACGCCAGGCGATGAATCAGGTAAGGATATCCGTGGAAGTTGAATATGATCGGCCGGTCGGTTGTGAACAGTGAATCATAATCAGCATCTGTCAATCCGTGCGGATGGTTCTTTCGGGGTTCAAGTTTGAACAGGTCCACTACGTTGATGAAGCGAATCCTGATATCCGGAAACTCCTGGCGCAGGAGTGCGGTGGCGGCCAGAGCTTCCTGGGTCGGAATATCACCTGCGCACGCCATTACCACGTCGGGCTCCACGCCCTGGTCATTGCTGGCCCAGTCCCAGATACCAATGCCCTTGGTGCAGTGCACCACAGCTGCGTCCATGTCCAGATACTGCAGGTGCAACTGCTTGTCCGAAACAATTACGTTTACGTAATTCTCACTTCGCAGGCAGTGGTCCGCCACTGAGAGCAGGCAGTTGGCATCTGGGGGCAGGTAAATGCGCGTGACTTCTGCACTTTTATTGAGCACTACGTCAATAAAGCCGGGGTCCTGGTGAGTGAAGCCGTTATGGTCTTGCCGCCAAACCGTCGACGTAATGAGCAGGTTGAGTGAAGAGATCTTCTGTCGCCATGACAGGTGATTGCAGATTGAAAGCCATTTGGCGTGCTGATTGAACATGGAATCAATGATGTGAACAAAGGCTTCATATGAGGAAAAGAAGCCGTTTCGCCCGGTGAGCAGATAGCCTTCGAGCATGCCTTCCATGGTGTGCTCGCTCAGCATCTCGACTACACGGCCATCGGTTGCCAGTTCGCCGCCATCCTGATCTTCCGGGAAGTACTCTTCGAGCCAAATTTTCTTCGACGCTTCGTAAACCGCCTGCAGCTTGTTGGAGGTAGTCTCGTCAGGCCCGAAGACCCGAAAATCTCTTGGGTTCAGCTTCAGAATGTCGCGAAGGAATTTTCCCAGCGGCGGAACATTCTCCACTTCCACAGCTCCCGGGGTCTGAACCTCGACTGCGTAATCGCTGAATTCTGGAAGGCGCAGCGCTCTTCTTACGACTCCGCCATTGGCATGCGGGTTAGCGCTCATGCGCCGCTTGCCGACAGGTGCAAGCGCTTTCAGTTCAGCGATCAGCTTGCCATTCTGGTCAAACAATTCTTCTGGCTTCTGTTCGCGCATCCAGTGCTCCAGGATGCGAAGCTGCTCGGGATCCTTCTTTACCTCAGTCAAAGGCACTTGATGCGCACGCCAAAAACCTTCGAGATAATGCCCGCCGAGTTTGCGAGGCGCACCCCACCCCTTGGGCGACCGCAACACGATCATTGGCCAGCGAGCCCGCTTCGCAACTCCACTGCTGCGGCATTCATTTTGATGCGCGCGGATTTCCAGAACGCACTGCTCGACGGTCGCCCCCATCGCCTGGTGCATGCTTTCCGGGTCCGAGCCTTCGACAAAGTATGGGGTCCAGCCATAACCGCGCATCAGACTTTCCAGTTCCTCATGCTCGATGCGTGCCAGCAGGGTGGGATTGTTGATTTTGTATCCGTTCAAATGCAGGATGGGGAGCACTGCTCCGTCGCGGATAGGGTTCAGAAACTTGTTGATGTGCCAGGAAGTGGCGAGCGGTCCGGTCTCCGATTCGCCGTCGCCGACCACCGCCCCCACAATCAGGTCAGGATTGTCGAAGGCCGCTCCACAAGCGTGGGAAAGCACGTATCCAAGTTCCCCGCCCTCATGGATGGAGCCGGGAGTTTCCGGCGTGCAGTGGCTTCCGACGCCGCCGGGGAAGGAAAATTGTTTGAAGAAATCACGCAAGCCGCGCTCATCTTCACTCTTCTCCGGATAGACCTCCGAGTAAGTTCCTTCGAGGTATGTCGGCCCCAGTACACCCGGTGCGCCGTGCCCTGGTCCTGCCAGGAAAATCATGTCGAGATCAAATTTTTTGATGAGCCGGTTGAGATGAATGTAAATAAAGGCCAAGCCCGGACTGGATCCCCAATGCCCGAGCAGCCGGTTCTTGATGTGCTCAGGCCTAAGCGGCTCCCTTAAAAGTGGGTTTGACTGCAAATAGATCATCCCGAGCGCAAGGTACTTGCATGCGCGCCAGTAGGCATCTATTTTTCTCAGTTCGTCTGGGCCGAGCGGCGATCCTTTAACCGTCGACCGCGCTTTTCCATATGCGCTGAGTGATGTAGCTTGCTCTTCCATTTCCAAGATGCCGCCCATGACTTACTCCTTGATCTCTGAAGCTAAAACCGCATGCTTCCTGCCAATTGTAAGCCTTTAAAAATGGCAGGAGAGGCTGGTCAGAGGATTGTGAATTCAGGCGAATGAGAAAAGCCTGGCAGCTCTGTTTCAGCCCCCTCGCGGTATTACCATGAAGGTATGGACCTGCCCGTGAACCCGCCCGTCCTGCCGATGCTTGCCAAGCGTGTAAGCGAATTGCCAGCCGAAGGAGAGTGGGTTTTCGAACCCAAGTGGGATGGTTTCCGAGCCCTGGTGTTTCGCGATGGCGACGAAATCCTGATCCAGAGCCGAGACGAAAAGCCTCTCGACCGCTACTTCCCCGAGTTACACCCGCCTCTGTTGTCGAACTTGCCTCAGCGCTGTGTGCTGGACGGAGAAATTGTCATTGTCAAAGACGACGAGCTCGATTTCGACTCGCTGCAGCTACGCCTGCATCCGGCAGCATCGCGAGTGAAACTTTTGTCGGCTCAGATTCCGGCATCGTTCGTGTTCTTCGATCTGTTATCGCTTGACAATCGTGACTTGTGCTCACAGCCCTTTCAAACGCGTCGAAAAGAACTGGAAAGTATTCTTGCGTCCGCTCCTCCTCCCCTACATCTAACGCCGGCTACGCGAGACCGCGCTGTTGCTGCTGATTGGTTTAGTCGATTCGAAGGAGCGGGTCTCGACGGCGTAATCGCCAAGGACCCTTCGGGAACATACGAACCAAATAAGCGCGTAATGCTGAAGGTTAAACATGAACGCGACTGCGATTGCGTGGTCGCAGGCTTCCGATGGTACAAGAAGGGCGATCGGACCCTGGTCGGCTCGCTTCTTCTGGGCTTGTATGATGATGCCGGTGCCTTGCAGCACGTCGGGGTGTGCGCCAGCTTCAGCGCCAAGAAGCGCGCGGAACTGGCCGAATTTCTCGAGCCGTATCGAAAGAATGCGCTTGCCGACCATCCCTGGAAGTCCTGGGCGGAAGCAGATGCCGCAGCCGCTGCCGGCGTTCAGCGCATGCCCGGCGGCCAAAGCCGATGGAGCCAGGGTAAAGATTTGTCGTGGGAACCGTTACGTCCTGAACTCGTCGTCGAAGTTGCCTACGAGCACATGCAAGGCGACCGCTTCCGTCATATGTCGCATTTCCGCAGATGGCGGCCGGACAAGAAGCCCGCCGATTGCACGTATGCGCAACTGGAAGTCGTGCCGCCCCAGGAACTCGCGGCAATCTTCCCTCACGGCCGCTGACTCATTCCTTCTTCTTCGGCTTTTTCCTGCTCCACTCCCGCCATTCGCGCGTCGGATCGTCGTCAGGATCGGGAGTCTCCTGCGGCGGTCGAAGCTCTTCAGGCACGTGCCGCAGATTCACCCGAATGCGTGTCCAGGTCGATGATCTGCCGCGCATCGAGTCCACCAGTACGTCATCGATCGACAGAAGATCGGAAACTTGAGCGTGCTTGGCTTTCCATCTCTCGAATCCTGCCAAAGCAGCTGCCTTGTCGGGCGAATTCGCTACCACAATGAGCGGCATTTTCACGCGAGGCTTTTTTGCAGCCGATTTCGCTCGCGACGGCGCTACCCGAGGCGCTTCCTTCTCCATCCTGCGAAAGTGCGGAGGCCAGGGAGCATCTCCGAGACCGGCAGCTTCGTCTTTGTCAGCCAGTTCCAGTAGTTTCTCGAGCGATCCCGGATGGGAATCCATCTCCGCGTGCGGGTCACCAGCTTTCGCGAACCGCTCCGGAACCGTGAACATGGTGAAGTCTGCAGCATTGCAATCCGGAACTTCGCTCCACTGAAGCGGCGCGGAAACGCGTGCGTCTGGAAGCGGACGAACGGAATAAGCAGAGCATGTGGTGCGATCTTTCGCGTTCTGGTTGTAATCGAGAAATACTCCGTGCCGTTCCTCTTTCCACCATTTCGAACTGGCGAGAGCAGGCACGCGCCGCTCGACTGCACGCGACAATGCCACCGCGGCGCGTCGGACTTCGGTAAACGTCCAGCGCGGCTGGATGCGTACGTTCACGTGCATCCCGCGTGAACCGCTGGTCTTGGGCCAGCCGCGCAGGCCAAGTTCCTCGAGAAGCGCCTTCACTTCCATAGCTACCTGCCGCACGTCGTCCCAGCTCACTCCCGGAATCGGGTCGAGATCGATTCTTAACTCGTCGGGATGATCAATATCTGCGGACCGCACTGGATGCGGATGCAGCTCGATGCATCCGAGATTGACAATCCAGGCGAGTCCCGCCGCGTCGTCGACAACGATTTCTTCCGCTGTTCGGCCGGAAGGGAAGGACAACGTAACCGTTCGCAACCAGCCGGGACGCTGCTCCGGCGCGCGCTTCTGATAGAACGCCTCGCCCTCAGCGCCACTGACAAACCGCTTCAAAACAATCGGACGATCTCGAATCCCGGCCAGGGCGCCAGGAGCGACGGAAAGATAGTATCGAACCAGATCGAGCTTGGTGATTTTGGCTTGCGAGAAATACAGCTTGTCAGGATTAGAGACACGGACTTCGTGCCCATCAATGGAAAGGACTTGGCTGGCTGGTTCCTTGGCCACGAAATCAGGCTACCACCAGTGAGGAGTAGCCTGACGTTCGCAAGGGGCCAAGCTTTTACTTATGTTTAATAAAGTCTCCGGTTTGCAGCTCTGCCATCGCCTGGCGCAGCTGCTCGTTTGTGTTCATCACGATTGGGCCATACCAGGCCACCGGCTCCTCAATCGGTTTACCCGACACCAGCAGGAACCGGATACCCTCATTTCCCGCTTGCACCGTGATCTCATCTCCCCGGTCGAACAATACCAGCGAATGATTGCTCACGTCGTACTTCGCCGGAGCGTTCGGATCTGCAGCCTGCTCGGTGAGCACTGCTCGCGGGTCCGATGCGTCACGAAAACTTCCTGAACCAGCGAATACGTAGGCAAAGGCGTTGCGTGTGGTTTCCACCTTGAGCCGCTTCCGCTGGCCCGGCGCAACCGAGATATCAAGGTAATTCGGGTCTGCCGCAACTCCTTCTACGGGTCCCCTCTTTCCCCAGAACTCGCCGCAAATGACGCGGACACTGGTGCCGTCGTCATCGGTGATCTCCGGGATCGCGCTCGACGGAATGTCCTGATAACGCGGGTCGGTCATCTTCAGCGCCGAGGGCAGGTTCGCCCATAACTGAAAGCCGTGCATCCGGCCTTTATTGTCTCCTTTCGGCATCTCCTGGTGCAGAATGCCGCTGCCCGCCGTCATCCATTGCACATCGCCCGCGGTCATCTTTCCCTTGTTGCCGAGGCTGTCGCCGTGCTCAACTGACCCGGCGAGCACATACGTAATGGTCTCGATCCCGCGATGCGGATGCCACGGAAATCCAGCGATGTAATCGCTGGGATTATCGTTGCGGAAATCGTCCAGCAACAAGAACGGATCGAACTCTTTGGTCTTGCCGAAGCCGAAAGCGCGTTGCAATTTCACACCCGCGCCTTCCATGGTCGGCTTCGGTTGAATAATCTGTTTAACTGGCCTGAGTGACATAAAAATCCTTTCCTTGAGAATCTGTCAGGCTTTCACGAACTCTACATCAAGCGTGATGGTGACTTCGTCTCCTACCAGGATGCCGCCCGTCTCGAGCGCCGCATTCCAGGTCAGGCCGAAGTCCTTGCGGTTGATCTTGGTCGAAGCCGAGACTGCAATTCGCAAATTGCCCCACGGGTCTTTTGCCGCGGGCGTTGGCCCTTCCACGGCAAACACCACCTTGCGGGTAACCCCGCGAATGGTGAGGTCGCCTTCCACCGCCAGTTCTCCATCGCCCAGCACCTTAACGCTGGTGGACTTGAACGAAAGCGTCGGAAATTTCTCGGCATGGAAAAAATCCTCGCTCTTCAGATGTCCATCGCGCTGGCCGTCGCGAGTTTCGATCGAAGTTACATCAATCGATGCCTCGATGCTTGATCTCGTCAAATCAGATTCGTCATACTTCAATACTCCGCTGACCTTGGAGAATTGGCCCTTCACGTTGGAGATCATCATGTGCTTGACCTTGAACTCGGCCGCGGAGTGGACTGGATCCAGGTTCCAGGTGCTGACTGCAGTCTTCGGTATCGCCAGGGTGCTCATAATTTCTTCCTTTCTGGCTTGCAATTCATTAGATGTGTGATAACGATATTCGTTGCAACGAATGTTGTGCCGCAACACCTGGTTGCTGATGGACCAACTGGCACGGCCTGCCTTTCTCATGGATCCTCTTCTCAACCGAAACTTTATTTCCTTATAGCTCAGTGACTTGGAGCCGATCGAGCCCCCTTGCTATAGATACCTCTTGCATTTATGTAGTGTTGTAGTTAAGTATAACAGTATGCAGAGATGGTCGTGCCCACGCGTTCATCTCGCCCGGAAAACAAATTAAGGAGAAAAAAATATGAGATCGGTTGGCATTGTCTCGGTCTTTGTTCTGTATCTTTCGAGCTTGACTTTCGCGCAGTCATCGGACGCGCCGAAGTATGACTCGCAAAAAATGGATTCTCAGCAACCGCAAATGTCCCATGCATCGAACACTG
>QHZY01000272.1 GCA_003224855.1 Acidobacteriota bacterium | reverse complement strand
GCAGACTGCCAGCATGTCAAGGCCATCTGGAAGACTTAGCTTTATCTGCTGCCGCCTTTTCTCAATCGCGTGCGAAAGCCAAAAATCGGGTACAAAGTATCCCAGTATGATCGCCAGAGCCAGCCATAAGACAAGATTCTGTTCAAGAAAGAGAGCGACAGCCAGCGCCAATAAAGCCGGCACCGCAAACCTGGCACCCAAAAAGATGTCCGCATGTGCCGGCTTGCGATAGCCCGCCAGCATCAACCTGCGAACTAACTCCGGACTCGGTTCAGCCGATACCAGACGACGAAGAAAAACAAAGGGCTTCGCCACCAGTTCAATGTTGATAAATGAAGGGGTGTTCGACCCTTCTGCGCGGTGGCCGCCTCTCGCAACCTCTTCTAAAAGCGCGCTCTCTGTGGAAGAGACCGGCAGCATCAGCAGAAAGAGCAAAAGCAGTCCCAAAAACAAAGCGAAGCCGAGAATAAGCGGTAGCAACATGACTAGACCTTCACACTGATGATCTTTCGAATAGCCAGGACCCCAATAATCATCATAATGATGCCGAAGTAGAGCATATGCAAGCCGGTTGGATCAGTGAACAAAATGCTCTCGTACTTTCGATTTACGATGGTGAGCAGTCCGAACATGACGAAAGGCATAATGCACAATATCCGTCCGGTGATTCGACCTTGTGCGGTATAAATTCTCAGCTGTCCGCGTAAGCGCGCGCGTTCGCGCATCACGGCTGCAGTCTTATCGAGAATCTGAGCAACCCCACCATCTCTAATACTGCTGTGGTCGCATGGCCCGCCCGCAATCCTCGGGACATAAGATCAACTGCCTCTGGAAGCAAATCTCCGAATTTTTTGAACCTTAGCGCGCGAACACTGTAAAGGTAGATGAATGGGGAGAGGGCCAGCACCAAACCAGCCAGAGCACTAAGAAGCAAATTTGGAGCGAATAGTGAGGCGAACCAGGTACCGACCAGTAGCGCGAGAAACGAGCCCAGAAACAAGCTGCCGACCTGCCATTTCTGACCTGCTTGTTGGATCAAACGCTGCACGGAAGAACTTCCAGGGAAGTCCCTCAGCAGACCATGCAGCATGAGGTTGGAACTGAACGTTTGTCGGCGGACGATCGAACCTTCGCCATCTCCGCTCCGGTCCGCGTCTATTCCCGCCAGCTGTTGCTCGACCGCAGCTTCGGTCGAGGTCGGCCGGAGAAAATAGAACAACACCCCAAAGCTCAGCAACAGTACGAGAAGAAACAACAGGATAGCCGACATAAGTTTTCTTAGATGCTCAGTGAATGCTCAAAAAAGGAAGCCGGAACCGTGATGCCCGATGCTTTCAATTTATCGGCGAATTTAGGCCGAATTCCGGTAGCCGTGAACGTTCCCAGAACCCGGCCATCGGGTGAGATACCCTGTCTTTCAAAAACGAAAATGTCCTGCATGCTGACCACATCTTCTTCCATACCCGTGATTTCGGTCAGATGTGTTACCCGCCTCGTTCCATCGTTGAAGCGGGAGACTTGGATAACAATCGTGATAGCAGATGCGATCTGGCGGCGAACAGCTTTTTCCGGCAGGTTCAAATTGGCCATCATCGCCATGGTCTCCATACGAGCGACCGCGTCACGAGGGCTGTTGGCGTGAATGGTTGTGAGCGATCCATCATGGCCCGTGTTCATAGCCTGAAGCATATCCAGCGCTTCTTCGCCGCGAACTTCGCCGACCACGATGCGGTCTGGTCGCATGCGAAGGCTGTTGATCAGGAGCTGCCGCTGCTTAACTGCACCGCTGCCCTCGATGTTCGCAGGCCGGCACTCGAGCCTGACCACATGCCGCTGTTTTAGTTGTAATTCGGCGGAATCTTCAATGGTGACGATCCTCTCCCTCTCGGAAATGAACCCGGACAGCACATTCAGCAGAGTGGTTTTTCCAGCGCCAGTACCACCCGAAATAACAATGTTCAAACGGGCTCTAACCGCACCTTTAAGCAGCTCAAGAATGGGGGGCGTTATGGTCTGATTGGCCAATAAATCCTGTTCCGCAATTGGAATGTGGCCAAAGCGCCTGATGGAAAGATGCGGTCCATCAACCGCCAGAGGAGGAATAATGGCATTGATACGCGATCCATCCTCCAATCTCGCGTCTACCATGGGCGAGGACTCGTCCACGCGGCGTCCGACAGCCGAAACGACTTTCTCAATGATATGCATCAAGTGCGCATCATCTTTGAATCGGATATTGGTTTCTTCCAGAATCCCCGCTCGCTCTACATAGACCAGTTTGTGCCCGTTCACCAGAATATCGTTGATACTGGGATCCTGTAAGAGCGGCTCCAGCGGCCCCAGACCGAACACTTCATCCAGAACCTCCAACGCCAAGCGCTCCCGTT
>QHZY01000001.1 GCA_003224855.1 Acidobacteriota bacterium | reverse complement strand
CGACATGCGCGCCGATTTGAAGCGCCTGAATCGTGATCGCCAGTCCTCGTCTTCCCGTCAGCTCGCAGTAGTTGAGGACGCCCCGATAAGGGCTATCCCTGAGAGCAGCTCGAGAGTCAAACTCCCAGAACCAGCTCGAAAAAGCCGGAAGCTCGCGATCATGGCAGCCGCGCTTATCGCCCTCGCCATTATGGGCGCCGCAGGATATTTTCTGGGTCGGCGTGGGACCTTGCGCTCCATTCCGACTTTCCGGGAACTTACTTTCCGGCGTGGAGCCCTGACTTCTGCCCGCTTCGCACCCGATCCGCGCTCGGCAATTTACAGCGCGGCCTGGGAAGGCAATCCGCAGGCCGTCTTTATCAGTTCACCAAATTCGACCGAATCGCGTGATCTGGGGCTGGCTAAGACCAAGATCGTCTCGGTTTCATCCGGCCAGATGGCAATCCTGCGCAACTTTCGAGTCGCCGATAATGCTTTCACTTACGTTGGAACCCTGGCCCAGCTTTCTATCGGAGCCGACGCGCCCCGCGATCTGTTGGATGACGTCGAGGATGCTGATTGGGCGCCGGATGGTAGCTCTCTTGCCGTGGTACACGACGTGGGAGGAAAATCCCGGCTTGAGTACCCGGTCGGCAAGGTCCTGTATGAAACCGCCGGTTGGATAAGCAATCCGCGATTTTCGACGAAGGGGGACCTGATTGCGTTTATCGATCACTCTCTGCTCGGAGACGATGGTGGCACGGTCAGCATAGTCACATTAAATGGCAAGAAATCCGACCTCACGCAACGTTTCGCCAGCGCTGTAGGTTTGGCCTGGGGATCATCGGATGAAATCTGGTTTACCGCTACCGCCACCGGCTTTAGCCGATCTCTGCGGGGGGTCACCCTCTCCGGCGCAGAGCGCGAGCTGCTCAGCGCTCCTGGGACTCTGACGCTTCACGATTCCGGTCCCGGAGGCCGCGCTCTTATCTCCAGAGACGCAATGCGGGCGGGCGCGATCGGCCTCGCACCGGGAGAAAACAAGCAGCGCGATCTCAGCTGGCAGGATTGGACTGTGCCTGCCGACATCTCTGAAGACGGCAAGGTTCTGCTGTTCACCGAGGCCGGCGAAGCCGGAGGTGGCGAATACGCGGTCTTCACCCGGGATACAAGCGGCGCGCCCGCGGTTCGCCTGGGGCAGGGAACCTCTCGAGCGCTTTCCCCTGATCTCAAATTCGCCCTGGTGCTTCGTCAGAATCTGTCTCCGCCGGACTTCGTGCTGCTTCCAACTGGCGTCGGGCAGCAACGAGTTCTCTCCACAGGCAGCATTCTTCCCAACTTCGGCATGTTCTCGCCTGATTCGAAGCGGCTCTTTTTTGATGGGCATGAGTCCGGCCATGGCTCGCGCATTTACGTTACGAATATCGATGGCGGAACTCCGCGCCCGATCACTCCGGAAGGCTTCACAGTAGGGCGTTCGTCGCGCGCTCTGTCGCCAGATAACTCGCAACTAGCCGTCCTCTCTCATGAAGGGATTTCTTTGGTGCCGGTCGAGGGAGGACAACCGAAATTTGTGGCTGGATCGAAACCCGGCGATATTCCTTTACGTTGGACGAAAGACGGGCAGAGCCTGCTGATCGGCATTCGGTCCGAGACCGAAAGCGCGGTTGTACGATTGCATCTGCAGTCGGGTGTCCGGACGCCTTGGAAGGCCTTCAGCGCCTCAGATGTTGCCGGCTTAACAGGTTCCTCTGCTCCGCTTCTTGCAGCTGATGAAGAGCATTACGTCTTCGGCTACGTGCGCAACCTTTCGGATCTCTTCTTAGTCGAACATCTGCAGTAAACCTGCCGGTGGAGGCCGGGCGTCCTCGCCCGGCTTTGAGCACTCGTGATAAAAACTTACCCGTGTCCTACTTCCTTGGCATCGACGGCGGCGCCAGCAAGACCCGCTGTGTGGCAGGCGATGAGGGCACGGTGCTTGGCACCGGCGTTTCAGGACCAGCCAATCCTGTTCGACTTGGTGTTGAAAGGTGTCGTGACTCTCTACTCGCTGCCATCACACAGGCCTGCGGTGCCGCCGGGATCGCTCCCCCGCAAATCACATCAATCTGTATTGGACTTGCCGGGGCTGGGCGTACCGAAATCACCGAGCCCTTGCGCGATCTTCTGCAGCATGTTCTCAACTGTTACATAGAGATCGTCGGCGACAACCAGATAGCGCTTCATGCCGCTCTGGGTAACCGCCCTGGTGTGATCGTTATCTCGGGTACTGGCTCCATCGCATACGGACGCGATGCGGCAGGGCGGTTAGGTCGTGCCGGCGGTTGGGGTCACGCCATTTCAGATGAAGGCTCGGGTACCTGGATCGGTCGCAACGCCATTGCCGCGCTCTTCCGCGCCAGCGATGAAAGCCAGCGGTCAAGCCCACTGTTCGCTGAAATTCTTCAGTCCTGGAATCTTCCGACCCGCGATGCGCTGGTAGTCGCTGCTAATGCTTCGCCAGTGCCGGACTTCGCCTCACTCGTGCCCATCATTACTCTCGCAGCCGGCAACGGTGAGCCGTTGGCGCGTTCCATCCTTTCGGGTGCCGGAAGCGAACTCGCCACGCTCGCTCGCATCGCGATTGCGAATCTTTTCGAACCAGCGAGCACCGTACAGGTGGCCATGTCCGGAGGGGTCTTTCGCCACTGTGCCCAGGTGAGAGATGCTTTTGCAGAGCAACTGGCCCTGCTCTGGCCGCAAGCAGCCATCAATGCCGAAATCGCCGATCCCGCTCTGGGTGCCTTAGACCTGGCACGTAGAGCGGCAGAAAATCTGCATGACGCTTAGCGCATCGATCACCGAAGCACAACCAGCGGGTACACCAAAGCCCACATCGTCTGGAACTGAACGCGAAGCACTGTCACTGCTTAAAGACTCAGCACTTTCGGGTGAAGAAATCGAGCGCATCAGCAAGACCCCCGGTGTGAATAGAGGCCGCAAGATCAGGCTGGCAATCTGCACTCATCCCCACACTCCTCGTTACGTTTCGATCCCGCTGATCCGCCATCTCTTCACCTTCGACCTCATGCGCGTGGCTCTTACGCCGGCCGTACCGGCCGACGTCAAAATCGCTGCCGAAGAATCGCTGATCAATCGCATGGAGACTCTGCCGGAAGGAGAAAAATTGTCGCTGGCCAAGCGTGCTTCTGGCCGGGTGGCTGCTGTGCTGTTGCTGGACCGCGAAGCGCGCGTCATGCGCACAGCTCTCGAAAATCCCCGCCTCACCGAAGGCGCGATCATCAAGAGCGTGATACGTTTCGACGCATCCGCAGCTCTGATCGGTGCGGTTTGCAATCATTCCAAGTGGTCAGTACGGCGTGACATCCGTATCGCGTTATTGCGCGCGGAAAAAACTCCGCTGGTTCGCGCACTGGAATTTGCGCGTTCCTTGTCGCCCCCCCAAGTAATGGAAGTACTCAACGTCTCGCGCCTGCCTCCGGGGGTGAAAGCCCTGGTTTTGCAGGACCTCGAACGTCGCGCCTGACCATCATTCCAACACATTTTCAGTACAGCCTGAAACTCACCTCAATGTTCACCTGCACCGCCACCGGATGGCCATCCTTCATCGCCGGCTCAAATCGCCAGGTCTTCACTGCGGCAAGCGCTTTTTCATCCAGGCCCATGCCGAGAGAGCGTTGTACTCGCATATCTCTCGGACGACCGTCGGCCCCGATTACCACCCACAGCAACACCTTCCCCTGATACTTCGCGGCGCGCGCTTCTTCAGAAAATTCCGGATCAGGATCAAAAATCGGACGTGGTGCACTAACGCCTCCGCCCACGCGGAAGATCCCTCCGCCCATGCCGCCACCCCGGCCCTCGCCGACTCCCGGTCCAGAGCCGGTCCCGATTCCGCCGCCGATTCCGGTTCCAATTCCGCCGCGCGAACCTGTGCCGTTCGAAGCTGGCCCCAAGACCGCTGACAATGGATCCCCAACCTGACTTGTTGCCGGCATGGTCAGTGAGGGCGCTCCTACCACGGTTGGGTCGGCGGTCAACTTAGGACTGTCATTCCGGACCACGATTGTCGGCGGCGTAATCTGTTGCATCGCGAACTTTGGCAGGCTGCCTTTCGAAGCCTGTAGCACGTCGCGATCGCCGCCTCCGCCACCGCCGCGACTCAGCGTAAGCGCCGCCGGCAACGCGTATCCCTCGGTCGGAACTAGGGTCAGCATTTTGTTCGCCGCAATTTTCTGAACTCGGCGGGCCGTCCACATGCTTCCCGCAATCACCAGCACTGCGACCGCACAATGAATCCCCACTGAAGTCGCAAAATTCCGTCGCTGGATCGGGTAGCTCCCATAACCTTCGCCAAACAGAGTCGGCAGAATACGCGCGGGCTGGGGTATCGCCAGTAGCAGCGGGGTTGTCTTACGCTCCCCTTTGCGCTTGATCTGCGCGGCCAGCCGCGCCTTGAGATCGGCCCGGTATGAAGGTTCAGCAGCCAGACGCAACTCACTCGCGATCTTTGCCAGGTCTTGCGCTTCGGGGGAACCTCTCTGCCCAATCAGGCGTGAGTGCGCCAGCATTTCCTCAATTTCCTTATCGAGTTCTTCCGCAAGAATTTGGTCATTCATATTTGCTCCTCAAAAAATCCCGCAGCTTCCTCAATGCCCTCAGTTGCAACTGCTTTACCGCACCTTCGCTGCGCCCCAGTTCCTGCGCGATTTCGCGCATGCTGCGCTGTTGAAAAAATCGTCGTACGATCACTTGCTTCTGATCATCAGGCAATGAATCGATCGCCTGCAGCATCATGGTTCGCCGCTCTGCGCCGTCATCGGCGCCAAGATCCGGCAATACGCACTCTGCCGGACTTCGATACGCATGTTGCGCCAGCACATTCCGCGCAATTCCTATGCACCATGCCACAAACGGCATACCTTGCCATTTGAATCCTTCCAGCCCAGCCAGTGCGCGCTGAAAAACTTCCGACGTCAGGTCTTGCGCTAGCTCACGGTTGGCGGTTCTGCGTGCGACGAACGCGTATACCCGATCGAAATTGGCTTCGTAAAGCTCTTCAAAGCGCGCAGGATCGGTCTGCGCTGCTTCGACCTGTGCCTGTTCATCGTTTTCGTTGGCGACGGCCTTCAATAGATGCTCCGCGAATGCGCCTTCAATGAATGAATGCGGCAAAGGGGCCGGAAAGTTACGCGCGCAGTTTAATTTCTTTTCCAGAAAAGGCAACTCCAAAGCGGTGCTGTTCCTGCAGGCTCAATTTGCGACCTAATGGTTTTTGCCTGCGGCGATACAGTTCGTCATCTAGGAATTTCTTTCGCCGTTGAAAGAACAATTCTCACAATATTTCTAATGAACCCCTGTAAGTTAATGAATTTCCATTGTGGCAGATCAAATGCAATTCTCTTTCGCGACAAAAATAGAGCAACATCGGAGCGCCATGAACGAACCAAGATGGAGAGAGCTGTGCGAAGCGATCATGAGGGAAACTGATGCCGGACGACTGCTGCGGCTGGTGGAGGCATTGAACAACGAGTTAGGGCAGCGCAAGGGTGAACTGAAACTTGTGCATAGTCATCTCGATACACACCAAGATGAGGAGTCTTAGAGATCGATCGCTGAGCGTTCTGGAAACCGGAAAATCAAGAAGCCGACATTTGCAATAGCTTTGTTTCTGTATAATCGAGCGTTTTGTGGCCACGCTTCTGCAAATTCGAGGTGAAATGAAATTTCGGCCCGGGATTGCTTATGCCGGTCTTACCGACGTCGGTTGTGAGCGTGAGAATAATGAAGACCGGTTCGCATACTGGGAAGCTGCGAGTGACGAGCTCTTTGCCCGTAAAGGCCGCTTGTTATTAATTGCCGACGGTATGGGCGGTTACGAGGGCGGCCAGGAAGCCAGCCGCATCGCCATTGAGACTATCGAGCACGTTTATGTGGAAGCATCCGAAGGCGATCCGCATGACTGGCTCGACCAGGGATTCAGCATCGCCCACCGCAGTATTCAGGATTATGCTTCGCGCCATCCTGAGTTTCATGGAATGGGCACTACTTGCGTCACCGCCGCAATCCTCCGGGATAAGGTCTATTACGCCCACGTTGGCGATAGCCGGCTTTATCTGGCGGACAGCAGCGGCATCCGGCGACTGACCCGCGACCATTCCTACGTTGGCCGGCTGATAGAAAACGGACTGCTTCAGCCTGGCGAAGCTGAAACCCACCCGCAACGGCATATCCTCACGGCCGCGCTCGGGGCAGGGCAGAGCGTTTCCGCGGAACTTCCTGAGCAACCGTTAACTGCAACACCCGGATCGACTTTAATTCTCTGCACTGACGGGTTGTGGAGCCAGGTCTCCGACGATGAGATCTGTAAACAAGCCCTGGATCTCGACCCCCAACGTGCCTGTCAATCTCTGATCGACATAGCCAAAGCGCGCGGCGGTCCCGACAACATTACCATTCAGATCGCCCGCTTCGTTTGATATTGCACCTTCCTGTGCTTGGTGATTGAAAAGGACTGCCTGGCCAGCATTTTGCGGTGTTCAGTAGATCTCTAGCACGAAATTCTCGAAGTTTCTGAGACCACTTCCTTATCTACCATCCCAATAAAGTCTATTAATAGAATAGACATTATGGTACTATTGGCCTATGAAGATCTCCCAGAAAGGTCTTTATGCTCTGCAAGCCCTCATGGCCCTCGCCCGTCATTCCAATCAGGGCGCGATCCGTATTCGCGATATCGCCTACGAAGAAGGCCTCCCCGAGAAATTCCTCGAACTGATCCTGCTTGAACTGAAAAATGCCCGGATTGTCGAGAGTGTTCGCGGGGCAAAAGGCGGCTATCAGTTGCGCCGCGCATCGTCAGAGATTCGCCTCAGCGAGATTATTCGCCTCATCGACGGTCCGCTCGCCCCTTTTGGCGACGCCGAGCAGCTCCGAGACCTTATCGACAGTGACGTCGAGCACCGTGCTCTATACAAGGTATTTCTCGATGTGCGCGACGCCGCCGCAAAAATTCTCGAAAACACCACCCTTGCCGACATCGTTGACGGCCGCACCTCGCAGTCCAAAAAGCGGAAGAGAAAGACGGACGCTGATGTTATTCCGATGAGCCTGATTGCCCGAGGAGAGAAATGAAGCGAGTTTCGCTGATGCTGGCCCTTTTGTTCGCTCTTTCACTATCGAGCGCCGCCCAGAACGTCACTCTGCTCAATGTCTCCTATGACCCCACTCGCGAGCTTTATCAGGATTACAACGCTGCCTTCGCGAGATATTGGAAGGCCAAATCGGGTCAGACGGTCAACATCCAACAATCGCACGGTGGATCCAGCAAGCAGGCCCGGGCTGTCATCGACGGTCTCGAGGCCGACGTGGTCACGCTTGCGCTTGCCTACGATATCGACGCTATCTCCGAAAGAGCGCACCTGCTGCCTGCGAACTGGCAGTCGCGCCTGCCCAACAACAGTTCTCCTTACACCTCAACCATTATTTTTCTGGTCAGGAAGGGAAATCCCAAACAGATCAAAGATTGGGACGACCTGGTTCGTCCGGGTATTGCCATTATCACCCCCAATCCCAAGACCTCCGGCGGAGCGCGCTGGAATTATCTCGGCGCATGGGGCTATGCGTTCAAAAAGAACGGCGGCGATGAGAACAAAGCCAAAGAATTCATGTCGAAGCTCTACAAGAATGTTCCTGTACTCGACTCTGGCGCCCGCGGAGCAACTACCACATTCGTCGAACGTGGCATGGGTGACGTGCTCATTGCCTGGGAGAACGAAGTCCTTCTGGGTGCTAAGGACCTGGGGCAGGACAAATTCGACATTGTCGTGCCCTCGATCAGTATCCTCTGCGAGCCGACCGTCAGCTTGGTTGACAAAGTCGCAGACAAAAAAGGGACGCGTGCCGTGGCGCAGGCGTACCTCGAGTATTTGTATAGCCCGGAAGGTCAGGAGATAGCCGCAAAGCGCTACTACCGTCCGCGTTCGGAGGCGGTCGCCAGGAAATACGGCAACCAGTTTCCGAAAGTAAAGCTGTTCACCCTCGCTGAAATTATCGGCGACTGGCAGAAGACTAATAAGATCCACTTCGCCGATGGCGGACTGTTCGATCAAATCTACCAACCGCAATAGCTATGACTTTCAAGCAGCGCAGCATTCTTCCCGGATTCGGTCTCACGCTCGGTTTTACGCTGACTTATCTCAGCCTGATCGTGCTCATCCCACTGTCGGCCACGTTTTTGAAAGCCTCATCGCTCAGCTGGGCTGCATTCTGGCACATCGTAACTTCCCCGCGCGCGCTGGCATCGTATCGCTTGACGTTCGGCGCGTCCTTGATCGCTGCACTCATCAATCTGTTTTTTGGGATGCTGCTGGCGTGGGTGCTGGTCCGCTACAACTTTCCTGGCAAGAAGATTTTTGATTCCATGGTTGATCTTCCCTTCGCTCTGCCCACCGCAGTGGCCGGCATTGCGCTTACTACGATTTATTCCACTCATGGATGGGTCGGCCGTTACCTTGATTCAATCGGAATCAAAGCCGCGTACTCGCCCCTGGGCGTGGTTATCGCGCTCACCTTCATTGGATTGCCATTCGTTGTACGCACCGTTCAGCCGGTGCTCGAAGATCTCGACAAAGAAATGGAAGAAGCCGCGGCTAGCCTGGGCGCTAATCGATGGCAGACCTTCAGCCGGGTGATCCTGCCTTCTGTTGCGCCGGCTGCGCTGACCGGGTTCACCATGGCGTTCGCCCGGGCCATCGGCGAATACGGATCGGTGGTCTTCATCTCCGGCAACATGCCGATGAAGACCGAAATTACTCCACTTCTGATCATTACCAAGCTCGAACAATACGACTACGCCGGCGCCACTGCTATCGCCGTTGTAATGCTGGTGTTCTCGTTCACCATGCTGCTTGCCATCAATCTGCTGCAGAAGTGGAGCTCGCGGCACCATCACTCTGGCGGCACGCCCGAAGTCGTCGAAGGCGAGGCGCTGCACGCGCCCGTTTACGCGGAGGCATGAACTGACTTATGGCGGCCTCCATCTCACTTCATTTAATAGGATCGGCACAACTCGCCGCTCGCGCCAGAGTCGCAACCAGCGAATCGCGCCTTGTGCGCTGGACCCTGATTTTTGTTGCTTTTCTATTCCTGGTTTTCTTCTTGTTCATGCCGCTCGCGATCGTGTTCACGTCAGCTCTGTCCAAAGGACTATCCACTTACTTCGCCGCTTTTCGTGAGCCAGACGCACTCTCTGCCATCAGGCTGACTCTGTTGGCCGCTGGGATCGCCGTTCCATTGAACCTTATCTTCGGCATCGCCGCTTCCTGGGCCATCGCCAAGTTTGATTTCCTGGGCAAAAGCCTTCTGGTCACGTTGATCGATCTTCCGTTCTCGGTCTCGCCGGTGGTCTCCGGCCTGATTTACGTACTACTTTTTGGATTGCAAGGCCTACTCGGTCCCTGGCTGGCCGCGCACGATATCAAGATCATCTTCGCAGTGCCGGGCATTGTCCTGGCAACCATCTTCGTAACCTTTCCCTTCGTCGCCCGCGAACTGATTCCGCTCATTCAGGCACAGGGCATTGAAGAGGAAGAAGCAGCCCTGACTTTAGGCGCCAGTGGCTGGCAAACTTTTTGGCGCGTCACCTTGCCCAATATCAAGTGGGGATTGCTCTACGGCGTCATTCTCTGCAATGCACGCGCTATGGGCGAATTTGGCGCAGTGTCGGTGGTGTCCGGCCACATTCGCGGACGCACCAACACCATGCCTTTGCACATTGAAATTCTTTACAACGAGTACCAGTTCCAGGCTGCGTTCGCGGTGGCATCGCTTTTGGCGTTGCTGGCCCTGGTGACTCTCATCGCCAAATCGGCGGTGGAATGGAAAGCAAAGCAAGAGAACAGCCAACCGCATGGCCGAGACCTAACGCCCGATCACCAAGGATTTCTTTTATGAGCATCGAAGTTAGCAAAGTCAGCAAGCGATTTGGAACCTTCAACGCGCTCAGCAACATCAACCTCGAGATCCCATCAGGAGAACTGGTTGCGCTGCTCGGTCCCTCCGGCTCGGGCAAAACCACTCTCCTGCGCATCATCGCCGGACTCGAATTCGCCGATACCGGCCATGTGAGCTTCGATGGCGCCGACATAACCGAACAAAGCGCTCGTGAGCGCCGCGTCGGTTTCGTGTTTCAGCACTACGCGTTGTTTCGCCACATGAACGTGTTCGAAAATATTGCTTTCGGGTTGCGCGTCCGCCCACGCCAGTTTCGGCCTGCGGAAGCCGCGATCCGGTCCAAGGTCCACGAGCTGTTAAGACTCATTCAGCTTGAAAATCTCGCACAGCGTTATCCCTCACAGCTCTCCGGAGGGCAGCGCCAGCGTGTCGCATTGGCACGCGCACTGGCCGTCGAACCCAGCGTTCTTTTGCTGGATGAGCCCTTCGGGTCGCTCGATGCCAAAGTGCGCCAGGAGCTGCGCCGGTGGCTGCGCCAGTTGCATGACGAAATCCACATCACCAGCGTATTCGTTACTCACGACCAGGAAGAAGCTCTTGAAGTTGCGGACCAGGTTGTGGTGATGAACCAGGGCCGCATCGAACAGATCGGCTCGCCCGACGACGTTTACAATCATCCGGCGTCGCCGTTTGTTTACAACTTTCTCGGCAACGTGAATTTGTTTCACGGTCGCATGGACGAGGGGCAGCCCGTGATTCACGGGAAGGCGACTGGACAGGTTGTGTACGTGCGCCCACACCTGCTCGAAATTGATCGCGAACCGAACGGAGGAAGCCACTTCCGTGCGCACATCAAGCACATCAACGCCGCCGGGCCGCTGGTGAAAGTGGACGTCATCACTGAGTGGGGAGATCCTGTGCACATCCAGGTTTCCCAGGAGCGCTATCGCGCGCTGCAGTTGATCAAAGACGACGCAGTGTACGTGATCCCGAAAGACGTTCGAGTGTTCGAAACGCGCCGCGCATCGTGACGCACTGATAACGATGTCATCCTGAGAAAGCCGATTCTTCGCGTGCCAAGAACTCCCGACGAAGTTTTATGCTTCTTAAATCCACTAAATTTATGGAGTTAGTCATGTATTTCCAAACCAAAGCCACTCTGGCTGTGAAGCTCTCCCTCATTTTGTTTGTCTGCTCTGTCGCCGCATTCGGACAGGGCTCCAAGGTGAAACCCAAACCCGTCACCGCAATAGAAATCCAACAGCTGCGCGACGCACTTGCAGCCCAGCAACAACAAATGGAAGCCCAGCGCCAGCAGATGGATGACCTCAAAGCGCAGCTTCGGCAATTACTCGACGCCAGTCAACGGGCCAGCGATTCCGCTCGACAGGTTCAGGCGAGCGCAGACCAGGCACAAAGCGCAGCCACTCAAGCGGAGCAATCGGCCACGGAAGCGAAGATCCTCGCCACCCAGGCAGGCACCAGCGCCGGCGAGACCAAAAGCAGTCTGG
This sequence comes from Acidobacteriota bacterium, assembly GCA_003224855.1. Lineage (GTDB taxonomy): Bacteria > Acidobacteriota > Terriglobia > Terriglobales > Acidobacteriaceae > Gp1-AA142. The sequence goes on along the minus strand of QHZY01000001.1, from coordinate 51,313 downwards.
CTCTGGTCAGCACCAAGACCCAGGACGAAGACAAGCGCATCAGTGCATTGCAGGATATTCTTGGCCGTTTTCGCTTCAATGGCGACATTCGGTTGCGCGGCGAGAGCTTGTTCCAGGACGTTCCCGGATTCGCCGATCGCAACCGCGCCCGGGTTCGCGTGCGTTTCGGATTTGAAGGCAAGCTGAACGAAGATTTCACGGGCGGAATTTATCTGGCCACTGGTTCTCTGGGTGATCCCACAACCACCAATGAGACCTTCACCAACAACTTCGACCGCAAGACCATCGGCCTCGATCGCGGTTACATCACCTACAATCCGATCATGCACAAGTGGATTTCTTTGACTGCGGGAAAGTTCGCCTATCAGTGGCAACGCACTTCGGTCACTGGCGATCCTGACCTGAATCCAGAAGGCTTCAACGAAAAGTTCTCGTTCGATCTGAAGTCGAAACTCGTGAAGAACGTCACCATTCAAGGAATTCAGTTGTTGTTTAATGAATCGAATGTCAGCGTTCCCAGCGCTGCCATCTCCGGACAGGATTCGTATGCCTTCGGCGCACAGGTCTCAGCGAAATTGAAGTTCGGTCCGTGGACAACAACGCCGTCATTCCTGACTCTGAAATGGAACCGCCCCGACGCCCTGTTGCAATCAAGCGCTTTCGCGGTCCAGGCCACCACGACTGGCGCGGGAGGCACCACGCCAGCCGGTCCATTTCCGGTTCCGGGTGAAGGTCCTGGCTGCCAGAAGGTTCGCAACGGCTCCTCATTTCCACCTTGCCCGTTTGCGCCCAACGGCATGACCAACGCAACATTTGTCGACGCCGCTGGCAAAGCGCATTTCTACTCCGGATTCAACTACGCTGATTTCATCCTCAACAACCAGATCAGCACCGGAGCGGAGCGCTGGCCGATCAACCTGATTGCCGAATACTTGCAGAATCTTGACGCGACCGCGCCGCCGCTCGATTCCAGCGGCAAGCTTCTCTCTGATCTCGGTCCGCAGAACAAGGAGTACGGATTTGACTTCAGTGTGGGCCAGCAGAAAAAGAGGAACGACCTGCAGATCGGCTACGCATGGCTGCGGCAGGAACAGGATGCGGTGCTGGCATCGTTTGCTGAAAGCGATCAGCGCACACCGACGAACCTGATTCAGAACCGCGTGTACGCTTTGTGGCGTCTGCGCTCCAACACCACTGCCAGTGTCACCTGGTGGCATGGACGTGTGCTGAATTCGGCTCTGGAAAACAACGCTGCTCTGGCCCAGAAGACAGTTACCAAGGCAGGTCAGCAGGAACCATACTTGAATCGTTTTCAGTTTGATCTGATTTATTCTTTCTGATGGGTAGGCGCTGGTTTTCGGGCCCGCGCCACTCTTTATTGTGTCGGAGCCTCAGTTGTCGGCAAATAGTTTTCACGTGGTGATCGTGGGCGGCGGCTTCAGTGGCGGAAGCCTGGCTGCGCATTTGCTGCGGCTGTGGCCGGCATTGCGCGTCGCAGTGGTCGAAAAAGCTTTCGCTCCCGGCCGGGGCGTGGCTTACAGTGCGCAGGCGCGGTTCCATCTGCTGAATGTTCCCGCAGGAAACATGAGCCTGCTAGCCGAGGTTCCGGATCACTTTCTGAAATGGACGCGCAAGTATTACGACGCATCGGTGCAGCCGCGCAGCTTTCTTGCACGCACCGTTTTCGGCGACTATGTTGGCTGGTTTCTGGATGCGGCAATTGCAGAAGGTGATCCGGAACGTTTTTCCTGGATCAAAGATGCGGCTTGCGGCCTGGCGCGCGAGGACGATCACTGGCATGTGCATTGCGCGAGCGGCCGCGTTCTGCCGGCAAATGCGGTAGTGGCGGCCACCGGGAACTTTCCCCCGGCCAGTCCCAGGCTGCCCGGGCTTAATGTGTCCAGCCGCCGCTATTTTCCCTTTGCGTGGTCAAGAGGCACGCTTGAAGACCTTTCGCAAACCGGTTCGGTGCTGCTGATCGGTTCCGGCCTTACCAGCGTTGATCTCACCATGGCGCTCAAGTCGCGCCACTTTCGGGGACACATCTACATCGTTTCCCGTCACGGTCTGCTGCCGCAACGTTTTCAGCCGACGAAATCCTGGCCGCAATTCTGGAACCGGCGCGCGCCCCGTACCACGCGTGGGCTCATGCGAGTGATACGTGCTGAGGTCAAACAGGCGCGCGAAGCGGGAATCAATTGGCGCACGGTGATCGATGCGCTGCGTCCAGTGACACAGGACATCTGGCAATCGTTGCCCATCGAAGAACAGCGGCGCTTTCTGCGTCATGCCCGCGCCTACTGGGAAGTGCATCGCCATCGCATCGCGCCGGAAATAGCCGATGTGCTCGCCGACCTGGTGCGTGACCATCAGGTTCGAATCTGCGCCGGGCGAGTCACCGGATACGCTGAGAAAAAGGCTTTTGCCGAAGTCACCTTCCGCGAACGTCATACCGGTCGGCAACACTTGTTACGCGTTGACCGGGTCATCAACTGTACGGGATCTGAGAACGACTGCCGACGGATCGACGATCCCTTCATTCGCTCGCTGCTGTCGCAGGGATACGCACGCCCTGATCCATTGTTTCTCGGGCTCGATGTAAACGATGATGGCGCGTTGATCAGTGCGGATGGCAAGATTTCCGAGTCGCTGTTTGCGCTGGGTCCGGCACGCCGCGGACATTTGTGGGAAACCACAGCCGTTCCCGAAATTCGAGTGCAGGCATTAAATCTGGCAGAGAGCCTCGCTTCAAGGCTGGCGCCGGAAGACGCGCTTGTCCCCCACTGAAAACAGCAAAGCGCTATCGACCCAGCTCAGGAGGCATAAGGAGCTACGATAGCGCTGCTTAAAGCTTTGGCCCAAACATCTGCCGGGATTGTAGGATCGATGCTGCACTGTTTCTAGTGCACAGCAGGATTCACTACTCAGATGGTTGCAGCTGGAATTATGCGGAGGGCGGCTCTTCGTCGCCTTTCTTTTCCGGTCGCAGCAGAGGAAACAGTATTACGTCGCGGATGGTGTGCGAGTCGGTTAGCAGCATGGCCAGGCGGTCAACGCCAACTCCGACACCTCCGGCGGGCGGCATGCCGTAGGAGAGGGCGCGAATATAGTCTTCGTCCATCTGATGAGCTTCTTCGTCGCCGCGCTCGCGTTCGGCGAGCTGCTGTTCGAAGCGGCGGCGCTGGTCTTCAGGATCGTTGAGCTCGCTGAAGCCGTTGGCAATTTCCATTTGTCCGGCATAAATTTCCCAGCGCTCGGTCCAGTCGGGTTCGTCCGGTTTCTGTTTCGAAAGCGGCGACACCGCGGTCGGGAATTCGTAAATGATGGTCGGCTGCCTGAGATGCTCTTCGCCTACGGCTTCGAACAGAGCAGCAATGGCCTTGCCGCCAGGTTCGTTGGGGTCATAGGCGATGTGCGCATGGCCGGCGTTGAAACGCTGCACCAGCTTCGCAACCGATTCATGCGACGCGAAATCGGACATCTCTGGCTTGGCTCCCGCGCTCTCCGGCCAGAATTGAATGATGGCTTCGCGCATGGTCAATCGGCGCCAGTTTGATTCTGCCCAATCGATTTCTGCGTCTCCCCACTTCGATTTGGTCGTGCCATTTACATCCTGGGCCGCCTGAATGATGAGCTGCTGGGTCAGGTCCATAATGCCGCGGTAATTGGTGTAGGCCATGTAGGCTTCGAGCATGGTGAACTCCGGATTCCATCTCCAGCCCAGACCCTCGTTACGGAAGTTGCGATTAATCTCATACACGCGGTCGAACCCGCCAACTGTGAGTCGTTTCAGATAAAGCTCGGGCGCAATGCGCAGGTACAGATTCATGTCGAGCGTGTTGTGGTGAGTGACGAACGGCCGGGCCACAGCTCCGCCGGCGATGGGCTGCATCATGGGAGTCTCGACTTCGATGAACTCGTGGGAATCCATGAAGCGGCGCATGGACTGCACCAGCCTGCTGCGTTTCAAAAAGACTTCGCGAACTTCCGGGTTCACTACCAGGTCAACATAACGCTGCCGATAGCGGAGTTCGACGTCGGTGAGACCGTGCCATTTTTCAGGGAGCGGAAGAAGATCTTTAGATAAAAAAGTGATTTCTTCAACGTGGACCGTCAACTCGCCAGTCCTGGTGCGGAAGAGGTATCCGCTGACGCCAATGTGATCGCCGAGATCAAACAGTTTGTAAAGTTCGAAGCCTTTGTCGCCCACGGCGTCTTTCTTCACATAAATCTGCAGCTTCTCGCCCGCCTGCTGAAGGTGCGCGAACCCGGCTTTGCCCATTAGGCGAATGGCCATGATGCGGCCCGCGACGCGGAGGTTGACGCGCGGGTTCTCAAGTTGCTCGGCAGTCTTGTCGCTGTACTCCGCCAGAATCTGTGGAACAGTGTGGGTATATTCGTATCGGGTTGGGTAAGCGGGCTGGCCGAGAGCTTCAATCTGGTTCAGCTTATCGAGGCGCAGTTTGTAAATGTTTTCGTCGAAGGCCAAGGGCTTCCTTAATTATCTCGAAATCGTAAAACGCAGAGAGCGCAGAAGAAACCGCTCAGAGTTCGCCAAGAAAATCGGTGAGCGGCCCCGCTGCTGGTTTCTGGATTATAAACAAGCGCGAGAAGGTGGATAGGCAGCACGTATAATTTGGGGCCATGACGAAAAGAAAGATTGCGCTTACACGTGGCATTTCGGCGAGCATCGATCGCTGTGAAGTGTCGTTTATCGACCGTGTGCCGATTGATGTTCAGAAGATGAAGCAGCAGCATCGGGCGTATGAAGAGATGCTGCAATCGATGGGCTATGAAGTGATTCAGATTCCCGCCGACGATAGTTGCCCGGATTGCTGCTTCATCGAAGATACCGCCCTGGTGCTGGATGAGATTGCGGTGATTACTCATCCCGGCAGCACGGCCCGCCGCGCGGAAGTGCGGGGCGTGGTATCGACCATCGAGAAGTTTCGGAAGACCGTGAAGATTGAGCCGCCGGCAACGCTCGAAGGCGGAGACGTGCTGCGGATCGGCAGAAATCTTTACGTCGGGCTCACCCAGCGAACAAATGTGGAAGGGGTGGGGGCACTAAGGAAATTGGTCGCGCCTTATGGTTACACAGTGACAGCGGTGCCCACACCAGGCGCGCTTCATATGAAGAGCGTTTGCACGGCTGCGAACGATCGAACGGTGGTGGCTGATCCCACGAGGATGGACGTTTCTGTTTTCGCGAACTATGACGTGGTGGAGATTTCGCCGGAGGAGTGGATGGGCGGCGATCTCCTGCCAATAAACGGAACAGTATGCATGATCGAAGGATTTCCGAAATTGAAATCGGCGCTCGAGGGCCGTGGATTGAACGTGCGCACGCTGAACATGTCTGAGTTCATGAAGGCCGAGGCGGGGCTGACGTGCCTGAGCTTGTTGTTTGAAGAATCGTAAATCCAAATCTTAAAGCGCTGAGTTCGCCAAGAAAGGCCGCAGAGAGCCTGGAGATGATCAATCCTGAGTTTTATCAATAAAGATCAAACCAGCAAGGAAAATGCTTGAATTCAGCTTTTCTGCTGGCCGACTCGATACAGCAGCACGCCGCCGACATTCGCAATGATGATTACCGCTCCGGTTTTCATTGCGTATTCGAGGGGGCTGGGCACATCGATGATCGGAAACACTGAGAGCACGATGTAAAGCAGAGTAACGAGAAGTCCTAATACAGCTGCCGCGCGCAGCTTCCAACTGAATGTACTACTTAATCGCCGGCCAGCGAACAACGGAATGGCGAACATTACCAGATACGCGGTGGCATAAAATGTAAAGGCCCATATCAGCAGCAACTCAAACGCTTCCTGCTCCTTCACTCCGATCATTACCGCCATGCTTGCCGAGAGCGCGATGACTCCGGCAAACAGAATCGAGTTCACGGGAGTTTTATATTTCGGATGAAGGCGAGTGAACCAGGCCGGCAGCAAGTGGTCCCATCCCGCAACCATCGGCAGGCGAGCGGCGCCGCTGAAATTGATGTTGAAGGTGGAAACGTAATTGGTGAGCAGGGCAACAACACAGATCGGCAGGATGAATTTGGCGATGGAGAAGCCCCGGAAGGCGGCGGTCATTGCCTGCGGAATGGCGGCTACTACGTCCACCTGAGCGGTGGGAACGAACGCAAGGATCGCGCTGGTGCCGAGCACGTAGAGCAGGGCGATCACAGGTGCAGAAATCAGGACCGAGCGCGGAAGGTTGCGTTCCGGGTCGCGGCACTCTCCGGCAAAGATGGCCACGAATTCAAAGCCGCACAGCGCACCGAAAGTCATCTTGCTGAATACGCTCAGGCTGAAAATACTGACCGGGGGAACTGCCAGGGTGAGCGGGCGATAGCTTGCGAGCGTCCCTCGCCAGACATGGACGAAGGGCATAGCGATCAGAGTTGCGATGGTCAAGACAGTAAGAGCGCTGCCGGTATTAGTGATCCATTTCCCGACGCCCAATCCGAGCCGGGCCACGAAAACCAACCCACAAATGAGAACGGCGCAGGTGGTCACGGTTAAGAGTTTGTTGCCTGTCATCCAGGTTGCGCCCGGGCCGATAGCATAGGCGACAAAACTGGTCGCCAGCAGGCCGGCCATGGCCATGTAAACGACGACATAGAGCCACAGATTCCAGGCGACCAGAAACCCGATGCGATCGCCGAAAGCGAGCCGGGCCCACTCGTACATTCCGCCTTCAAGCGGGAACAGACGATTAAGGCGGGATACGATAATCGCTTCCGGAACATAAAAGAGAAGAATCGCAATCGACCAGAGGACAAACTGATATGCCCCGGCTTTGGCGGCCGTGCCGAAGAATTCCGGGATAGTGAGATAGAGGATTTGCGCGAGAACCAGATCGCGGAGCCCGAGTGCGCGAGGCAGAGTGGTTTCGGAAGCGGTGGCCAAAAGAAGCGGCTACTCTGGCATGGTACAAGGCTGAAGTCAAATTAACGGTTGTGACACACCAAGATACGATCCACAGAATCGTCTAAAGCATTTACTGTAGGCGTCGCGGGGCCAACTGCGCGCATACCTGCGACGTCTCAGTCTCTATCGAAAGTGTCCAAATTGGAGGCTGAGACCATGAACAGGTTTTTCGCAATGCTGATTTTGTTGGCCGCGCTTGGCCTGCCATCGTTTGCACAATGGGCGGGCAGACTATCGGCGGACGACCAAAGAGAGTTCGATAAGTACTACAAGAAATGGGTGGATGACACGCGCCGTAACGATCGCGATGACATCGCCAGCGACCTGCGCCATATGCAGGAGATTATGGCGCACAACAATATTCCGTCCGATGTGCCGTTCGATCGCGTCGCGAGCACGGGAGGCGCGCAGGTTTATGGCAACGGATCCACCTATGCTTCGGAGCGGCTTTCCGCAGAGGACCAGGCCGAGTTCGATCGCTACTACACGCGCTGGATCGAAGATACCCGTAACAATGACCGGGATGGTATTGACAGCGACGTGCGGCACATGCAGGAAATCATGGCGCGCTACCGGATTGCGGTAGATGTTCCGTTTGAGCGGGTGGCGTCGCAGAGCTATCAGGGCGGGAGCTATCAGGAGCGGACGTATGCGCCTCCAGCTCCGCAGTGGCGAGGCCGGCTTTCGGCGTCAGAGCAGAGTGATTTTGACAAGTGGTATGCCAAATGGGTGGACGATACGCGCAAGAATGACCGAGACGACATCGCGCGCGATGAAGGCAAGATGCAGGAGATCATGGCGCGCAACAATATTCCATCCAGCGTTCACTTTGCGGAGATTGCCAGCAACAGCGATGCCGGTCCTTATCCTGGTGGAGTTTCCGCAGGGGCGGCTTATTCTGGCTACGGACGTTGGCAAGGCCGGCTTTCGGAACACGATCAGCACGAGTTTGATGAAGCGTATGCGAAGTGGGTGAAGGACCAGGACAAAGGCGATCGCGACGATATTCCGAAAGACATTCACAAAATGCAGGAGATCATGGGGCGCAACGGCATTCCGGCAGATATCCCCTATGAGCAGATTGCAAGCCCGGGGATCGCCCTTCGGCGGTAAGAAACTGTTTCAGTTATGTACAAAGGGAGGCGCAAGTCGCCTCTCTTTTTTGTGCCTGGATTCGTGGAGTCGGCCCGGCGCTTGGTTTATATTGAAAGGAGCGCAAGTCAGCCACTTCCTCCCGGGTGTAACCCAGAGTTTCTCCCACGATTACCCATGAAACCGATTCTTCTCCGACTGATGATCACTTTGCTGGCGCTGTTGGGTGCGAGTGGCATGAACCCGGCAGCAGCCGAGCTGCGATGGGGTGCGACCAAGAAGGAGCACATGAAGATTCGGCTGGTCGCGCTGGCCTGGACGCATCCGCGGTCGTCGTTCTTTTCAAGCGAAGAGGTTTTTGTGGCCGAAAAGGAGCTCAGCCCGGGAGAGTTGTCCCTGGTGAAGCTGGTTTACGGGTTTCTTCCCTATCAGCCCCGGCTTTCCGAAACCGGATTCGAGTACTCGACGTTGCACGAGTTGCGCGCCCTGCGCGATCCGAGTTGCGATGAGACCCTGCTGCAGATGACCGAGTACGGAGGTCTGCGCTATGCATCAGATTCGGCCATCATGAATCTGGAGCGCCGGCGTACGCCGCTTGCATGCTATGTAACCACCGCCGAGGACTACGCTCATGCCGTGCACGCTCCGGTAATCCAGCGCTAAGCCAGTCGATGGAAATCTTCCCAGTTCTCTCTAGTACCATGGTACAATGGTACCATGATTGTCGAACGGGTGCAGACCGGTGTACGCATGGAAAAGCGACTGGTGAAAGTGCTCAAGGCGTTTGCGGAGTATCGCGACATGACCTTGGGTGACCTGCTGGAAGGAATCGTCCTGCATGCGTTTGAAGGCAAGACGCCGTTCAGTCAGGAGTCGCTGGCCCGCATCCGGGAACTGAAGAAAGTTTATGGCCTCAACCTGGATGCGACCGTCAGTCACCGGATGCAAGAGAGTGTGCAGAGGGGCAGCGCAAAAGCATCAACCGCAAAGGCCGCAAAGAAGCGCAAAGCACGCCATGAACAAGGATGAGATCTGCAATTCGAAGTTGGTAGAGCAGTTCGAGCGAGGCGAGGTCGGGCCAGAGGGTCTTCACCACGCCGATCACGTCAGGGTCGCGTACGCGTATTTATGCGAAATGCCGCTTCTTGAGGCGATCGAGAAATTCTCGTGCGCGCTGCGACGTTTCGCTATCGCGCATGGGAAGCCTGACCTCTATCACCAGACAATAACCTGGGCGTATCTGCTTTTGATCCAGGAACGGCGTCTGCGTTTTGGCGACCAGGGAAAATGGGAAGAGTTTGCAGTAGAAAACTCCGATCTCCTGCGGTGGAAGAATGGAGTGCTGCAGCTCTATTACAAGCCTTCGACTCTCAAATCAGACCTGGCCCACAAGGCGTTCCTGCTGCCGGACAATTTAGCCGCCGCTGAGCATAGCCCTGAGCGCTCGGCGCTGTAGCCCAAGCTTCACAAGAAAAGTTTGCTCCCACTTGGCCAGAGCTGGTGTACCATTTTCGTCGCGTTTGGGAGGTGCTATGCGCGTCACATCTGCGATGTTCATGCTGTTCTTTGCTGCCTACATGGCGGTTGCTGCCGACACGATTCCAATGGATGTCAAGCTTGGTCTGTGGGAAACCACCTCAACACACACCTCCGCCGGAGCCCCGCCGATCCCGCAGGAGATGCTGGACAGGCTTACGCCCGAACAGCGCGCCAAGTTTGAAGAGCGCATGAAGGGCCGCTCGGGCCAGCCCAAAGCGGAAACACACCGTTCTTGTTTGACTAAGGAAAAACTGGAAAAGTATTTCCTGTTTGAGGACGACAAGGAAATGCATTGCACGCGCAATATTTTGAGCGCCACCGCACGCAAGATCGATGCGAAGTTGGATTGCAGCAATGCCACGGGCATCAAAATGAATGGCACCATCAAGGTTGATTCACCCGACCCGGAGACAGCCAACGGCACTATTCATATGACATCAAGCGGCGGCGGCAATTCCATGAACATAGATTTGACGTTTAAATCGAAGTGGCTCAGTTCGAGCTGCGGGAATGTAGAATAGGCCCGAGATGCCCCAGAACTACGTACCCATCTTCATCTTCATTGCATTTATCGGAATCCTGATTCCGATTACCCTGCTGGCTGCCAAACTGGTGCGCCCGGACAATCCCAGCAAGTCCAAGCTGATGCCCTATGAATGCGGCATTGATCCGTTGGACAGCTCGCGGGGCCGCTACACTGTGCGTTTCTACATCGTTGCAATTTTGTTCGTGGTGTTCGATGTGGAGACAATTTTTCTGTTTCCCTGGGCGGTGCGGTTCAAAGCCCTCGGCATGTACGGACTGGTCGAGATGCTGGTCTTTCTGATCATTCTGATCGTGGGCTATATCTGGATCTGGAAAAAAGGCGCACTCGAGTGGGTATAGCAGATCTGCGTAGGCCCGGATCTTCGATCCGGGCGGACGGGTTCAAGACCCACCCCTACGTGGTGCGTTGATGACTCAGACCAGTCCTGAGACCTTCATTGCCAGCCGATTTACTCGCGGCAATCGCTTGTTCCCGACCCGCATAATAGTTACACCACAGCATGTAGTGCGCGTGAAGCCTCGCCTGTTCGGTCAAACCGAAGAGAGCATCGCCATGGGCAAAGTAGCTTCAGTGCAAATTTCCACCGGCGTCTTCTGGTCCGAAATTCGGATTGATTCCTCCGGCGGATCTGAGCCGATCACCAGTCACGGGCACCGCAAAGCAGACGCACAGCGAATCAGAGACTTGATTGAAGAGTATCAGCGAGCGTAGGCCCGGACTGAAGCGATGTCTGGAGCCTAAAGGCACCGAAGCGGGGAGGGTTGGGGGCGTTCAGTAAGCGGACATGACAAATCAGTGGCATGGCCCTTATCTTTCTTGGTTTGCTTGTACTTGCCCTTGGCTGGATAAAGGGCAAAAGCTATTTGGTTACTCAGAAACAGGCCATCCCTTAGAACGCGCATGTACCTCCAAGCACGAAAAGAACGCAAGCAACAAAGTCGTCAGCCTGGAAATTTCAAGCTGAGGCACTACCGAACCGTGACCTCCCGTTGACACCGTGTTTGCAAGCTGTTAGAAGTTAACGTTCTTCCCAAGTGCCTGCGGAAAAGCGTTGGCACGCTCCACACATGGCAGACGAGACGAAAGCGCCGGCGCCGCCTCCCAGTGGCGAGCCGAAGGACTCGCAGGGAAAGCCGAATCCCCCTTCGGTGGAACCGGTTCCAGCCAAAAAGCCGGGCGATCCGGCTGCGCCCGCGAATCCTGGCGCGCCTGGTTCTGTGGCAACAGGTTCCGCACCCGCGCACCACGAAGCTGCTCCCGCTAAACCGGTCGGACCGGCGGCGACAGAGTGGCATTCCGAGATGGTTTCACGTTTGACGCGGCAGTACGGATCGGGCATCCGTGAGGCCAGCACCTATCTCGGGCAGAACTACATGGTTGTGGATTCGTCGCTGATTCCTGAGTTGCTGCGCCTGCTGCGCGATCAGGAGCAGTTTGATTACTGTGTGGACATCACCGCGCTCCACTATCCGGAGAAAGAAAAGGCTTTTGAGGTCATCTGGATTCTCTATTCGTTTGCAAAGAATGAGCGCATCCGCGTGAAGACCGAAATCGTCGATGGCCAGGTAGTTCCCAGTTCTTTTTCCATCTGGCCGACCGCCAACTGGCTGGAGCGCGAAGTCTATGACATGTTCGGAATCAGGTTCGATGGCCATCCCGATCTGAAGCGCATTTTGCTTCCCGACGGATGGAAGGGACATCCTTTGCGCAAGGACTATGGCATCATTCAGCAGGACAATGAGTGGGTACAGATCAACCTGGGGATCGAGAGCGGCCAATAGAAGATGCCGGACGCCACGAAATTTCTTTCTCACCTGGAACTTGGGGAAACCGACCAGACTTTCCTTGATTCCAACGAACTGATCATCAACATGGGGCCGCAGCATCCAGCCACCCACGGTGTGCTGCGCGTGATCCTGAAGCTCGATGGTGAAAAAGTGCTGGGAACCGAGTGCGTGATCGGTTATCTGCACCGGGGCGTCGAGAAGATTGCCGAGCACCGCACCTACACCATGTTCAATCCCTACGTGGACCGGATGGACTACGTAGCCGCGGTCTCGAACGGCTTGGGCTATTGCGAGGCGGTTGAGAAGTTGATGAACGTCGAAGCTCCGCCGCGCGCGAATTACATTCGAGTGATCCTGACCGAGTTGAACCGGTTGGCCAGCCACATGCTCTGGTTGGGAACGCACGCGCTCGATATCGGGGCTATTACGCCCCTGTTTTATACGTTTCGCGATCGGGAAGAGATTCTCAAAATCTTTGAAAAATATTGTGGGGCACGGCTTACCACGCACGCGTTTCGCATCGGCGGCTGCCTTTACGAAACCTATGACGGCTTTGAACAGGATGTGACCAGGTTTCTGAAATTTGTCGCGCCCAAAATTGACGAGTACGAAGAGCTTCTCACCACCAATCGGATTTGGGTGGAGCGCACCAAGAAGGTGGGTTACATCACAGCCGACGATTGCAAGGCATTGGGTGTAACCGGGCCGGTTCTTCGTGCGAGCGGCGTGCAGTGGGACCTGCGCAAAGCGCAGCCTTACGCGGCGTATAAGGAATTCGATTTCGATATTCCCACCGGCACCAATGGCGACACCTACGATCGATATCTCGTCCGCATGCAGGAAATGCGGCAGTCGCTGAGGATTATCGACCAGGCCGTAGGAAAAATTCCTGAAGGGCCGATTATGGCCAAAGTCCCAAAGGTGATTAAGCCTGCTGTAGGCGAAATCTATCACTCCATCGAGGCGCCTAAAGGCGAGCTGGGATATTTCATCGTGAGCGATGGGTCCACCCAGCCCTATCGCGTGCGCGTACGGCCGCCTTCGTTTGTAAACCTTCAGGCGCTTGACCAGATGGTGCGCGGCCAGCTGGTGGCCGATGTGGTCGCGGTGATCGGGACACTCGACATTGTGCTGGGCGAGGTGGACCGGTAATGCTCGATTACATCAACTCCTATCTGAGCGATACAGTCCACGTTACGCCCGGTGAAGCGGGTAATTTCTTCTGGGCATTGGTTTACATTATTGCGATCTTCGCGGGTCTTTCGGTAGCGGTGATTGCCATGAACTGGCTGGAGCGCAAGATTTTGGCGCACATGCAGATTCGTCTTGGCCCTATGCGCGTGGGACCGCACGGCCTCTTGCAGCCGGTGGCCGACGCCATCAAGCTGCTTCTGAAAGAAGACATACTACCCTCCGAAGCTGATCCCCTGGTCTTCTGGCTGGCGCCGCTGATCGTGGTGTGGACCGCTTTCACGGTTTTCATTGTTGTTCCGTTCGGTCCGACTCACGCCGTGACCGACATGAATATTGGCGTGCTCTTCATGCTGGGCGTGTCGTCGCTAAGCGTACTGGGAGTGGTAACGGCAGGATGGGCGTCGAATTCGCACTATCCGCTGATCGGCGCTTTGCGCTCCAGCGCGCAGATGGTTTCATACGAGATCGCAATGGGACTGGCAGTGGTTTCAGCGGTCCTGATGAGCAGCCTGAACGCGGAGGGGACCGGCACCCTCAGCAGGATCGGACTGGTGCAGGCACAGGAAGCGCAGCAGACCTGGTTCATCTTCAAATTTTTTCCGCTGGGGCTGATCGCCTTTTTTGTGTTCGCGGTGGCGATGGTGGCTGAGACCAATCGCGCGCCATTTGATTTGCCGGAAGCAGAATCAGAACTGACCGCGGGATTTCATACTGAGTATTCAGGGTTTCGCTGGTCGTTGTTTTTCCTCGCCGAGTATTCAGCCATGATTGCGGTTTCGTCAATCGCAGTCACGCTGTGGCTGGGCGGGTGGTTGCGGCCGTTTCCGCATGCCCTGACGGGAGAGACGTGGGACCTTGTGTTCTCGTTATTCCCGGGGATCACTTTCATGTTTTTGGCGGCGATCACGTTCTACAGCGTGGCGCGCATGCCAAAGCACCCCTATTTTCGAGTGCAAACCATCGGCCTGGCAGGATTTGGAGCCGTGCTGGCGCTGATCGGCCTTGCATTGTTCGCGCCGCCGGTGCGTGATCGCATTCAGGATGTGTACTGGTTCGTGGTTAAGGTTGCAGGGTTCATGTACTTGTACATCTGGTATCGCGGCACGTTTCCGCGTTATCGCTTCGATCAGTTAATGAAAGTTGGATGGAAAGTGCTGCTGCCGATAGGATTGGGCGTGCTGATTCTGACAGCAGTATCCGGGATCGTCTTTTAGCAGTGATGTCATTTTGAGCGAAACGAAGTGTCGGACATTAGGATCCACTGAAGGATGCACTGAATGCTCTTCTCGTGAACACGCTCTGAAGGGGCACGGCTTCCGCATGCCGTTTAGCCCGACGATTGTGTTCTAGGGTTTCGGAAAGGCGCCGCTTCGGTCGTGCCGTTTAGGCGGAAATTGATTGGGCTTTAGCCCCTGAGGGTTTACAGCAAAGCAATGCAGCCGGTAGCCACAACATTCTTTTTCTATTTTCTCTCCGCGGTGACCGTGATCAGCGGCCTGTTGGTCATCACCCGGCGCAACGCCGTGCATTCGGCTCTCGCGCTGATTCTGGCTTTGATTGGTCAAGCCGGACTGTACCTGATGCTCTACGCGCCGTTCGTGGCTGGTGTGCAGATCATTCTTTATGCCGGCGGAATCATGGTGTTGTTCCTGTTCGTGATCATGCTGGTTTCGATTGAGCAGTCGCTAAAAGAGGAACAGTTCAGCAAACTGTGGGTCGTCGGGCTAGTTTCTGCGCTGGCGCTTGGCGGGCTATTCGTTGCGGTTTACCTGAAAGGCAAGGGGATCTTCCCCGAGCGGGTGATGATTCCGCCAGAAACCAGCAACACTCAGGAGATCGCGAATTATCTTTATGGCAATTACATGTTCGCCTTCGAGATCGCGTCGCTGCTGTTGCTGGTGGCGATCATCGGGGCGGTAGTGATGGCAAAGAAGAGAATTTAAATGGCTCCAATCGGCACATTGCACTATCTGGTAATCGCAGCCGCGCTTTTTGTGCTGGGTGTGATCGGCGTGCTGACCCGCCGCAACGTCGTGATCATCCTGATGTCGATCGAGCTTATTCTGAACGCCGTCAACTTGAACCTGGTGGCCTTCTCGCGGATCTGGGGGCTGCACGGTCAAGTCTTTTCTATTTTTATCATTACTGACGCTGCTGCAGAGGCGGCAGTCGGATTGGGCATTCTGATCGCTTTCTTTCGAAACAAAGAGACCGTGAACGTGGATGAGATTGATTTGCTGAAGTGGTAACGTGAGTTTCTTACTGACGAATGTTCTTTCTTGATCACATCTGGCTGATTCCGCTGTTTCCCGCGATGGGCGCGGCGGCCATGTTCTTCTTCGGCCGCAAGATGTCGAAGCAGGCGGTGAATGTGGTCTGCGTCGGCGCGGTTGCGCTCACGTTCGTCTGGGCGTGCCTCGCGGTCCGCCAGTACCTGGACTATTCGCAGTCCAATCCCGGCAAGCCGTTCGAAAAAGTCCTCTACACTTGGCTGGGCACCGGCACCGGCCACCTCACCTTCAACAAAAAAGACGGCACGCCGGCCTCGTTCCATGCCGATGCCGGCTTCATGCTCGATCCGCTTTCCGCTGTCTGGCTGCTGTTTGTGACCGGCGTGGGCACGCTGATCCACATCTACTCTATGGGCTACATGGCCCACGAAGGCGGTTACTACCGCTTCTTCGGATATCTGAACCTGTTCATGTTCTCCATGCTCACTCTGATTCTGGGGAACAACTACGTTCTGATGTTTGTCGGCTGGGAAGGTGTAGGGCTGTGCTCGTATTTGCTGATCGGATTCTATTTCCATCGCGCATCAGCCAGCACTGCGGCGAACAAGGCTTTCATCGTGAACCGGATTGGCGATGCCGGGTTCTTGCTCGGCATGTTCACCATCCTCTGGTACTTCGGATCGCTTCGCTTTATCGACGTAAACACCCTGGCGCGCAGCGGGCATTTCCAGATAGGTGATCCAGTCATCGTGGCCGCGACCCTGCTCCTGTTCGTCGGCGCATGCGGCAAGTCGGCCCAGATTCCTTTATACGTGTGGCTGCCCGATGCCATGGAAGGTCCGACGCCGGTGTCGGCTTTGATCCACGCCGCCACTATGGTGACGGCCGGGGTTTATATGGTGGCGCGTTCGAATGCGCTGTTCGTGCTCGCGCCGAAGTCGATGTTTGTGGTGGCAGTGGTAGGAGGTGCGACGGCGATCTTTGCTGCTTCCATCGGCCTGGTGCAGAACGACATCAAACGCGTGCTGGCCTATTCAACCGTGTCACAGCTGGGTTACATGTTTCTGGCGCTGGGCGTGGGAGCATTTGCGGCAGGCGTGTTTCACGTTTTTACCCATGCCTTCTTCAAAGCATTACTGTTCCTCGGCTCAGGTTCTGTGATCCACGCCATGAGCGGCGAGCAGGACATGCGCAACATGGGCGACCTGCACCGCCGCACTCCGATTACCCACTGGACCATGTTCATCGCGACTTTCGCGATTGCCGGCATTCCGCCCTTTGCGGGGTTCTTCTCGAAAGATGAAATTCTGTGGCAGGCCTGGAGTTCTGAGCACGGCGCATATATCTGGTTGTGGGCAATTGGCTACGTGACCGCCCTGATGACGGCGTTCTACATGTTCCGCCTGATGTTTTTGACTTTTCACGGTCGCCCGCGCATGAGCCACGAAGTGGAGCACCACATTCATGAATCGCCAACCTCAATGACTATGCCGCTCGTCATTCTGGCGGTGGCGTCAATCGTCGCCGGATTCCTGGGATTTCCCCACAGCCTCGCGCGAGTCATTGGCATAAAACATGAGACCAATCACTTTGAGCATTTCCTCGAGCCGGTGTTTGCCAGGGAAGGTGGAGCGGTCCTTGAAGAAAAGGCCGCAGGCCAGATAGCTGCAGGCGCAAAAGAAGAAGAGCACACCAACCCCATGGAGTATGGCCTGATGTTTCTATCTGTGCTGGCCGCGCTCGCTGGATGGGGCACAGCGTGGAAGTTTTATCGCCATACCGATAAGGGCTTTACCGAGCCGATCGCCGAGAAAACGCCGCCGCTCTACAAGGTGCTCTACCACAAATATTTCGTCGACGAGGCCTACGATTATGCTTTTACCGGGCGCCGCAAAATAGGGAACACGCGGCTAGGAGTGATGGGCCTGGGCGAAGCGGCATCCTGGTTCGACACCCACATCATCGACGGTACGGTAAATTTCGCGGGATGGTTGACCCGCGGTGTCGGCTGGCTCTCCAGCATGTGGGACAAGATTGTTATTGACGGTATTGCAGTGAACGGCCCGGCTTACTTTGCTCAGGCGCTTTCCTATCCTGTGAAACTGCTGCAGTGGGGACTGGTGCAGTGGTATGCGCTGGTCATGGTAGTAGGCCTGGTCGGGTTCGTGGCGTATTACACATTTAGGTGATCGGGTTCTCTGGGAACTGAGAACCAGCAACTGACAACTGGAAACTCCCCTTTATGCAGAGTCACATTCTCACCATCATTCTTTTCACGCCGCTGGTCGGCGCGCTTGTCCTTTTGTTTATCCCGAAGGAAAACAAAGAGGCCATCCGCTGGATCGCGAACATCTTCGCGCTGGCCGGGCTGCTGGTTTCGATCCCACTGGTGCCGCTGTTCTGGGCAGTGCGCGCCGAGCCGGGCTTCAAATTCGTGGAAGGCGTGGCCAATAACTGGATTCCATCCATCGGCGCTGGTTATGTCCTCGGCATCGACGGCATCTCGTTCCTGCTCATCATGCTGACCACCCTGCTGGGGTGGATTTCCATTCTGTCGTCGTGGACCGCCATCGAGAATCGCGTCAAGGAATACTACATCTGGTTTCTGGTGTTGCAGACAGGAATGCTGGGCGTTTTCATGGCGCTCGACTTCTTCCTGTTCTTTGTTTTCTGGGAAGCCATGCTGGTCCCCATGTATCTGCTGATCGGCATCTGGGGCGGGCCAAAAAAACTTTACGCCGCAATCAAGTTCTTCCTGTACACCCTGTTCGGCTCCGTTCTGATGCTGCTGGCTGTGCTGTTCCTCTATTTCTATAACTATCACCAGACCGGAACCTACACCTTCAGCATCGAAGCGCTTTACAAGACTGCGCCCGGAATCTTCCACGATCCCGCCTACGGGGCAACTTACGCCATCCTGCTGTTCTGCGCATTCGCGCTGGCGTTCGCCATCAAAGTTCCAATGTTCCCGTTTCACACCTGGCTGCCCGACGCGCACGTAGAAGCTCCGACTGCCGGTTCTGTCATTCTGGCCGGCGTTCTGCTGAAGATGGGAACATACGGCTTCATTCGCTTTGCGCTGCCATTCTTTCCCGATGTCGCCATGCACCCCAAAGTGCGCGGCTGGATGATTGCGCTTTCGATCATAGGTATCGTTTACGGCGCGCTCGTGTCGCTGATGCAGAAAGACATGAAGAAGCTGGTGGCGTATTCGTCCGTCAGTCATCTGGGCTTCTGTACGCTGGGAATTTTTGCGCTCAACGGCCCGGGCCTGAGCGGATCAGTGCTGCAGCAGATCAATCATGGCATTTCCACCGGCGCGCTGTTCTTGATCGTCGGCATCTTGTATGAGCGCCGGCACACCCGCGAGATCGCCGAGTACGGCGGCATCTCCAACGTCATGCCCGTTTACGCCACCATCACCATGATCATGTTTCTTTCGTCGATGGGGCTGCCGTTGCTGAACGGTTTTGTGGGCGAGTTCACCATTCTGCAGGGTACTTTCATTGAAAACTGGCGCTGGGCCGCCTGGGCCATCCCCGGTGTGGTGCTGGCCGCGGCCTATCTGTTGTGGCTCTATCAAAGAGTGTTCTTCGGTACCGTCACCAATCCGAAAAATGAAAAGCTGCACGATCTCACTCCGCGTGAGCTCTTGACCTTCGCGCCGCTCGTCATCATGGCGCTATGGATCGGGCTTTATCCCAAACCGTTCTTTGAGATCCTGGAGACGCCGGTAAACCAGCTCGTGCAGACCGTCCGGCGGCCCAATGGCATGATGCGCGCCTACGACACTCCAACCCATGTGACCCCGGAAAAAGCCGGAGCAGGGAATTAGCATGACCACGCCTCCGTTCAATTTGGCCGACTATATTATGTCGCTGCCAATTATCCTGCTCACGCTTTTCGCACTTGGGATTCTGCTGATTGACCTGGTCACCCCAAAGCGGTGGAAGTGGATGAACGCAGTCACTGCGTTGGTCGGCATTGCTTTTTCCACCGGGGCAATCGTCTTCCGCTCGCAGAAAGCTCTACGTCTCTCAGGCGGATCGGGTCTGCTTGCCTACAGTAACTCGATGCTCATCGACAGATACGCGCTCTATTTCTGGTATCTGTTCCTGGCCGCTGCCGCTATTTCGATTCTTCTTTCAGTCCGCTATCTCGAAATCGAGCAGGAGAATCACGGCGAATATTATGCGCTGATTCTTTTCTCGGTCGTCGGAATGATGTGCATGGCTGCCGGGCTGGATGTGGTTCTCATCTTTATCGGCCTGGAGCTGATGGCCATCTCTACTTACGTTCTGGTGGGTTTCCTGCGCACCAATCGCCGGTCGAATGAAGCCGCGCTGAAATACCTGCTGCTGGGAGCCTTCTCCTCGGGAATTTTCGCCTACGGTTTGTCGCTGCTCTACGGCCTGACCGGACAAACCAACCTGATCGGCATTGCCCAGGGCTTGCAGCAGCGAATGGCCTCCGGCAACGGGCATCCCGGTCCCATCATGGTCATTGCGCTTCTGACCACCGCCACCGGATTGCTGTTCAAGATCGCTGCCGTGCCATTTCACCAATGGGCGCCGGACGCCTATGAAGGCGCTCCCACCAGCATTGCCGGATTCATGTCAGTCGCAGTGAAGGCCGCCGCCTGGGCCATGCTTCTTCGTATCGTGCTGATCGGGCTTGGTCCGTTGCGCAGCGTGTATGTGCCGTTATTTATTTTCGTCTCCATCGCCAGCATGACGGCCGCCAACCTCGCCGCTTTGACCCAAAGCAACATGAAGCGGCTGCTGGCCTACTCTTCCATCGCACACGTCGGATACATGCTGCTGGGCCTGGTAGCAGGCACCACCACGCAAGTCTCAGTGGATGGCATTCGCGGCATCCTGATGTACCTGCTGGTTTATACCTTCATGAATCTCGGGGCGTTTGGCGTGATCGCATCTTTGCGGCAGCGGAACGTTATTGGTGACGAACTCGATGACATTGCCGGGCTTTACTATCGCGCGCCAACCGAATCCGTCTTGATGCTCCTGTTCCTGCTTTCGCTCGCGGGAATACCGCCGCTCGCGGGCTTTTACGGCAAGTATTTCATTTTCCTGAGCCTGATCGAAACCGGACATTACGCGCTGGCGTCGCTGGCCGTCATCTACGCCGTATTTGGCCTGTATTACTACATGAAGATTGCCAACTACATCTTCATGCGCGAAGCCATCGATAAGACGCGCCTCCCGCTAAGTTGGGGCATGCGCGCCGGTCTTGGGATCGCCGCCTTCGCCACCGTCTTCATCGGTATCTATCCCGAACCCTTCATCCGCACCGTAAACTGGTCGCTGGGACTGGCGCAGAGCGCGTTAGTTGCCGGCCTGACTCATTGATTGTGTCCACACCGGACGACAAACCCGAAGGCAAGAACATGTGGGTGCTGTTGGCAAACTACAGCCAGCTGGCATTCATCTTTCCCGCCGCAACCGTTGCCGGATGGCTGATCGGGCTCGCGCTCGACCGCTGGCTGCACACCACCTGGCTCTATCTCGTCGGACTGATCCTTGGAATCATTGCCGGATTCGTGGAGCTCATTCGCACAGCTATCAAATCTACAAAAGAGTAATGCCGTGCAAGGCAACTCAACCACCAGGGACACGAACTCACACCAGGCGAATCCTGAGATCTTCTATGCGGGGGCCGTGCGCCGGATTTCGCGGGCCATGATTTTGCTGGCAGTCTTGTTCACGATTTTCGCCCTGCTTCAATTCAACGGGCGCATCGCGCTGGGATTTCTGGGCGGGTGCGCGGTTTCGTACTTGAATTTTCACTGGCTGGAGCGCGGCGTTGCCGCATTCGCGGAGCGGGTTACCGAGGCAGGATCGCGCCAGTCGAGCCGCGGAATTGTGCTGCGCTTTCTGGTTCGCTACGTTTTGATGGCCGTTGCCGCCTATGTTATCTTTACTGTTTCTCCCGCGAGCGTTTACGGGCTGTTTGCCGGTCTTTTCCTGCCAGTAGCAGCCATCGCGTGCGAAGTCGCCTATGAGGCGTATGCCGCGCTGGCGCGCGGAGTGTGATCCCGGAAACTTGGAAAAAGCTGAGTTATGACTGAGCAACTCTGGTTTACCCAGATTCTAAATCGCGCGTTGGGCGGGCCGGTGAATTCCATGCTGCAGGCGCTGCATGTCCACGTGCAGCACCCGGAAACGCCGATTTCAAATGCGGCCGCCATGCAGTTGCTGGTTGTTCTTCTTCTTCTGTTGCTTTTCCTGATCGTGCGCTCGCGCCTCTCGGTTGATAAGCCGGGCGCATTGCAGCACATCTTCGAAGGGGCTCACAACTTTATCCAGGGGCAGAGTGACGAGATTATCGGCCATCACAGCGAAGCCTACACCCCCTTCCTGGTGGCGCTGGCATTTTTCATTCTAATCTGCAACCTGATGGGCGTGATTCCTGGATTTATGTCGCCCACCGCGGAGCCGATCGTCCCTTTGGGCTGCGCGATTGTGGCTTTCTTTTACTACCAGGCGCAGGGCTTCAGGCATGCCGGCATTTCATATCTGAAGCACTTCGCCGGGCCCATGCCTCTGCTGGCGCCACTCATGATTCCCATCGAGATTATCAGCCATCTCGCCCGCGTCTTGTCTCTTACCATCCGTCTTTTTGCCAACATGTTTGCGGGTGACATGGTCACGCTGGTTTTCTTCTCTCTGGTCCCGCTTGGAATTCCCATTATCTTTCTTGGTCTTCATATCGGCGTTTCATTTCTGCAGGCTTACATTTTCGTTCTGCTGACCACCGTGTATCTTGCCGGCGCTGTCGCAGAGGAGCACTAAAGAAGAGTGTCGCCGTTCAGCGTGAGGGCGTCTGCACCAGGATGACGTCAACCACCCACTGGCGGCAATTCATGTGAGGAGAAAGAAGCATGCGTAAACTGAGCAATCTGTTCATGGCGTTGTCGGTGCTGAGCTTTGCTGTCCCTGCATTCGCGCAGGGCGGGGAAGCAGCGGGAGGTGGAGTGAACTGGGTCGCGATCACCGCGGGATTTTCCATGGCGATCGCCTCTGCCGTTTGCGGGCTGGCGCAGGCCAAAGCAACGGCTGCAGCCGCGGAAGGGCTGGCACGCAACCCGGCCGCGCGTCCGGGAATTCAGCTGGCGCTCATTCTGGGTCTGGCGCTGATCGAATCACTGGCGCTCTATACCCTGGTCATAATTTTTGCCAAAGTGAAGTAAAGCCACGAATTCAAAAGCCTCTGCTCTGGCAGAGGCTTTGTCTTTTTTCAGTGACCCGCGAACTACTACTTTCTCTGGCCTTCCCAGTCTCCAAGGTGCGTATTGGGCGCGGAGTTCTCCATGGAGTCGATCAGCAGCCTGCGCAACCGGTAGCGCCCTTCAAGATCGGTATTCACGATTTCAAACCCGACTTCGTTCACCCTTGCGCGGCGCAGCAGGACCTGTCCACGAACCTTGCGCACACCGGTTGAAAGTTCAATGTTGGCTTCCGAACCGACGCGCAGGTTGTCTTCTTTCGTGCCCATGCCGCCGCCCAGGCTGAGTTCCCGAACCGTAATACTCGATTTTCCCCACGAACTGCTGATCACAGCCGAAACCGTTTTTCGCAATACGATGCGTTCATAGCGGCGCTGCCGGACCCACGGGCAAGCCGGCGCAGCATCGAGCGGCGCGATGGCAAGTTCTGCCGGCTCCAGGCCGCTGTCAGCCATGATCTGGCTGCCGTAACGCGGATCGATCTTAGTCAGCGCTTGCGCGGCTGCGATGCGCAGCTCGCGGTGCTGCGTCCACTTCCACATCTTCTTCGCTTCCAGCAGGCTGCGTAGAACCGGCACGGCATCTGTCTCCCGCAGCCGGCCCAGCGACTCCACCGCTTTCAACTGCAGCAACGGAGAACGCCCTTGTGCTTCTCCCGCTTCCGCGATAACCATCAGCGGCGGAACTGCACTGCGATCGCCGCTCATGCCGATTTCATCAATCGCCTGTGGAATCACCAGCGGATCGAGAATCTCTAGCAATTCCAGCAGCGAGCGCCCGCGATCATGCGCAGCTCCATAAGCCACCTGGCGCACCACTAGGTCGTGATAGAACCGGTTCCACTCCGGCAACCTTGCCGGCAGAAGCTCCAGCATGCTGGGAACATCCAGGCGGCTCAGTAGTCCGACCACTGCTGCAGCATGTCGAGGCTGGCCTGTGCGTAGCATTTCCCGCAATTGCTGCAGCGCCGAGGGGCCAAGTTCTTTAACAATGTCCACCATGCGGTCGCATTCCTCGCGCCGCATGCACCGGAAAAAGCGATCGGCAAGATGTTCAACCGCCGCCTGCGAAGTGTGCCGCAAAACCGTAAGAAGATCGGGCGCAATCTGTGTGCTGCGTACTGCGTCCTCAATCAACTCAGGCAAGCGGTTCTCCACCCCGATGCGCGGACGTAATTCCTGCGCCAATATCGGCCGAGCGTCCGAAACCCGGTCCAGCGTGCGGCACAGTTCAGCCAGCGCGCTGTACTGCTTGTTGCTGCTGGCTTCCGAACTAAGCCGGACGAAAGCCGCTCCCAGCATGCTCTGCATCTCGGGATCGGATTCCGCCGCTATGGCCTGGCCGATTCTGTTGATTGAGGCCGTCATCAGTTCGCTGCCGCCGGCTGCAATCAGGTCCGCCAACTGGCTCAAACCGGTGGCCGTCTTACGACGCGCCTCGGGATCTTTCGCCTGCAGGCACCCGCAATAATTGGTCAGGATCGCTGCCACTGAAGCCTTTTCATTACGGCCCAGCAGTGTCTCCAGGAACTGCCGGATATTGCGTGGCGGAACGCACGGAGCCTCATGCGACATCAGCACGCTTTTCTTCCCCGCCTCCGGCACTTCCGCCCAGAATAGGCGGTCGAGAATGTCGGCGTGCGATTCCACCAGCATTCCCGCCTTGCTCATCTTGTCTTCCTGGAGCTTCAGGATCTGGCGCAGCGTGTCCATCTGACGGCTCATGTGCTCCATCATCTGGTGCACTGCGTTGACTTTCACTTCGCCCTTCTGGAAACGGTCAAGCGCGAAGCGGATCGCCATATGCTCCGCGGCTTTCATCAGCAACGGTGTTTCGGGCTCGTTCGTGGCATTAGCCGCAAGACCCGCCAGCAGTTGCTGCAGGTTGATCTTGGTGTTGTCATCAACCGCGCTCAGTTCCTTCTTGAGTGACTCTGGATTGCCGTCGGGATCGCCGCCTACCTGCCCGAAACGAGTAAGCAAGCGGATCGCCTGTATCACTTCCTCCTCCTGCAATGGAACCGTGCCGCCCATCCATGGGCTGCCGCCCTCAGTCACCGCCATTACACCGGCTGTGGTCGGAACATTGGGAACTGCACCGACCGGCGCGCCACCCGCTTGCGCCGGTCCGCCGCCCGACTTCGCGCCTTCTGCAGCGGCAATCAACTGCAATAATTTTTGCGGATCATTCAGCCATTCCTTGAATTCCGGGCCAAGGGATTGGGCAGCGATCTGAGCGGCGATGCTGATTTCGCCGGTGGAGGGATCAGCCGCCACAAATTTAACTTCGTTGATGCGGATCGAAGCCGTCTTGCTATCGCCAAACGTGCTCTTTATATTTTTGGCAACGTCCTGGGCCCGCGATCCACCCGTGGCGAATGCCCGCACCAGGCGGGCAAACTCTTCTACCGTGATATGGTTGGAAAAATGGATACTGGCCAGGCCGGCGGTGTTGAGCAGTTGCGCAAAGCTGCGCTCCGCTTGCCCGCTCTCCAGCGGAATTCCATCCATCAGCAGCTTGTTTTCGGAAACTCCCAGCAGGAAACTGCCCTCACTGCCTTTCGGCAATCCTTGCTGCAGTTCGTTCCATGTAATTTCAAACTGGGCTTCGGTCCGCTTGTGATCGAACCCGTAAAGGCGGACATACTTCACCAGGATGTTCAGGCTGTGAACAAACGCCCGCGCGGACGCGATTCGTCCACTCTTGGTTGTATCGGTGGTGAGGATATGCTGCTCCTGGAACTCAGATACGGCCTAAGAGTAATGCTGAACCGCGTGACCACGCACATTACCGAGGTAATCCGCTGTCCGAGGCTTACAGAACGCACCCTTCCATGAAACCTGCTTCGCAATCTGTCGGCCTTAAATACTGGATGCAGCGCGTCTTGCGCGAGTGCGCCGCCGCCGCCCGCGATCTCGCGGTCGATCCTGTGCACGATCTGCGCGTGGCACTGCGGCGCTGCCGCTCCATGGCCGACGGCGTCATGGCCATCGATCCCGATCCTGCATGGCAAGAAATGAAGCGGGCCGGGAAGCAGCTGTTCGCCAGCCTGGGCGCCCTGCGCGACCTGCAAGTGATGCAGGAATGGGCAGAGAAGCTTGCTCCCCCGGATGACCTGGCACGGGCGCGGCTGCTCCAGTTTTTATCCCAGCGCGAGGAAAGCGCAAAAGCTGACGCTGCCCAGGCGCTCGCCCAGTTCGACCGCAAGCAATGGAGGCGCTGGATCGCTCACCTTTCCGCACGCGCCGCTCGCCTCAAACCGGGCAGCATCGTTTATCAGCATCTTGCGCTCGAGCGTTGGACCGAAGCCTATGCGCTCCATCGCAAGGCGATGCGCAGCCCCACACCGCACGCTCTGCATAGCCTGCGCATTGGGATCAAACGCCTTCGCTATGTAGTCGAGAACTTTCTCCCGGAACATCACCGGCACTGGAAGGAAGGCCTGAAACATGCCCAGGACATTCTGGGCGAAGTGCATGACCTTGATGTGCTCCAGGCGGCTCTGCTTGAGAGTGGCGCGTTTGCAGACCAGGCGGACGAAGCCCGCTGGCAGCAGATCGTTGAAAAAGAAAAACAGAGCCGGATATCAGAGTACGTCGCCAGTACTTCCGGGCCTGCCTCACTTTGGCGGGTCTGGCGCGAAGCGTTACCTAAAGGCAAAGACGCCGAAGCTGCCGGTATTCATCGACTGCGACTGTGGGCGGCATTTCGCGATGGTAATATTCGCCATTCCCGCCACGTAGCGCAGTTGGCCCTTCAGCTCTATGACGGCCTGGTCAACGCTACAGCATGGAAGCCGGCTGCTCTTAAAGAGCGCAGGATACTCTTCACCGCCGCCATCCTCCATCAGGTGTCGGATGCGGGTGCAAAGCAGAACCCCCACAAGACCGCGTATCGCTTAGTACGTAAAACCCGGCCGCCGCTGGGCTGGAGCGCGCGCGAATGGCAAACCCGATGGCTATCTTCCTGCTCACGCCATTGCCATGCAGGTATCGCGCGCTCGCCATGTTCTGGAACTTGCCTGCCGGAATCCGGTCTACATTCAGCCGCTGCGAAAGCCGCCACTGCGGCGCGCTTCGTAGTAGTAGCTGCCAAGTTACTTTCCTCCCGGCTCAAAGATCATTTACACCTGAGCGGTATGGAACACCGGCAAATGGTTGAACGTGCGGTCGCATGGCTGAGAAGTTACCGCTGCGGGGTGGTGCTTTCCGAGCAGGCTTGCGTCAGTGGAGAAGTCCCCGACGCCATCGGATGGAAGGGTTCCTGCCACTCCGTGCTGGTGGAATGCAAAGTCTCTCGTTCAGATTTTCTGATTGATCGCGAAAAACCATTCCGCAGAAAACCGCAATCCGCACTTGGCTGTGAACGTTTCTATTTCACTCCTCGCGGAATGATCTCTGTCTCGGAGCTCACTGCCGGATGGGGATTGCTCGAGATCTGGGGCAAAAAAGTTCAGCTCGTGCATCCCTCCGATCGCAGGCTGCGAACCGCAGCGGGGTTGCGCCACGAGATGAACATGCTGCTCGCCAGCCTGCGCCGGGTGGAGGTCCGAATCGAACCGCAGACCATCACCGATTTCCTGAAATGGAAGAACCGCATAGCCGCCTACAACGGCGGCCTGCTGCCGCAAGGCGTCGAGCCCACCGAATCCGAACCCAACCACTATCTGAACCGCCCCGTCATGTCTCGATAGCAGTAACTGACAACCGCCATCTGGATAATTGACAACTGAAAATGCCGCCCCTAAAAAGCAAACCGGGCTGGTTGGCCCGGTTCGTGGCGTCGGTCGAGATGCGGTTACATCTAGCGCGGCGCTGGCTGGCGCGACTAGCGTTTTTTTCACTTCCTCGCACCAGCTCTAAAAACGGAGAGCAAGGATATGCTCGGAATATTGCAGTTCCGATGCCAAAAGTATTTTGTGAAGTATAGCTTGTAAGTTGCTGATAGGACTGAATGTGATGATACGGCCAGATCCCTTCGCCTTGCCCGGAAAGGGAAAACCTTTTCACACGTCTAAAGCTCTCGCCGCCCTTCCATAGCTTTCAGCATGGTGATTTCGTCGGCGTACTCGATGTCACTTCCAACCGGAATTCCCATCGCGATCCTCGTCACCTTCAGGCCGGTCCGGCGCAGCTGTCCAGAGAGGTAAGTAGCCGTCGCTTCGCCTTCCACCGTGGGATTCGTAGCCAGAATCACCTCGTCCACCCCTCCGCTTTCCACTCGCCGCATCAGATTCGCGATCCGCAGCTGCTCCGGCCCCACCCCGTGCAGCGGAGAGATCGATCCGTGCAGCACGTGATACACGCCATTGAAGTGCTTGGTCTTCTCGATAGCAGCAATGTTGGTCGGTTCTTCCAGTACGCATACCAGCCGCTGATTGCGAGTGGCGCTGCTGCAATACACGCACGGATCCACGTCCGTAATGTTGTTGCAGGTGGAGCAGAGTCTGAGGTTCGCCTTTACATCCCGCACTGCTGCTGCCAGCAGGTCGGCATCCTCATCGCTGGAGCGAAGAATATGAAACGCCAGCCGCTGCGCGTTCTTGCTGCCGATGCCCGGCAGTTTCTTGAGTTCCTCAATCAGCCGCGACATCGGCTCGGCGAAACGAGACATTTCTCTCCTCAGAGGCCCGGGATGTTCATGCCGCCGAGCATCCCGCCCATTGAGGATTGCACCGCTTCATCAACCTTTTGTCCTGCGCCGTTGACCGCCGCCGTGATCAGGTCCTGCAGCATCTCGATGTCGCCCGCCTTCACCGCTTCCGGATCGATCTTGATCCCGAGCACCTGCTTGCGCCCGTCCATTTTCACCAGCACCGTGCCGCCGCCCGACGAGCCCTCTACAACTGTCTCCTGCATCTTCTTCTGCAAGCCTTCATACTGCTGCTTGGCCTGCGACATGAGTTCCTGAATATTGAATGCCATTGCGTGCCTCTCTGAAAACCCTAACGCTTCTCGCGATAATCGATTATGGTCCGTATTTCTGCGCCGAACTTCTCTTTCATGCGCCGTACCACCGGGTCCTGCTCCGCCCGGCTGCGTCCGCCGCCGTTGCTCGCTGAAGCAGTCGATGGTGCAGCCTGCGCTGTTCCGCCCGGAAGCACCCTGAGCTTTATTGGACGTCCCAGCGCCGTGCTTGCAGATGCGGTAATCATCCGCCGCGCGTCGTTGCTCAGTGACATGTCGATCACCGCCGGGGAAGAAGCGACTTTGATAATTAGCTCGCTGCCTTCTACTTTCCACTCGCCCGCTTCCAGCATGTTGAGCAGCATCCGTTGGCCGGATGAGGCAATCGCCTGCAGAACGGTGGCGCGTAAATCCGCTTCGCTCACTGGCTCCGGAGCAAGCGCTATTTTCGGTTCCGGCGCGGGTTCTGGCGCGCGCTGCGGTGCGGCAGCCGGAGCCGACGATCCAAAGACTACCGCCGGCGCCGTTGCCACTGAAGTAACGGATTCAGTCGAGAGCTCCGGGTTTGATCGGTTCTTGCGCGCCGCATCCGCGGCAAAAGGCGAAACCGCGCTCGGCCTGGAAGCTTCAGGTCGCTTGATCTCCGCAACCGGAGCGGGCTTTGACGTTGCCCTCGGCGCTCCCGAGACGTTGCCCAGCAACTCCTCCAGTGGAACCAGCCTCTGCGCATGCGCCATCTTCAGCAATCCGAGTTCGAGGTGGAAGCGCTGCTCCTGGCGGTATCCCAGTTCAGCGTGCGTGCGAAGCATGATCTGAAAATGCCGCGCCAGGTCTTCTTCGCCGAATCGCTCCGCCACCCGTCCCACCCGCCGCCGCTCATCGCTTGAAATCTGCAGCAAACTCGATTCTGTTCCCGCCACTTTCGCCACCGTTACATTGCGCAGAAATCGCACCAGCTGCCGCGCAAAATGCACCGGGCTGTGTCCTTCGCTGATTAGGCGGTCGACCAGTCTCAGCACCTGCTCGCTGCTGCTCTGCGCAACCGCCTCCATCACTTCTTCCAGAGCCGCTGCCGGAGCCGAGCCGATAAGATTGCGTACTTCCTCTGCCGTTAACTTGCCGCTGCTCGAAGCGATCGCCTGGTCCAGAATCGAAAGCGCGTCCCGCATCGAGCCGTCGCCCGCCTCTGCCACCAGCGCCAAAGCATCTTCTTCGGCTTCGATCTTTTCGCGCCCCATCAGGTCCCGCAACTGTCCCATGATTTGTTCGAAACCTACGGCGCGAAAACTGAAGTGCTGGCAACGTGAGCGAATCGTCTGTGGGATGTCCTCCGGCTGGGTCGTTGCCATCATGAAGATCACATGGCCCGGCGGCTCCTCCAGGGTCTTGAGCAGCGCGTTGAAAGCTGCATCCGTGATCTGGTGCGCTTCGTCGAGAATATAAATCTTGAAGCGGTCACGTGCCGGCCGGTATCGTGCCGCCTCGCGCAGTTCGCGGATTTCATCAATACCGCGATTCGTGGCCGCGTCAATTTCAATCACGTCCACAGCATTGCCGGCGCGTATCTCGGTACATGACTCGCAGATTCCGCAAGGTTCCGCGACTGGCTTGTCCGCGGAACGGCAGTTCAACGCCATCGCCAGAATGCGCGCGATCGTGGTCTTCCCGATGCCCCGATGTCCGCTGAAAATGTAGCCGTGGGCGGTTCGCCCCTGCTCGATCGCGTTCTTCAGCGTGCGGGTAACATGCTCCTGGCCTATGACTTCGGAGAACTTCTGGGGACGGTATTTGCGTGCCAGAACCTGGTAACTCATGAACGGAAGTCTTGATTATACGTGAGACGGGCCGCCGCGCTTCCTTCCCCACCGCCTCACCACGCGGCCCTGCCTGCCTTCCCCTTGCATCCTCGGCCTTCCAGGGATACTCTGTTCATCCGGCGTTCATGGCCGAGCACCCTCAGGAGGTCCCCGAGATGCAACTCAAACTTAGCACCCGCGTGATCGATGGCGTGACCATCGTTGACTGTAATGGAAGAATTGTTTTCGGCGAAGAGTCGGGCTTGTTGCGTGACACCGTGAAGAAGCTTCTGGCTCAGACTTCGCACGTCGTGCTCAATCTCGCTGGCATCAGCTACATCGATAGCGGCGGGCTGGGAACTTTGGTCGCTCTCTATACCACTGCCCAGAACGGGGGGGGCGCCGTGAAGCTTGCCAACCTTACCCAGCGGGTCGGTGACTTGCTGCAAGTGACCAAGCTGGTCACGGTCTTTGAGGTGTACGACAGCGAGCAGGATGCGGTCGATTCGTTCAAAAAGGGCGCGGCCGCCTGATTCTTGTCGTGACCGCCAGGGTGGGGAAGTCAGCCGCCGATAGAACCCGGCAAAAGATCCTGGCCCTCATTCGCTCCGTCCCGCATGGCAAAGTCGCCACCTATGGCTCCATTGCGCGCGCCGCTGGTCTGCGCAGCGGCGCAAGACTGGTGGCCAGGACTCTGCACACTTCCATTGGTTTGCCCTGGCATCGCATCTTGGGCGCGGGCGGGGAGATCAAGCTGCGCGGAGATCACTCCATTGAACAGCGCCTTCGCCTCGAAAGTGAACGCGTCACTTTCCGGGGTCGGCGCGTCGACATGAAACGCCACGAGCACAAGTTCGCGAAAAGATCGCCCCGCTGACCCTATTTCCCCAGCCATCTCTCATGCAGCGCAATCGCTACGCTGATCCCCACCGAGATCACCGCGTTCACAATCCGGTCGTACACTCCGCGACGTATATCGGAATGCTCGAGCAGGCGGATCCTGTCTTCCGCAGCTTTCATTCGCCCCGGTTGCGTACTGCCCGTCAGCATATCCATCTTGGTCTCGAGCCGTGATAACCGCTCCAGCACTTCGCTGTGGAAATCGCTGTCCGGGACCCGCACCACCAGCGCCTGCCTCGGCCTCTCCGAAATTTCATTTTTGTAATTCGTCATGATAAGGGCACGTCAATGTGTAACGCCGTTGCGTTACGGGAATATTTTGCCGGCGATGATCCGTCGTATTGCTTAACAAAGAAACTCTGCACCTCGCCCAACCGGGGCACCGAAATCGTCTGTGTCGAAAACCTGCCAATCAGGTTGCGATCGTTGTCCGGGCCCCATCCACTGTCGCTCCACCGGATTTCTATCGCGCCCCCCGCAATCGGCGCCGTTCCGCAATCAATTGTCACGCTGCTCGAAGTCGCCTGGACGATTTCCGCGCGCGTCAGGTCAGGCAGGTAATTACTTCCAACGTTTGTCAGCGCGACCGTCTTCAGGCTCGCCGGAATCCCTGCTTGTCCGGTCTCAAACTCGAATGCGACCGGGCTCGCCAGATCGTTTGCGAATCGGATCGTGTACTCGGCATGTTCTCCGCTGAGGTCGCGTACGCTTGCCTCGACTTCTCGTACGATCGCCCAGACCTGCCCGCCTCGCGAGGGCGCGTCGATCTCGACCGCCTCTCCCGGAAACACATCCGCCGCATCGCCTGGCAGAAAATCACTCCAGCATTTGTACTCGCCTTTCCACGCTGTGCTCGCCGCCTGCTGTAGTAGCAGCACCGCCGCATTCTCGCAATCGGCCGAGGTTCTGGCAGCGGGCAACTTTAATCGCACTGCCTTGCCGCGCGTTCCATCATCATTTACCGATTGCAGCGCTGACATGCTGGCCGCATCCTGAACTCGCGCCGCCGCTCGTCCGCTTGTCCTGTAACGGACCTGGATCGCCTCATTCAGAACCGGGACATAATGCGAGAAGAAGTCCAGCACTCCGCTGGATGTCACCGTGCACTCTGCCCCATCCACCCGCGAGCCCAGCAGCCGCGAACGAAAATTCTCTCCCGGCCTGGCGCTGCGGACTTCCACATCCACTTCTCTCAACATGCGCATGAAAGTAATTCCGCAATTCAGGTCAATCGCGTTGATCAGCGCATACTGGCAGTACCGCGGCGCATTTGAGAGCACTCCGTCATACAGCACAACTGAGCCCGCAACCTGGCTGGCCGGATTTCCTGGATCAATGTCATGCAGTTCCAGCACCAGTCTCACCGCAGCACTGATACTTCCGCCGCCCACGCCTCCCGGATGCTCCTGCGAATAAAACATCTGTTGTCTGCGATAGTTTTCGTCCGCATAAAATCGCGTGGTCAATACATAATGATGTCCACTGCTCGTGGTCATCGAACTGCCCGCGGCCGCTCCATTAATAATCGGCTGTATGGTCGAGTTCGATGCATTCGCTGTAATCAGGAATCCCGCTACACAGTGCGCCGCGCTGATCCCGCCCGCGTACAAACCGCCGGCAATCCCATGCGATGGGCCGCTGAAGCTGAAGTCGCCATGCTGCAGCACCATCGCGCCGCCTGCTTCAATCTGCTCCTGAAAAAGCACCACCGTTCCGCCATCGTCCCCATTTCCGCCGGCAATCAACAGTTTTCCGTTGCTTACCGAAACCACAGCTGACGGATCAATCAGCGTCCATCGCGTTCGATCGAGTGAGCTTCCCGTGAACTCATCACTGGCCACCAATTGCCGCCGCCTGACAAACGGTGTTTCCGACAGGAAGAAACGCGAGCTGACTCCATTTCCGATGAAATAATCTTTGACGTGAGCTTGCGGTTCAATCTCCCCTAATATCGTTAGATCATTCGCAAACCTGTTCTCTTTGTGTAAGCTCAGCCCTTCAGGGCAAAACGTCTGGTCGGTTTCATTTAAGCTGTGTACCAGCGATCCAACACTTTCGAAACTGATCGCGTTTCCCTGCGCTCGATAACTCGCGCGCGCCTGCAAAGCTATCAATGCCGCATTTTCGGACCACGTTTTCTTGGCGTCAGAATCGTACGAGAGCAGCGGCCCCACATCCTGCATCGCGCTGCTGTCGAACCCCTCGGGCAAAGCATCATTGGCCAGCTGCCGGAGCGCATCACCCGCGCTCCGGTTCACAAAAGGGGAGCGGTTGGGTAGCCGCTTTCTGTCCAGGATCGTCTCATCGCTCACCGCCACCAGGTTGTATCGATACACCGGCCCGCGATGGCCCCATCCCAGGTAATCGAACTCCGGAGCGCTCGCGAGATATCCGGTGAAAACATCTGTTCCATTCGCGCGCTGAAGTTGTACGCGAGCTCCTGAAGATGGCACCACGAAGCTCGGATCGTCCCCCACCAGGCTCCAGATCATCTCACTCGGCTGGTTCAGCCTGCGAAGTACGCGCGGCGACTTTGCGGCATCTATCGCTGCCGTGTAATCGCGCGTACCCTGCCCATCGAAGTTGTCGATTAGTAGTTTCATCTTTCGTTCAATGGCCTCTTTGTGTCGCGTTGCTGCGTGGCGCGGACACTCCTGCCCGCCCGCCGCTTGATAGCAGCTCCAACCACGTCTGTTGATGTTGTCATCTGGCGCGGCTTCTCTCCGCGACCTCTGCGGTGTGTCTCTGCGTCCTCAGCGCTTTAAGATTTGTGTATCGCTCGAATGTAGCGGACCTTCTTTCGCGTCCCTTCGTGTCGCTCGTGGTAAGAAAGATCTCTCCGCGACCTCGGACACTCTCTGCGTTTTAAAATTGTCTGCTGCCTAATACACTCCCGCCATCGTCGCCGGAAAATAACTTCGATAACAGATCACCATCTGCCCATCATTCTCATCCCGATGTCCCATGGCTAAGAAACTGGCTTTCAAAGCCAGAGCCGTGATCCCACCAGCAATCTCGACCTTCGCTTCCTCGCTCGCCGCACTCACCGGACTCAAATGCGGATAATAAAAATAGATCCGCCCACCCGAGTCTTCTTCCGCCACCAACATTCCCGACCAATCCTGAAAGAACCCACCCATCTCCCGATCCACAAATCCCAGTACCTTCTGCGCTCCGGATCCAGTCACCGGAGCCCCGCCCAGCAACGCTTGCGCCAACACCAATGATGTCGCAGTTTTCTGCGCGACCCGCCCCACATTGAACGTCACTCTTCGAACGTAGTTCGCATCCCGGTTCACATCCACCGGATCATTCACATAAGCCGCACTGATCCCGTTGCCAACGTATCCAGTCTGCTGCTGGTAATCCACATCCACGGCCACCAGATCACCCGCATTGAAACTGTCCACCGCTCCCATGCCCAGCACGATCTCACTCGCGGTGGATCCCCCCAGCACCGCAATCGCCGCAACTGCGTTTCCGCCCGATGCCTGCGCGTCAGCATTCGGATCACTCGCCAGCACGTTCATCTGTTCCGATCCGTTGGCCAGCGCCATCTGCAGCTTGCCCCACTCCCGGAACTCAAACTCCACTCTCGCCTGTAGCGGTCCACGAAACTGCCCGACTGCAACTCCTCGCGGGCCCGCTGTCAGGGGAGTGCCGGTTGTCAGATTCGATCGTTGAACATTTTCAACCCACCCCAGGTCGACCCATGGCGCAGGCGGAGCATCGAGTTGAAACCCTGCGGCATGCTTGCTCGGATCAAACATTGCCGGGGTTCCACTGTTTCGATCAAGAGGCGCGAAGTACGCCCGCATACGTCTGCTGACCGGAACCATTGCCGGTCGCAGCGGCGTCGTGCTCATAGCGAACTCCCCTCAGAAAAGAAATACACTTTCAGTTGCGCGCGCCTTTCCAGTCGCGTGGATTGGCTCTTCGCCGGCAGTGTCTCCTGCTTTGCTCCCAGGCTGCCGGAAACTGCTCCAAGCTGCGGCATTGTCCAGAAAACATTCGTTCCCGAATCCACGCTGGGAGTCTGCGAAAAATCCTGCTTTGCCGTTTTTGGCGGCTGGCAGATCGCGCTCAACTCCATATCGAGCTCAGCCAGCGTGCGTCCGCGATCAACTCCGCTTTCAACCGTTCCAAACGTGTGATGCGAAATTGTGCAGTCCATTCCCAGCAGCGCCCGGCTGCCTCGCGGCTCAGTGACAAACTGCGCTGCTCCCCATTCGATGTAAAACGTGTCCGGCAACGGCTCCACTGGAACCACCACCTCGTTCTCTGCGACTATCACCGCCGGCCTGCTGACTCCATTGACGGTCACCGTTCGCTGCGGATTCAATGACGCCAGCCTGTCCCGGAGTGCCATGTAGAAACTGTCCTTCGCAAATTGCATTGTGTATTCACCCTT
Source organism: Acidobacteriota bacterium (assembly GCA_003224855.1). Classification (GTDB taxonomy): domain Bacteria; phylum Acidobacteriota; class Terriglobia; order Terriglobales; family Acidobacteriaceae; genus Gp1-AA142. The sequence continues at coordinate 15,732 of QHZY01000001.1, read as the reverse complement.
GCCCGTGTGGGGCGTGGATTCCTGTCCGCCAGCAAACTGTAATCTCTCTGCGGCGCTTCCTCTTCGCCCTCAGGGCTTCCTTCGTATACCTTCGTATCGATCGTGGTAACGTTGCTGTTCGCTCCAGGCCGGGCCCTTCTCTGCGCCCTCCGCGGCCTTACTCTGCGTGCTCTGCGTTTAAGATTTAGCCTTTTACAAAACTCACTCCACCGCCATCACCCGGTACAGATAAGTCATCCCGCCAAAGTACTCCGGCAGAAAACTCTCCATGTGAAACAACTCATTGTCGTAATTAATCCCCAGCGCTCCCCCAAACAACGCCTGCGCCGAGGCCACGTTCCTGTCTCGAAGCTCCACAGCCACGATGGTCGCCGGAATAAGAAATTCCAGTCGTCGCCGCGGTCCTGCACTCTCCGTCGGCAGGTTGCGTATCACTACCGGAGAGAGCCTCACTTCCTCGACGCCTGGGTCCACCAGCCCAAGTTGTGCACCCGGATCATCTGGCATCAGCAGAATCGGCAATAACAAACTGATTTCCGATCCGCCAAGCGCCCGCATCATCGCCTCAGCAGCTCGTTGTATTGCTGTACCGAATATCTGCGTCATGGCTAGCCCACCTTCTGTGCGACGTACGGCTGAAGCAGCGACCGTACCGTCTGGTCAAGCAGCGTGTCAGCGAAGTAGTCGAGTCGCAGATGATCGATTCGTTCTGCCTTCACGTTCAGTGCCGGTGTCGCCTGCGCATTGCGCACCACTTGTGCGCACGCCACCTTCACCCCGTCCGGTATCACCGGCAGCCCCGCCGTGTACACCAGTTCGATCTCGCTATAACCAAGCCCAATCGCATTTACCGGCAGCGTCAGCTCTCCGGTATCGGCGAACGCATCGATCGATGCCGGATCAATGGTGTTCCAGGTTCCTGGCAAGCCGAACATCAACGCCACATCTGAACTCAAATCGTCAAACGGCCATTCGCCTCTGCGCGGGACCGCATAACGTCCCCGGGCCGAGACAATGGCGCTGGTCGCCGGCGTTACAATCGCCAGCGGTATGTAAGTGACTCGAACCACGTTGCGTCCCGCCTGGATGCGCAGCCGTTCGTCGTACTGCGCCACTCCCAGCGTCGCCCTGCGACAGTGCGAATCGATAACTGACGACGCGGCCAGAATCAGCGCTGCCGGCGTGGTCGCTTCCAATCCGAAAGATTCATATTCTGATGGTGATAGATAGTTCATAGAGGTTTCCATTCCACATAAAACCAATGGCTATTGGTCACTGGCCAACAACCAATAACCAATGACCAATGACCAATAGCCAACAACCCGCAACAAATCACCGGCAGCCGCTCTTACCGGTTCACTTTTACTTCGTAGTGCGCGTAAGACGCGCCCTTCACCACGATGCCGCCGAACTTCACCACCACCATCTGCGATGCCAGTGCTCCCTGCAGCCCCAGCTGGAACGCCCGTGGATTCTGATCGGTCAGCCAGTGATACTCGATCATGTCTTCCGAGACGATGTAGCAGGGCAGCACCGCCGTCCCGCTTCCAGGAGTGCCGGTGAAACCCAGCGCCCATTCGGGAATCAGCGGAAGCTCGCCCGCCTGGGTCGAAAGGCTCTTCACTCGCACCCCGCCTGTGATCTCGGTCGTCGACAGCACCACGTTGAACTCGGTCTTGAGTTCGCGGTCAATCAGATCGAGCAGGACCGGGTTCGCATAGATCGCGCTCGGCCGCGCTTCGAAAGACGAATTCGCCACCATCGATGCGATCACGCCCTTGATCCCATCCACGATGCTCTCGGTCGTCTGCACGGTATGTGTGCTTCCGCCGCCCTGAATCTGTCCGATCGCGCCGAAGTACTGGGTCGTGGCCGGCGCGCTCAGTGATGTGTCGTTGCCGTTCCACAACGCCACATCATGCGTACGCAGCAGGCCTTCTACTGAATCCGCCAGGTCCTTGGCCTGCAGAAACGCGAACTGGCTCTGCTGTGCGCCCACTTCCAGGTCGAACAGGTTGTAGTTGATCTGTGAAACCAGCGCTTTCAACGGCACGCTGCGCTCCACTCTGGTTGGACTGCCCACGGTCGCCACAATATTTCGTTGATCGACGAAGGCTGTTGCCGCGCTGGGCGCGTTGATCGTGGTCTGCTCAAAGAACCGTGAAGGATGTCCGGTCGCCGGTACCTGCTTGATTCTTTGCCCGAACGCCCCACGCCGCCGCACGATGTCTGTGATTTCCGTTTGATAGCGATTGACCTCCAACGCGCCTGGCCCGATAAAATCCGCCGCCGCGTGCAGATCAATGAATTGTGCTTTCATGTTGTCTCCTCAAGATTTGTGATTTACTCCAAAACAAAAGGCGCGACTTGGTCGCGCCTTCAATCCGAAATGTCTCCCGCAAACTCGCTCATCCCGAGCACCCGCGCTTTTTTTCGCGGAGCCAGGAATCTGGCGCGTCTCTCCCGATCAGTTACTCAATCATCCCGGCCCTTGCCATCTCCGCCTTTACCGCGATCCGCTGCTCCACGCTTAGAGTCTTAAGCGCGCGGTCCAGCTTTGCGGCATCCATCTTGTCCACACTCTCGTACTCTTTTCCCAACAACGCTGAAACTGCCGGCGACAAGGTCTTTCGCGCAACCCTTACCGCCTGCGCCTTCAGATCACTGTTGTTCTTCTCCAGTTCGGCCACTCGCTCCTGCAACTTGCGCATACTCTCGAGATCGCCCTCCTGCTCGCTTTCTTCCACTGCCGCTACAATCCGGTCTACCCTGGTATTCAAGGCTTCCTGTTGCGCGTCCAGCCTGTCTAGAACACGGTTCAGTGAATCCGCTGCTCCCGCCAGCCTGTCTGCTGTTTCAATCATCTGCCGTGACAATTCTTCGTTCATTGTTCCTCCCGTATATTTTCCTGCGTGCTTCACGAACGCATTTCCGGTCTCAAGCTCACAACTCGATCCGTGTATCTCGGTATGCTGCCTTCTCCCGTTTAAGGATCGCAGCGCCCGTAAACGTCACCCGCGTCAGCATCCAGACGCTGCTCCGTGAATCTGCAACACTGGTGTTGGTGACTTCGTACGACATTCCCAGCAGTTCGCCAGTCATTCCCGGTTCTGACAACAACTCTCTCCGCTGGCTCCGCCTCACTTCTTCCACGATCTCCGGGAAATCTTTCTCGAACAGATGTCCTCCGACCTGCAGCTTTCTGCCCACAATGTCGGCCCGTGTGATCACGCCCACTTTTCGTTGCATGTCATGCCGGTCCAGGCTCGGCGAATAGTCGAGCGCCATTCCCAGCAGTGACGGCAATGCCTCTTCCGCCGCCTTCTTGGTCAGCATTACCCGATGCCCGCGCGCTCCCGAAGGCGCCCGGTCCGAAACCGAGTCCACCAGCGTCAACACACCATGAAACTCCGTTCGGTTCGGATGTTTCGCCACATATGGCATCTGCAGCGCCATCGCTTCCAGATCAAGACTCGTTTCCACAATCACTCTCCTGTGAACGCTCCAAAATTAGTTACCAAGAACCAAGAACTGAGAACTGAGAACTGAGGCCTGAGAACCGGTTGTTTTCGCAAATCGCATCTCGCGTTTCGCTTTTCGCGAACGCACTCACAACGTCGCCAAGCCCCGCATTTTTCTTACCTCGTTCACTGTCACCACACCGTTCCTTAGCAGAATCTCTTGCACCTGCGCCTGCTCCAGCGCGCTTCCACTGGTGTCCATATCGAGAAACACGAATTCCAGATCGTGCCATCCGAGTTTCTTCGCAATCGCATCCCGCGTCAGATGTTCCGCCAGCAATCTCGCAGTCGGCACGATCGCGTGCTGGAACGCGTGGTCTGTCATTTCGCTTGCGGTCGAGCGATTTACATCCCGCTCCAGTCCAAGCGCCTGCGGCGGCAGATCAAACGCATCCGCGATAATTCGCAGCAGGAACTCCTGCCATTGCAATCGCAAATCCGCATCCGTTCCTCCCCCGAACCGCAGCACTTCCGGCTTGGTATCGAAAGTCAGGATTGGAACCCGCCCTGTTCCCTCAATCTCGTCCTGCCACCAGCGAATCAGGCGCTCGTGATGTTCCGCCGTCAAGCCCTGCAGCCACAGCGCATACTCCACCACCGAATTCGACGCCAGCCGTGCCGCGAACCGATGCGCGCCCAGGAACGAATTGATGGTTTCAAATGCCACCTCCAGCCGCCCCAAGCCAAACGGCGTGTGCGTTCTCGGATTTAGCCGGATGTACATCAGCTCGTCGTCTGCCAGCGCTACTGGTTCCTGCCCGCCATAGCGGTTCGTCACCTGCACATAACGAGCGGAACCAGGCGCTCCGTCCCAATCTCCCTTGATTCGAATGGTTGCGCCATCTACCGGCCAGAGCAGCAGCGGTTTCTGCGGATCACCGGTGCTCTCCATCTCGATCGCGCCGAATCCGCCCACAATAATGTCCTCAAGCACCTGTTCCGCCAGCGAGCGGAATGAGTCCTCATTATTGGGCGAATTAAAGTTCTGGGTCAGATACCTGATCCGTTGCTCCGCATCCGCCGGCTCTGTTCCGGAGCCGGCCCTGAGCTGCACCTGCCAGCGCATACCGGCAATGCGGTCTTTAATCGTGTTGATAGCCTTCCGCGCTACCGGCGTCTCCGCGAATCGCCGCAAGTTCATCGGCGACAGTTTCGGATACACCTCCGGCCGCGGTCCGTAAGTATTCAGGATGGAGGGCAGCGGCACGGTTCTCCTTTTGCCCTCGCGTCCTCCGGCCAGCGACACCCCTGCCATCCGGCGCATTGCGCCGCTCAACTTTTCTCGTATGCTCATAATTGTTTTCTCTTATCTCTGTGTGTGCCGCGGGCGCCCTTGCCCGCGAAAAACCGTGGCAACAACTTTCGCCCGCTGATAGCCAAAAGAAAAAAGCACAGCCTGCGCTGTGCCTCATCTCATCCGCGACGCTCTAGATTTCCTTACACCCTCAGTTCCGTCCTGACCTCCTGGGCGATTGCCGGCATCTCGCTCTCCATGGCTACTCTGATCTCCGCCTCCCTCATCATCCCCAATACGAATCCGATCTCATCCCGCTGCTCCACACCTTCCTCTATCAAAGCGGTGATTTTCGACTGGACCCCGTCTTTCGCGAAAATCGCTTTCCTGATCTCCGGAAATCTCGCCGCCAGCAACACTCCTTGTTCGATGTTCTTCTTTACCGAGACCGCCTGCAAAAACCTGAACTCTTTTCCCACTGACCATCCAAAATCAAATCTCTGCGGATCGCCTGGCTTGGTATATCTTGCAACATCAAAATTTCGTACGATCAGGCCGAGTACATCCGCTTTCTTGAATTCGCCTTCCGCCAGCGCCACCAGCCTGCGCCTTCCCGCTACATCGTATTTCAGCGCCGGAGTGCGGATAGTCTTCAGATAGAGAGACTCGAGGTCATGCAATGCTGCTTCCATATTTTCTGAGGTCACTCCCTGCATCGCCGATAGCTGTACTGAATTTGAAAACGAATCCTGCATCTTTCTCAAGAACTCTTCGCGACCCACCGCGCTCTTCACCTCGTCGCGGATATCTTTTTCCATCGCCTGCAGCCATTCGAGGTCGGCATCCGGGTCGGCGCATAACAGCCGTCGCCAATCTTTCAGCAGCCGGATCTCTCCCCCGCCGCCGGGCTCCAACAGGACAACTCCGAAATTGATAAACTCCCCCTTCACCGCGTCCGGCACATACCGCAGCAAAAAGAATTCCAGCTGTTTCATTTCAGCCATTCACCCCATTACACCCCATCCATCCCCGATCGGTTTTCTCCGCGTACTCGGCGGCATTTCTCTGCGCACTCTGGGTTTCAACACTTTGAACTACGCCGCGTCCCTCCACTCCGGAAACGGCCTTCGCGGCGAATTCCTGAACGCCACAATCAACTCTCTTACTCTGGCACGCCGCCTCAGCAGTTCACAGATCAGTTTCTCCAACTCGTCCCACTCTCCTCCATACCACTCCGGAGGAACTTCCTCGGCCGCTTGCCACATTACTTGTTCCTGCATGCCTTCCACTCGCGCCAGCCACGGCTCGAATTGCTCCCAACCCTGCACCGTCGCATACACTTCATTGCGTGCGTACACCCCGCGCAACGGATAATCCGGAAACGTCCACTCTCCTGCATTAAAACAATATCCCTGATCGATGAACGTGACCGTGTATCGCCGCTCGCGCATCTTCCTCCAGAACGCCGCCTGCCGGCCATTCGCATTCCCCATCCATTTGTCGATAGCCAGCATCCCCGCAAACGACTCAAGATTTCGCACCCTTTCCAGCATCCCTATCGGCAGATAATCAAATACCTGTCCTTCCAGCGGACTCACCGCGTATCGCGATCCAAACTGCAGTCCTGGCTGGCATCTTATTGTGGACCCTGCCAGCTGAATGTTCAGTTCCGGCGTATGCTCTACCAGCCAGTCTCCGACCTCAACTACTTGCGCGGCCGCCACCGGCAAACCCGCCGCCTCGCTCAGTCGCGTCGCCAGCAACTCATTCGCCAGCACCCGCAGATGTTGCGGATTGTTCCTGAACTTCACAACATAAAAATTCCCATCCGAGCAGCGCATCAGGTGCCCTTGCGCCCCGCCCCTCATCCTTCTTACGTGTTGTACGGCCACGACCGCCATTCACTTTTAAACTGTTCACGTAGGGGCAGCCGCCCTCGGCTGTCCAGGTCGAGCGCAGCTCGACCTCGCGCCACCCTACCCCACTTCCAACCCTCTGTCTGTGACGAGTGAACATTCCCACAAGCCTGAAGATTTACCCGCTACCTCCCGTCTCACCGCCATCGCCACCGCCATCGCCATCACGCAGTCATCATGCGTCCCGCTGGTTGCCGACGAGCTTCCATCCGCATGCCTCACAAAGGTTCGGCACTCGTTCAAAACTCTCCGGCTCCGGAACAGTCTCGGTGCCAGCGCCAGCACCGCCGCCAGGTTCTCGATCATCGCCGGCCGGCTCAAAGCCGAGGTCAACCACCCCTCCTGGCCACCTTCTCGATACACATTCTGATAACCGGAGGCTCGCAAGTGCGCCAGCACGCCATAACCGTGATTGTTTCTTTCCACCGCCAGCAGCGCTCCGTTATAAGCCTCCCCCAATGCGGCCAGCCGGTTAGCCAGCTCTCGGGGAGAAAAATGCCCATGCAACTCCGCACAGTGCATCGCGGTTCTTCGCTCGATCACCTGCGCGCAAGAGTAATCACCTTCTGATCCCCCGCCCGCGGGATCCACTCCCACAATGTACTGCTTGTCTCCATGTGGCGGCAGCCACATCAGCATTCTTCCGTTATCGTGCGATTCGATCGGCTCGCCGCATTCCTTCAGCCCTTCCTCAATCGAGTCCAGATCAAAAATGCACTCGCCCGAGGCCAGAAAACAAGTGTCCGGATCTTCCGCAAACTCCTGCGCCGCAAGCGTACGGTGCTGCGCGCGATTATTTCGTCTCCATGCAATTTGGGCCGATGTCAGTCCATGCGACTCCACCAGCCTTCGCTCTTCTTCCGTGTAAGACTCCGCCAGAATGTCGGCCTTCTGATCTGCATATTCCCCGCCCAACCACCAGGGAAAAAAATGCCGCGTGTATCCTGTCTCCTCCGCCCGTTGCCATTCGTCGTAGAAAAATCCCCCGGCGCCATTCGGTGTCGACTCCAGCACGATCTCGCCATCCTCGGGAACTGCCGCCCGCAACGACGTCAGCGTTTCCGCCCCATCGCGGGGCCAGCGGGCGACCTCCGAGCAATGTAAGTTATGGATGGTCATCCCGCGCCCCGCATTCGGGTCCGCTGCCGTTGCCACCCGATACTCGCTATCAAGCTTCGGGAGCACGATTTGCCGGACGTTCGCGCGCGAAGTCACCAGCACGCCTTCCAGCATCGTCTCAGGCAGGTGCTCCCGAAAACGACGCACAATCTGAAAAATCTCTTCAGCTGATTCCTGGTTATGCGCCACCTGCACCGTCGTGGTCCCCGGCTGCGTGATCGTCTGCATAAAAAAGCGTGCCGCCACGTAAGTCGTGATTCCCAGCTGCCGCGCCTTCAGAACGATGTTGCGCTTCGTGCATCTGCGCGAGTATTCACGCTGCGCCCGGTTCGGCTTGAGCAGCACCAGGCTCCGCCTCTTGCTTCGCACCTTGCACAAACTCTCAATCAGTCGGTCGCGCAGTTCCTCGTCACTCTCGCCCACTCTCCGTTGCAGTTGTTTCCCGAAATTCGTCAGTAACCCCAAATCACTTGTCATAATCTTGACCACCATCTATGTACTCAGCAAAACTCCGCAGCTGATTCAATGTCATCCCGAGCCAAGCGCTTTGTTCGCGGGGCTGAGGGGTCTTGCGCGTACCATAAATCCACTTCATGCGTCCTCTGCCGGTGTTTCTCCGCGAACTCTGCGCTTAAGTTTTTGTGTTTCTTTGTGGTCTTTCCTTCACCTCAACTCAAACAAAATCACGTCAATCCTGCACCCGCTGGTCGAGGTATTCGGATTCAGCGTCGGATCGCACGTCTGATTTCCATTCCCATCCCCGAAACCGCCGTACCCCGCGCTCCCATCCGGGTTGGTGTTCCAGTACTGGTAATTGCTCGAGCACAGCGCATAATCTCCCAGCGGCGCCACTGCGCACCGCGGAGTTCCAAAAAAAAGCCCGCCGCTGTCTCCATTGCTGTAAAGCATTCCCATCCGCGTAGGCCGCTTGCCGGCATCCATCGGAATCGTCAACAACTCCCCTGAATAAAGCCCGGTTGGCCAGTGCCCGGCGCCCGCTCCTGCCGGCAGGATGCTGGTGTATGTCCCGGTGAATGGCGGCTTGTACGGCAACCCGGGGGCCGCATTGGCCCAGCTCAAATGTTGTGAGAAGTGCCGGCAATTCGCATCGTTAGCGCAACCCGTGTCATCGACCGCTTTTACCAGCGTCGTATTTTCTTCCGGTGCCGCGAAACGAAAATCCAGCGGGCTGCTGCTTGCAGGCTCACGCAACTCCACGCCGTAACCATCGACCCGATGTCCGCCGCACAGCGTCGGGCAGGGAATTACCATGAGCGGATTCAGCGGGCAGGTCTGCACCGCCGGATTACAGCTCGCCGTTTCATCCGGATACCAGAACGCAATCGTTTTGCCCGCCAGCACCCCCAGGTTCTCTCCTATGGCGGTACCCGTGATTACCACCGGGCCGCCGCTCAAATCGAGCTTGGCATTGTGTGTTGAATCTCCCGATGTCGCCTGCAGGCCGGAGTACGCTTGCACCCCACCCATGCTCAGCAAACTGAGCTGTGCGCCATTACCGGTGCCGTTCACGCTTTCCAGAACTACCGCCCGCGGCCCCAGGCTGCCTTTATCAGTGAAGGTGCACGTTGTATTCGGAACCGTGCCTGTGCACGTGAAATCCGCAGTTGCTGCGCTTCCGCTCCGCAACACTCGCGAGTCCCTTGCATTCCGGAAAACTTCATACACCATCGTGGTCGGGAACGCCGCATCAGCGCTGAGCGATCCGTTAAAGATCACCGTATTCGGAAGACTGTTGCCGATCGCTGCTGCTGTTTGCAACGTGCAGCTCACGTCGTTGCTCGAACTGCTCAGGCCCGGCATGCTTCTCGCCGCTACATAATAGGTGTACGTAAAATTTGTTCCGGAATTTCCCGCCGCAACCGTGCATGTCAAATCCCCCGCCGGCTGTGGTGCGCCATCCACGGTCTGCATCGTCGGCGTGCATCCCGGATTCGCGGTTCGGTCGCACGCAAACACGTTGTATCCCGTAGGATCAATCTGCATCCCATTGGCGCTGACTGCCGGTGTGCCCGGCGCAGGCAGCGCAATCGCATTACATCCGCTGCATGACATCGCGACGGTCGTGATCGCCGATCCGTTTGTCTCGCCGATGTCGGCTGGCGTCGGATCGCTCACCCCATTAGGGTTCCTCAACGTGTAGGAGTACTGCACCGCATACGTGTGTCCCGAAATCAGGCTGCCCCCCTGCACCGCAGTCGCTGCAGCTGCCGAAGGCGGTCCCAGCGGCGAGAGGCCGCTCACCGATACCGCATGTTCCGTTGTCCCATTCCAGTCCGTGGCTACGCCGCGCCGTAGGTTTAAATACTTGCAACCTTTGGTCTTGTCGAAAACCACAATCAGCCCGCCCTCGTTCTGCGCCCCATCAAACTCTCGGATCTCGGCCGTGAACCGCGTGCTGTCGCCGTTTACCGCAAACCCGCCGAACGTCGCCCAGGGCGTCATCAACGATCGCAAACAGTTGGCCGTCACATCCGCTCCATTCGCGCCGGCAGTCGGCCAATTCTGATCGATCGCAACCGACCACGGATTCGCCGCCTTGTTCAGCAGCCAGCGCTCAATTCTCTGTGAGTTGTCATTGAACACGTACATCGCCAGCGCATCAGTCGCGGTTGTGCCGAACACAAAACTGGACGGGATTGGATTCGACCCCACTACGCAAAATTGCTTCCTTGCTGCCTGGCAATTGGTCGCGCCCGCTGCGCAACTAACCGAATTCCAGATTGACCGGTCGAATGAATACATGCACGCATTCGACTTCTCCAGAATGCGGAATGCCGTTCCATCCAGATTGATCTGCGGCAACTCGGCCGACGAGTCTGTGAAGTAACTTCGACCCGCAACGTCGGTCGCGTAGTCCGTCACCCGCAGCATGCGGTTGTTATTGTAAAAAGCCAGTGTTCCCAGGTTGTCCGGATCGCTCGCCACTACTCCTGCGCCCAGCTTTCCTCCCCAGCACTGTCCGCCGCCGCACGCCGTCGATTGCCCCGCTGCCGCCAGCAGGGGCGGATGTTTCGTTCCCGGATTCGTGTTCGACAACACAAAGGTCGTCGTATCCGATCTTGAACATGCGTAATTCGGCGGCCCGCACGCGACCGTTGTTGCAGCCGTCGGCCAGGTCGCGGCTCCCGCGCTCGTGCTCAACCCCGAATAGGCAGACTGCCCCCACGCAGCGCTTATCGCCGCCAAAATCACCCCAAGAATTTTCATAGGATCACATCTGAAAAACTGCTGATTCGTCTCCTGAAAGCAACCATCAATCCGTGCAGGTTCCACCGCACGCTTCATCTATCCGCATCCGCCACCAGCAAGCTGTTTTCTCCGCGTCCTCCGCGGTCTTTCTCCGCGTTCCCCGAACTACGGCCTCGCCCGCCCCAGCATCTCCGGCACCAATACAAACGCTCCCACATCCCACGCCCCCCCGAACTGCGTCTGATCAACTCCCATCAAGTCATACTTGAACTCTGTTCCCACGCTCGTTCCCTGATCAGTTGTTACTGACGTCATCGAAGGCCGGAAATCAGGCGGATCTCCCGTCGCTGCATCCGCAAAATAAGTTGTCCCCACATCCGGCTGCGCTCCGCTTAGATACTCCACCAACTGTGTATTCGTCATCAGCGTCGCGCCCGATTCCTTTAGCGCATCCAGCAGCACGCCCACCTGGTGCGGCGCCAGCTCATTCATATGGAAGAAGATTCCGATCGGCACACCCCACACTCCCGACTTGAACACCAGCGCCCTCACCTTATTCGTCAGTTGGGCGTCGCTCAGATTCTGAAAGTTAGGTACCACTCCCTGGCTCAGAATGTTTTGGATATTCACTCCACTACCTAGCACCGTGGCCGCACTCGGCCCCGGCTGCATCGAAGCTGATCCTCGCGCTCCCGCGTAGCCCGCCGCGGCCGCGATCGTCTCGGTCGAACTATCCTCAAAACTTCCCGGATACACATACACCCACTGCCCCGGCACCGTCGCCGGTACTTCATTCGAGAACCCCGACTCCGTCCCGTTCGCCACCGACGTAGTCACATAAAACCAGGTCTGTTGTGGATTCACCGCATGGTCCACATATTGCGGCTGCACTACTTCGGTCAGTAACTGATACGGCCCGCCTGAAACTGCTCCTCTATAAACGCGATATGAACTCGGTGTGGGACCAGAACCGGGCGGGTTCCAGTTCAGCGTGACAGAGTGGTGCCCGCCCAATCCAACCAGGTTCGCATTCATCCACTTCTTCGCCCATCCCAACTCGTCAGCCATCAATCTGCTTTTCTCCATCGTCAGTGTGTAGGCAGCGGCCTTGATGTCCTGCGCTGTTACGTCCGCCAGATCCTCACTCTTCACCGCGCTCTTCATATTCGGATCGGCGCTCACCGAAAACACCCCGCGCTGGTTCAAGGTAAAAATGATTCCGCCCAGCGTATCCAGCCCGCTCGCAACCAGGTCCGTCCCTGACGAACTCAAATCCCAATCCACCTGCCCATTCGGATCACCCGGCGCGGTCACTGTTAAATGCTTATTCGCGATTGACAATGTCACACTCGAGGCCGCCGTCCCGGTGTACTGCACCGTGAATGCATTCGGAAACGTGAAGTACTGATGTGATGCCGAGTGGCTGTTCACGTCCCATCCCGCATCGTTCCACCCCTGAAACGTGTCCACCAGTTGCTGCGACAGGTCATAACCGGTCACCACCGCGATACTCAGCGGAACGCTCTTCGCCTGAAAGATGGGCAATAAAGACTGAATGAACTGATGTGATCCGTCGACCAACCCCGGATCGTCATAAGTCACAGTGATGCGCGCCGGATAACTCAGGAACCCGCGGACATTCGGAGGCGTGTCGGCCGCAAGATTCCCTCCCCCATCAATCGGCGCCCCGGTTATATCGGTCGAAATTCCGGTGGCGATGTTGTTGGCATAAAAATGACAGTTGGCATAGGTCACCGAGCCGGTGTTATCCATCAGCCCGTATGTCCGGTTCACGAATGCGCGGCAATTCTTCAATTCGACTGCCGACGCCGCCCCATCAAACCTGTACCCCACGTAATTTCTGTGCGAATCCGTGTTGTACAAATGAATGTCTGCCGGCGTTCCCGTCGGATGCACATAAAATCCGATCGGCACGGTACCGTTCGGAACCTGGCTGTCGGCCAGCATATTCGCCAGCCATAGATGATCACTCGCCCCCTGCACCTGCACGCCGTAAGCGTCATACCAGTCCAGCTTGATGTGCTGAATCTCCAGCCAGCTCACGCCATTTATATTGATCAGCGACTGTCCGCTCAAAATCATCGGACTCACCAACCCATACCGCGTCACTGGATTGCCGCTCGACGCGTAAACATACAAGATTTGAGTATTCGCGTCGTAGTACCAGTCGCGGTCATGAGCAAGAAGATTCTGCGCAGTCTGTGCATTGCCCCAGATCGTTCCGAACTGCACGAACTTCAATTGTGAGATCGCCTGCGTTGCATTCAGCGTCGCTTGCCATACACTCCCCGAAGTATTCGTCCAGTCCGAAATCTTTGTTTGATAACGCCCGGTAAACTCCGGCGGCCTGCCATTTCCATACGCATCGAACTTGATCGGATTTCCCGCCGTGCCGCTCGAAAGCGGCGTCAGCCACTCGTTCCACACCGCATCGCGTTTAAAAAGAATCTGGTCGCCCGGCTGGAATGTCGAAATCCCAACTTTCAAGAGCGTCCGCCACGCCGTCTGCGGCGAAAGCCCATCGTTCGCATTACTTCCCGCCGGATCGACGTAGTAGGTCGTCGCCATTGCCGCTCCCGTCATAAGCAGCATTGCCGCAATTCGCCTGATCATCCTTCTCGCTCCAATAAAAAGGGCACGGCGTTTGCCGTGCCTGATTCATATTCACTGGACAGCCGCCCTCGGCGTCCTCTGCGCTTTAAGATTTGCGGAGCTGAGAACAGACAACTCTGAACTGAGTACTGACTTGCTCTCGCAACGCGCTACTCACAACTCGCTACTCGCAACTCTGAACTCGCAACGCAACTCAAAACTCGCAACTCACTGCACACTCCACGTCGGCACGGTGGTCGCGGTGTACGCATCACTCGGAATCGTAATCGTCGCCGGCAGAGTCCCACCCGTTGTCACACTCTGCTGCACGGCGCCTGCAAATGTGAACCCCACCCCGGTCGAGCTCCCAATCAACTGCGCGCACGAGCTCGTACAATTGGTTGTGATCGCCAGGTAATACTTGCCTTGCTTGATCGTTGCCGAAGAAGCCCAGCTCAGCGTCTTCCATCCCGTCGATCCCGCAAATGCTGTTCCCGCCGTGGTTCCCACATGCGCCACCAGCGCTCCGGAGCTGTTATAAAGCCCGATATCGTAGTTGTTCGAAGTATTGTCGACTGTCTGTACGTTGTACGTGACCTGCGTTGTCGTCATCGGCACTGGAATGCTGTACAGCACTCCATAGAGTTTGGCCACATTCGACGACGTTAAAAACGAAACCGCTCCGCTCGCCGAAGGCTGTGTAAACCACGGCACCTGGCTGGTCGCCATTGGACTCGCCGGCTCCATGCCGACAAACACGGTGTAGGTTCCTGCCGCAACATTCGAGCTCAACACTCTCCCAATCACCTGCACGCCGCTCGGTCTCGAACTGCCTGCATCACGGCAATCTGCGGCATTCGATGTGCTCGCGATCACGTAATCGGCCGCCGTGGTCCCGCCATCGAAACTACACTGCGCATATCCTCGGTAGGTCACCACTGCATTTCCGCTGGTCCCGCTTCCGCCACTCACAATTCCAATCACGCCATCGGTGTCACCCGTCCCCGCCTTAACAGCGCATGATGGATTCGTTCCGTTCCACTTGGCCAGAAAATTGAGTGACGTGCCCGTGCTCGAGTCATTGCATGGCTCAAACGTGAGCGCGCCTGTTCCCGTGATATCCACCGATGTTCCTGCGTATATTGTTTTCGGCCGCAACGAACTCGATCCTATGTTGAATGCGTTGTCCGTGAACGGCTTCAGTACCGACGCTGTGTCGATTGACCAGCGTACCGTGCTCCCGATCAGGAAGCCGATCCCGCGCTGGCTGCCGGTTCCAGCGTTCTCGCTCGCCACCGCAAAGTATCCATCGGTGTTGTCCCACTTGAATCCTATTCGCTCATAGTTCGAAGCATCGGTGCGCGTTCCATAAACTCGCAGCCCCTGCGGATTGGTTCCGTTATATTCCTCAAGCGTATTCGCATCTGCGTTGAACACATTCGTCAGCCCAAGTTGTACCGCTTGCCCGTTGTTGCTGATCACCTTCGGACAATGACAACTCGCGTCGAACCAGAACAATCCATAATTCGGCAAGCCGGTTGGCGCCGTAGTCTCCGCCAGTTGCATCACGTCCGCCGTGCTGCAGATGGCGTTTCCGTTCGCCTGAATCCCGGTCATGAAGCTTCCCGTGCACTGCGTCGGGGGCTGCGCCAGCGCGCTTGCGGTGGTGGCATTCCCACTGAAATTTCCGGTGACGTCCACCTTCGCAACCTCCACCAGCGCTCCCCCGTTTTCTGAAACTTCCAGTTTTCCATTGGGGCCAAATCCCATCAGCGATTTTACGGAAATCGCCGGGCTCAGCGTTCCAAAGCCTCCGCTCAAACTCCACGGACCGCTGCTGGTTGAAACAAACTGGCTCGCCTGAATGGAGCCGGCTACCGTGAGCGCGCCATCCATCTGCACGTTCGTCTTGAACTCTTTCGAACTGGTGGTCAGCCGCTCCAGCCAGTTCGTTCCATCTCCCACGTTCCCGATGTATTGCGAAACACTCTTCGGTGCACCCAGCGTAATTCCAATGTTTGCCGGATTTCCGTCCCCCTGGTCATATCCGATAAACGCATCGTTCGCATCGTTCACAGGACGGTTATTCGCAGTTGCAATCGTCTTCTGAAAGTTCGAA